>JAAXZI010000021.1 GCA_012719955.1 Phycisphaerae bacterium | reverse complement strand
GACCTGTGGCGCGGCCGGGGCCGTCGCAGGCGGGGGGGCTGGCGCCGCCGGTGCTGCTGGCGCCGCCTCGGGAGCGGCGGCGGCGACTTTCGGTTCGGCCGGTGGCTCGGCTACCGGCTGCTGAGCGGGCTCAGCGGCGGGTGCCGGGGCGGGCGCAGGGCTTTCCTCGGGGGCCGGAGGCGGTGTCGGCGCTGCTTCAGTCGGTGCCGCGGGGGCCGGCGCCTCAGCCGCTGCAGGAGCAGGGGCTGACTCGGCCGCGGGGGCTTCGGCTGGCTCAGCAACAGCGGGCGCGGTCTCGCCCTCGGGGGCTTTGTCCGCCGTCGGCGCAGCCTTCTTCTCGGTCGGAGCAGGTGCAGCCTCGCTGGGCTGGGTCTTCCGCTTTCGACGCGTGCGCGCCTTCTCAAGGTCCACTGGCGCCGCGGTCTCAACGGCCGTGCCGTGGCTCGCTTCGCTGAACCACTCTCTGATGGTGGCCGCCAGACCCGCCGACAAGGTGGACATGTGGTTCGTTACCGACGTGATCCCCTCTGCGCGACACTTATCGAGGATCGCTTTACTGGTAACGCCCAGCTCCTTGCTGAGGGTATGGATTCTCAGTTTGTTATCCGCCAAAACCGGTCTCCCTTACAGTCCTTGCAAACCCGTCTTATCCATCACCCTCGACCCTGCGTCTGCCGCACGCGGCCTGTCGGAGAGTATAGGGACGGGAACCTGAGTGCCTCTTTCAACCTCCGGTTGTTGTCTCGATATCCCGGCCGGCGCCGGTGATGTTTACATCCGACTCGCCGATCGGCTCGGGTGCGGCTTCAGTCGGTTCCGCTCCCTCGATTTCCCGCTCAGGCAGCGTGCCATCCACGCTCTGAGGGGCGGGCGCTTCGGCCGGCTCGGCCTCGGGCGCGGCCTCGGGAGCAGCCTCGCCTTCAGGTGCCGACTCGGCTTCGCTCGCGCTGGCCGAACGTTCGGCCGCCAGTTGGGCCCTCTCGGCCGCCAGCCGCTTGCCTTCCTCGCCCGCCGTTTGCACGACCTGCTGAGCCAGGGCCTCATCCAGGGACAGCACCTTCATCAGCGGGCCGGTACCGACCTCCTCCACGTCCATGAGCGAGATAATGCCCATGGCCATCATCTTCTCGATCTTCTCGGAAGTGATGCCTTCGATTCCCGAAAGCACCTTCTCCATGTCGTCCAGGCCCTTGTTGTATTCGGCCGGGGTCAGGATATCGATGTCCCACCCGGTCAGCCGGGCCGCCAGACGCACGTTCTGGCCGCGCTTGCCGATGGCCAGGGAAAGCTGGTCCTCCGGCACTACCACGGTGGCCCGCCCCAGTTCGAAGCACAGGGCTACCTCGCTCACCTCGGCCGGCTTGAGGGCGTTGGTGATCAGAATCTGCGAGGACTCGTTCCACCGCACAATGTCGATCTTCTCGTTGTTAAGCTCGGCCACGATGTTCTTGATCCGGCTCCCGCGAACCCCCACGCAGGCCCCGACCGCATCGACCTTGGTGTCGATGGAGGACACCGCGATCTTGGTCCGGTAGCCGGCCTCGCGGGCCAGGGCCCGGATCTCAATGATCCGCTCCGACACTTCCGGCACTTCCAGTTCAAAGAGCCGCCGGATGAAGTCCGGGTGCGACCGGCTGAGCACGATCTTGACCTGGTGCGGAGCCTCGCGAACGTCGAGGATCAGGCAACGGATGCGCTCGCCGGGATGCTGCGTCTCGCCGGGGATCTGCTCGCTCTTGGGCAGGAACCCTTCGGCCCGGCCCAGGTTGACGACCAGCGCGCCGCCTTCAAACCGCGACACCGTCCCGGTGACGATCGTCCCCTTACGCTCGGAGAACTCCTCGAAGATGCTGCCGCGTTCGGCCTCCCGGATCTTCTGGATCATGACCTGCTTGGCCGTCTGGGCGGCGATGCGTCCCAGCGTGTTCATGCCGATGGGGTTTCCGTTGAGGCAAGCGGTGATGTCGCCGGTCAGGCGGTCGATGGTCACACTCACCTCGTCCGTCTGCCCGTATTGCTTACGCATGGCCGAGATCATCGCCTGTTCCAGATCCGCGAACACTGAGTCCTTGTCGATGTTCTTGTCACGCGAGATGCTGTCGACGATCCGAACCAGTTCCGCATTCATGGTTGGCTGTTCCTTTTTAATCCAAACAAAAAAGTGGGACTCCACAAGGACCCACTTTTCGAGCCGCCGGCCCCGGAAAGCGGGCCTGTCGCCCGCCCTGCCGTGCCGGACCACGCTGACGAAGGTGGATGCTGCCACTAGCGCATCGCCGACCTCCTCATGGCCCGTGGCCGGTGTGCCAAAACTAGGGCGTGCCAGCGCTGATCCTTCTCAGGCCGCACTGGCTTGCTCTCCAGCACAAGAAAGGCCGATGTTCACGCCTTCCGCTCCCGGCTCGAAAACGTGCACCCGGTGCATGTCCAAGTGCAGTGTCAACCGCATTCCGTTTGTCAATCCTCGACGCGCATCCACCCGGCACACGAGCTGTTCATGCGCCGGAGTGAATACGTGAAGATCCATTCTATCGCCCAACAGCTCTACCACGCTGAGGGTTGCGTCGAGGGTATTCTCCTCGCCCGCAAACCGGCCCTCGGCGGAGATCGAAATATTCTCCGGCCGGAGCCCCAGCACCAACCGTTGCCCCACCCGATCCCCCAGCGCCGCCTTAAAGCGGCCCGGCAACCGGAGCTTCCTCGACCCCTCGTCGAAGTAAAGGTGTCCGTCCTCGACGAACACCCGACCTTCCAGAAAATTCATCGATGGCGTGCCAATGAAACCAGCCACGAACCGGTTCGCCGGACGCTCGTACACTTCCAGCGGACCGGCACACTGCTGCACAACGCCATCTTTCATCACCGCCACCCGCTCGCCCAGCGTCATCGCCTCTTCCTGGTCGTGGGTGACGTAAATCGTTGTAGTGGCGAGCTTAAGGTGCAGTTTCCTGAGCTCTGCCCGCATTTCCGCTCGCAACCCGGCGTCCAGGTTGCTGAGCGGCTCGTCAAACAGGAACACCTTGGGCCTTCTCACGATCGCCCGACCCAGGGCTACCCGTTGACGCTGCCCACCTGAGAGGGCACGGGGTTTGCGGTCCAGCAGGTCCGCAATACCCAACATGCTGGCCACCTGGCAGATCCGGCGGTCGATCTCGTCCCGGGGCACGCCGCGAAGCTGCAGGCCGAACGCCAGGTTCCTGTACGCCGTCATGTGCGGATACAGGGCGTAATTCTGCAGCACCATGGCGACGTCGCGGTCCCTGGGCGGTACATCGTTGACCACCCGGCCATCGATGCGGATCACGCCGGCGGTGATCGATTCAAGCCCTGCCACCATTCGCAAAGTGGTGCTCTTGCCGCAGCCGGACGGCCCCACCAAGACAAGGAATTCTTTGTCCCGGATGGTCAGAGAGAGGTTGTTCACGGCCTTTATGTCACCCGGATAGACCTTGGTGACGGTCTCTAAGTCGACCTCGGCCATGAACTTAAGCTCCGTCTGCCGCCGTGGCCACCATGCACCCGGCAGTCCGCAACCGTCGATTATATGGTCAAGGATTTGACTGTCAATGCGACAGCCCGGGTCTGCCAGGGTGGGCGCACCACGTAATCAACGCTAGATTCTAGTCTGGGCGCGGGCTTTTGACCGAAATAAAGTCGAGTGCAATCAGGCCGTTGCGGGCAGCGCCCGTCTTGCCGGCGGCGTCTGGATGAGGTGCCGGGCCGGGGTTCCCGGATGGAGCCGCGAACCCGGCGAAACCAGACGGGTTCTTTCATCAAAGATCCTCAGAGTTCCAGGGAGATCTCGCCATGACCCAGCGTTTTACCCGGTTGGCTCTGTGCGTGCTGGCCGTCTTTCTGCCGGCAATCGCGTGCATCACGGTCACGAACGAGTCCGGCGATGACGGCAGAGGTGGCGGGAGAACCTTCACTACCAGCCTGGCCATCACCTCGCCGGGGGCCAGCAGTAGCGACACGATCACTGTGCGCCTGGTCAATGCCACGGCCACCCGGGCCGTCGATGTGCAACTGTTCGCCACCGGCCAGGGGGTCGGTGATCTGGACACGGAGTTCTTCATTCCGGCCAATCAACTGTTGGCGGACATCGGTTTCGCGGGCTCCGGCATTCTGGTCCCCGCGAGTGACGATCAGATCACCCTGGCCTGCGCCGATGCGCTCATCGTCGGCACCCTCGGCGGCCGGTTCCTCAATGAAGACACCGGCGAGGAGATCGGCACGGGCAGCCGCTTCGTCTTGTTCCAGGGCAGCCAGTTCGCCTGCGGATCGACGATTACTTTCACCTTCAGCGAATAAGGGGTGGTGCCCGGCGAATGGGTGGCCTGCCCACACGCGGCCCCTGCGACCCTGCGGATACCACGCGGCTTTACGGCCGCGGGTGGGCGTGAACGATGCCGTGAAGAGGGG
>JAAXZI010000222.1 GCA_012719955.1 Phycisphaerae bacterium | reverse complement strand
CGGGGCGGCCGGCTGGGGGGGCGGTGGGGCTGCCGGAGCGGATGGGGCGACGGCCAGAGCCAGGATCGTTAAGAAGATGGCCGTCTTGTGGGATTGGTTGTGAGTCGTCATGGGACGGATGGTACCCGTATCCACGGACGGCGGGAAGGGTGGCGGAATGATCTTTCAGGCGGCACGGTTTCGCGCCGGGCCCCATGAGGCGGTCCGAATGCCGGCCCGTTGGGAGCAGCGGCTGGCTTTTCTGGGGGGGGCATCCTGCCTGCCTGATTCGGTGCCAAACGGCTGGATTGGAAGCCGCGTTAATCGGTCCCGTAAAGGGCTTCGTCACGGGCGTTCTTCGCGTCCTGGATGAATTTATCGGGATCGACAGGCTCGGCCGGCTTAAGCTCGAAGAACATCTGCTGGCGGTCATGGAACTGGAAGGGCAGCAGAATTTCGGTAAAGAAGTCGAGGCCGGGGGCCTGATACCAGGGGGCTTTGAGGCGGTGGTTGGTCTTGAGCGTCTCGTAGCCTTCTTTCCGGATGATGACGTCGTAGTCGCCGTACCAGAGGAAATCGGTGGTGACGGGGGTCGTGCCGACTACCTCATCGTTGAGAGAGACGGTGGCCCCCTGGGGCTGCGTGTTGATGGTCACTGTTCGGCGGACGCAGCCGGGCAGGCTGAGGGCCAATCCAATGGGGACCAGGAGGAAAAACGTCAGCCAGCCGAACCTTCTCATTGAGGCACCTCGATGATCTCGGCGGTGAGCGACCGGGTCTCAAGCACGGCCACGGTGCATCGTCCGTACAGCCAGCCGCAGCACTCGCCGGGGTTGAGGAACAGCTTACCGTTTTTTTGCAGGTTGACCACCTGGTGGGTGTGGCCGGTAATGATGATGTCAGCCTGGTCGATATCCTCGGCGGCACACCAGTCCAGGAAGTGGTGGACGAGAATCCGCCGATTATCGGCCTCGAACCAGAGGGGGCCGTCCTGGATCTGGGGCAGGACAGCCTTGAGGCCGGCCCGTTCACCGTCATTGTTCCCGTAGGTGATGTAGAGGGGCCCGGTCCAGGCCAGCAGGCGCTTGGCCGCGAAGGGGGCGATAACGTCTCCGGGATGAACGATGATCTCGACGCCACGGTCGCGCAGGATGGCAAGGCCGCGGTCGAGGGTGGGCAGGCGGTCGTGGGTATCGGATATTGCGCCGATGCGCATGGTCAATCAAACTCCCGCATCTTTTTCTCCAGGGGAGTCTAACTCGCCGACGGTCGGGGGACAAGGAGGGGGTGCTTCAGATTGATGTGGTCGCTGGGGATCGCAGGCCTCTGCCGGATGGGGGTCGCATGGCCCGGGAATCGGTTGACAGAAAAAGATTGTTTCCGTTGACGGAATATGCGATAATGCCCATTGAACGTGCAGGGGGATGAGTCGCGGAGTGAAGCTCAGTTTTCTTTTGTGCGAGCTCATCTTCTTTGGTCACATCTTCGTGAAGCGTTCATTGTAGTCTCCGGCGGCGGAGGGGCCGGCCGGTCAGGTGAGGAGAAGACCATGTCGAGGCATGGTGTGCTGGTTGGGATAGGCGCGCTGGTGATGGGCGGACTGGTCGTTTCCAGCGTTGTTGGGGCCCAGATCGTGGCCACCGGCGTGCTGGAGTCGGGCTCTTCGCGTTCGAGCCGCTGCACGGCCATCTCGGAGGACGGCCAGTGGGTGGTGGGCACGAGTCGCAAGAATGGCTGGAACTGGCCGTTCTACTGGTCCGCGAGCGGCGGCATCAAGGACATGGGCAATCCCAGCGGCGGGAATTGTACAGTGACCGGCTGCGCGACGGTGGGCGGATCTACCCTGGTGGCCTGCGGGAACATCGGTGGTGTGGCCCGGAAGTACCAGAATGGTGCCTGGAGCATTCTGCCGGGGAATGCGGACAACGTGGTCCAGGCTTACGCGATCAGCCGGAACAATGCGACCGGCGAGACTTGGATTGCCGGCAGCACGGTGGGTGCTGATTCGATGATCAATGAGAAAGCCTGGCGCTATCGGTGGAGCAATAATACGTACATTCACTTCTGGGGCTATTACCAGGATGCCTATGGCATTGCCCGCAATGGCTGGGCGGTGGGGAAGAACAACTGGGGCAACGGGTATCCCGATCCACGATATCGTCACGACCGTCCGATCTTTATTTTCGACTGGACCAAGCCGGGGGATGCGGATGGGCGGTACGGCTGGGACCAGCTCAAGCCGTTTGCCGGCTACGGGGAGGATCTTCCGGCCGAGGGGCGGGCCACGGCGATCAACGGCGGGGCGACGTGGGCCTGCGGATTTATGACCTACAATCCAAACAACCTGGGTGTCCATCACGCGTTCAAATGGCAGGTGCCTTCCAATCCTGTTGTAGGGGCTACGCCCAATCAGAACTGGCCGCTGCCCATCGATCTGGGTACACTTGGCGTGGAGGACACCACCAGCGAAGCGTATTGCATTTCCGACAACGCAACTTTGCCGGTGATAGGCGGGTTGAGCCGCGGCAGCTTCAGATACAGCGGAGACAAGGCGGTCTACTGGTGCGCCGAGGGGGCCAATGACCTGTACGTGGTGCTCCAGGGGCTGGGCGTGGACGTGAGCCGGTGGAGCCGGCTGCTGAGAGTGACGGGCGTGGCCGTTACGGGGCAGTCGCAGACGGGGACGATACTGGTCGGGTACGGTCTATACGACGACGACAACAACGCGGGGACGGCGGACGTGGAGATGGGTTTTGTGGCCACGTTGCCCTATCCGCCGCCGGAGAAGCTTTCGATTATTCAGTGTGGATCACCCGGCTGGCCCGCACTTCCTGGAGCATGAGGTCATAGAGCGGCTTCAAGGCCAGGGCCGACTGGGCCGCCCAGTCGCACTGCGTGGAGCGGGCGATGCGGATGTCGTGCCGCTCCAGGATGCGTTCGAGGCGGTGATACGGCAGATGGTCGCAGAAGCGGCTGACGATGATGTAGGCCAGCAGCCCCGGCGCGGCCAGCCCCTTCTCGATGGGCGACAATGGCTTCTCGGCCACTGTGATCTGCGGCCCACCTTCGGCAGCCTTGGCTTCGCAGGCTTTGCACGCGTACTTGAGCCGGACGTGCTCGATGACCTTGACCTTGGCGGGCTCGAAGTCGATCTGCTCGCTGACCTCTTGCCCGATGACCTCGCGCACCTGGTGACAACACGGGCAGGGCTTCTCGGCTTCGGGCAGATCGTGAATCCGGCGCTCGCGGGGCAGGTCTCGCCCGAGCCTTCGCCGACCGTGGCCCTGTCGCTGCGGTGGCGGCTCGACCGGCGTGGGCTGCGGTGCGGGCGAGGGACTATCGGCCTGCAACTGCCCGAGCATCTCGGCGAAGAGGGCCATCTGTTTGGGATCGATCTTCTCCGACGAACGCCCGTACAAGCGACGAAGCAACTGCTGAAGTTGATGCTCCATCTGACTGATGCGGCGTTCGGCCTTGTCGAGTTGCTCGCGTTGAACCTGGATCAGGGCGTGGCAGGCGGCCAGATCGCCGGGGAAGGCTTGCGCGGCAGGTGTGTTCGTCCCATCCGTGGTCACGTTCCATTAGACACGCAACCCGCACGGCAGGTTGCGAAAAAACGCGAATTACTCAATAAATCAGGCCTGTTTCGCTCTGAGGGTCAGCCGCTTGGTCCGCTTGATGCTGCGCAGGTCGATCCCTTCGAGCATCATGGCCAGTTCGCTGGCCTTGAGTTCCACGGCAGTGTCTTCGGATCGGACGCGCGGCAGGCGAAAGGTCCCTTCCTCCAGCCGCTTGTACCACAGGGCAAATCCGTCCGCATCCCAGTACAGGATCTTCAGCCGGTCCTTGCTGCGCCCGATGAACAGGAACAGATGGCCGGACAAGGGATCGTGCCCGAGGAAGTCCTTGACCAGCGCCGCCAGCGAGTCGAACCCCTTGCGCATGTCCGCCGGAGACGTGCACAGGTAGATCTTCGTCCCCATGCCCCGGTCGATCTCGCCCAGGCTGGGCAGCTTCAGCATGGCCGAGCCTCCAGGACGGCCAGCACGTCCGCGAGCATCTGCCGATCCACGGGAGCCAGGACGTGAACCCGCCGACCGCCGGACAATTCGATCTCGATCCGTGCAGTGGGCGGCACAGCGGCATCGTGAGACAGTTTCACCGGCACGAATGCCGGGGCCGCTGGAGAGCCCTTGAGCCGTGCTTGCGGGGCCTGCCGGGGGCGGTGGTGCTCTTGCTCTGCCTGTCGGGCCTGCAATTCGCGACGCCAGAAGTAGAAGGCGGATTCCTTGACCTGACTTCTGCGGCAGAACTCCCGGACGGACACCCCGCTTCGCCGCTGCTCTCGAACGATCCGTCTCCAGGATGCTTCCCGCTTCCGATCTCGACTTGCTCCTCGGGCCATGCTCTTGCTCCTTATCGCATGGCCCCATTGTGGGCAGGCTGCGGGCTGGCTACCAGATGCGGTTCACCGGACGCTTACAGCACAGTGGCCCCAGGCCGGATCTGCCACTGCTTGAAGCCAGTCATCTGGTTCCACTCAATCTGGAGAGCAAGACTATCACGCGAAGCGGGAAATGTCTCGAAGAGATAGCGACCGCGTGGGAAAGCGTCGACATTATCGAAGTACCGAATGCCGAATTCAGCATCACCGGCGGTTCGGACCCGCAACGTGCGAACATCAAACGATTCGAGGATCTGTTTACGGAATCGCCGGGGTACCCCCATATCCCGCATCATCCGCGATGCTTGTCGAACGCCTGCGTACGCCTCTACGGCAGAACTGGGGTTCGCCGGACGGATACGCTACACTCTCCTGGGCGGGCTCTTCCCACAGGGTCTCTCCGAAGGTTCCAGCTATTCATCCATTCACATCCTCCTTCTCAGGTTGCTTGGCGCAATCCCCGTTTCGATCCCCCGTCTTCGATCCGTTTTGTCTTTCAACAGGCGTGCCGCACTCGGGACACACACTAGACATATTGCTAGCCAGATCATACCCACACCGTAAGCACCAGCCGTGCTTCTGCCGGTATCGCGTGAGGCATTGCCTGTGCGCCAACGCCAAGGTTGGTGGCACAGCAAAAAGGACAATTAGAGGCCAATATGCGATCGAGAGCATTAGGAATGGGCCTCCGAAATCCGCCAAGTGGAAGAAGGGCAGGAATTGTCTGGTTCCCGCGAAACCGAGCGGCTTCCTGTAAACAAAAGCAATGGAGAATGTGCCCAAACCGACGCTCGGCACGTACAACGACGCGGTAGCACCTGGCTCGTCCAGCGGCACATCGATAATATGCACCGCACCCGGCAGCTTGACGATATAGGCCCAATTGTGCCCATGGACGCGCGCAAGCGTGTAGCTAGCCACGTTGAGGATCGCTAGTCCCATTGCCACAACTGCACAAGCACGAAGGATTATTCTCCCCAAGGCGACTCCCCCCTCCTCATTTGATCACACACCTCTGCTGGAAGTCCTGCATTAAGGCATTCGTAGTAATCTTGCAGAATATCAATCGGACTGACAATACCTGAAGCCGTCGACCAAAGAGTAGATATATCAGCCAGCACTGCGGCCATGCTGACTACCGTAATACAACAACCCGCCTTCATGAGCTTAACCGACATTTCCCATTTGACCTTGCCCGGCTACGCCGCCGGGCTGTGTTCCGCCATTGTACAGCGCTCCCCCCGTTGCGCCTGCCCCGTTTTCGAGGTATTTTCGGTCTTCCGGGCCGACGAAGGACGCTCGCCTTGG
>JAAXZI010000221.1 GCA_012719955.1 Phycisphaerae bacterium | reverse complement strand
CCGCAACGCCTCCTTGCGTGCTTCACCCATTGGATTCTCCAGGTTTCAGCGGCTTGAGCTTCGTTTGCGCCTGTATTCACGGGGGAAATCGTCACCTCAGTATACGCCGCCGCAAGTGTCATCTGGGAAATTCGGGTTCAGCATCCGCAGTCAACCAGCGCTTGCGCCGGGGCGAACGCCTCCTTCACGGTGACTGCGGCCGGCCTGGGCACGATCAGCTATCAATGGCAGAAGAACCGGGTCAACCTGTCGAACGGCGGGCGCATCTCGGGCGTCACCACGCCGACGCTGACCATCAGCAACACGACCAGCAGCGACTCGGGCAATTACCGCTGCGTGGTCACCAATGCCTTCGGGAGCATGGCGTCGAACGAGGCGGTGCTTGCGGCGGGCGGGCCTGTCACCCCGGGTAGCAGTCCGCCCACGGTGCACGGCAGTGACGCGATCACCTGGCGGTGGAGCGATGTGTCCTTTGAAAGCGGTTATCGCGTGAAAGATGACAACGGCGTGCTCAAGTCGGGCAACCTGCCGGCGAACACGACGTCTTGGCAGGAGACGGGCCTTTCGCCGAACACGCAGTACACCCGGCGGGTGCATGCATATAACGACTGCGGCGAGTCGGGGGCCTCGGGAGCCCAGTCGGCCTGGACGCTGTCGGCGCCGCCGACGTCCCAGACGGTGCAGCCCAACAAGTCCAGCGTCTGCCGGAATGGCGTCGTGACGTGGACGGCAATCGGCGGCTTCGGATCGGGTACGGTTCAATACTACCGGTACGTGTGGGATCGGAACCCGGGGCATACCTGGACGGGGTCGGAAGCCGTATGGTCGAGCGGCAGCCTGAAGACGCTGGGGACTTCAGAGGGGAACTGGTACCTGCACGTGCGAGGCTACAACGCGCTGAACGTCGCGAACGGGACGTATGACGTCAAGATCACCGTTACCACCGGCAGCCCGGCCGACCTGGACGGGGATTGCGACGTGGATGGGGCGGACCTGAACGCATTTCTGGCCTGCAAGACCGGCGATGCGCTGATGTACGATCCCCAGGCCCTGCCGGAGGGTTGCGCCCCGCTGTTTCGACCCGGGGGCGAGCTCTTTGTTGATTTTGACAAAGACGGGGACGTGGACCAGGTGGATTTCGGCGTATTTCAGACCTGTTTGAGCGGATCGGGCACGATCGCGGACCCGACCTGCGGAGAATAGTGCTTCCGACGCAGCGGCAGTGCGTGCATTCCGTTCATCAGATCGGCGGACCTGTCGATCGGCCGCCGGAGAAGGAAAGGCCGCGTCGAAGCGTCAAAGGCTCTGAGTAGTGAGGAACAGCAGCGACGCATCGTCTGGGTGCGGCGAGTGTTGCTGACGAGATAGCCGGCCGGTTATAGTCTTCGGATATGAATTCGAAGACTATAACCGGTCGTTTTATTGAATTCATTCGGCAGCCTCTGAACTGGTTGCGCGGCCAGGAGGTGGCCGTCCTGGTGCCACTGCTGATTGTGGTGCTGGGTGTGTGGTGTTTTATCGAGCTGGCCGACGAGGTCACCGAAGGCGACGCGCAGACCTTCGACGAGTGGGTCGTGCTGCACATGCGGCGGGCGGATAACCCGGCCGATCCGATTGGGCCCGAATGGCTCAAGAAGGTGGCGCTGGATATCACCGCGCTGGGCGGAGCGACGGTGTTGACGCTGTGCGTGCTGTGCGTGGCGGGTTACCTGCTGCTGGAACGCAAGCGCGGGGCCATGTGGCTGGTGCTGGTCGCCGCCGGCGGGGGGTGGGCGCTGACCACAGTGCTCAAAGAGCTGATCGGGCGGGATCGACCGACCATTGTGCCGCACCTGGTCACCGAGACCAGCATGAGCTTTCCCAGCGGTCACGCGATGATGTCGGCGGTGGTATATCTGACGCTGGGGGCGCTGCTCACGCGACTGGTGGAACGCGGTCTGGCGCGGGTGTACCTGCTGGGGGTGGCGGTGCTGCTCACGTTTCTGGTGGGGATCAGCCGGATCTTCTTGGGAGTGCATTACCCGACGGACGTGCTGGCCGGCTGGGTGGCGGGGCTGGTGTGGGCGCT
>JAAXZI010000220.1 GCA_012719955.1 Phycisphaerae bacterium | reverse complement strand
TCCCTCACCCCTCGCCCCTCGCCCGCGCTGACATACGCCACGCCAGCATAAACCCCCTCCGCGGGGACGAGCTGATTCTCCACCGCCAGGTTAGCCGTGGGGAAGCCCAGCTTCCGCCCGCGACCCGCGCCGCGCCGGACCGTCCCGAACAGGGCATACGGCCGGCCCAGGCACTGGGTGGCGCGATCCAAGTTGCCCGAACCGATCAGGTGGCGAACCAGCGAGCTGGAGATGACCGTATCCGGATGTCCTCCGAGGGCCACACGGACCGGCTCGACAACATGCACATCGAAGCCGTTGACCCGCCCGGCCGCCTGGAGCATCTCGACATCGCCCATACGGTGCTGGCCGAAGCGGAAGTTGTCCCCCTCAACCATCGCAATCGGATGAAAGCGGTCAACGATGATATCGCGGATGAACTCCTCGGCCGAGATTTGGAAGAACTCCCGGCGGCTCTCCACCAGCACGATGCTGCTGGCCCCGGCCTGGGTGATCAGCCTGAGTTTCTCATGCAGGGGCGTGAGCGTCGGCGGCACGCGATCGGGCGTGAGAATGGCCGACGGATGCGGTTCGAAGGTCATCACCACGAGCCCGGTGCCGGCGGCCTTAGCCACCTCCAAGCCCTTGTCCAGCAAGGCGCGATGGCCGCGATGGACACCGTCGAAGTTGCCGATGGTCAATACAACCCCTGAGAAACGCGCCCCTTCTATTCCCTGAACAATTGGCATATTATTAATCACAGCGCCACTAACGCATCATGGAGAATCGACGAGAATAATATGACTCAACCACCCACCGCGATCAACTACTACGCGCAGGATCGCATCCTGGAGATCACCTGGGAGGCCGGCACCAAGGCCCGTCTGTCCGCCCGGCACGTGCGGGCCGCGTGCGGCTGCGCGAGCTGTGTGGATGAGCGCACCGGAGCACGCATCCTTGATCCCCAATCCATTCCCGAAGACATCGACATCATCGCCATGCGCCCGGTGGGCAACTATGCGCTGCATATCGAGTGGAGCGATGGACATGATACGGGGATCTATCCCTGGGAGCGTTTGAGGCTGCTGGGGCCGCACGAGCACGGGCCCGCCCACGGGCAGGAGGGCTGCGGCTGTCATCACGAACCGAAGTAAGCGATACGCATCCGTATCTTCTGATGTACCTCCCGCTGGAGCCGGCCCACTCTCAGGACCAGGACCACTCATGATTCGCTCTGTTGCGACCCAGGGGCCACCGGGGCCGGAATGGGCTCCCCGTGCGGGTCTACCTCCGGGTGGCCCAACTCGTCGGCCAGTTCTTCCGACAGGTCGTGGGCATGTTCGAGCCGTTCGGCCACCTCGTGAAGCATGTCCTCGGGGACGTTGTGCTCGGCCAGATAGGTTTCCCAGAGACGGTGAGCGCGAACGAGCTGCTCGGCGCGCTTCCGACCGGCCTCACTGAGCGTGCTGCGCCCCGCCTCACGGAGGACCAGGCCGTCGGCCGCCAACCCCGCCAGCGTGGCGTTGATCTGCTCATGGCCCACATGTCGGCCGACCAATCCCTGGATGGCCGGCAGATCGGCGCCCGGCGGGAGATGGGTGAGCGACTTGAGGACGTCCTCTTCGAGGATGTGCCGGCGGATCCGGCGGCGGCGCAGGGCCTTGGCCAGCAGGCCGTACTCGGGGGCCAGAACCATGCTCATCGCGAACAGACCGGTGGCCACCAGGACCATGGCCGGCCCGGGCGGTACGTTGAACAGGAAAGCCAGGACCATGCCGACGGCAGCGGAGACGGCCCCGGCCGCGGCGCTGATGACCAGCATGATCACCAGGCGGTTCGTGAGCTGGTAGGCAATAGCCGCCGGGGTAATGAGCATGGCCACTGACATGATCACGCCGACGCTCCGCAGGGCGGCCACCACGGTGGCGGCCAGGAGCCCCATGAGCAGATAGTGGACGAACAGGACGGGGACGCCCGACGCCGCGGCCATCTGCGGGTCGAAGCTCAGGAGCTTCAACGGCCGGTAGAAGAGCACGATGGCCCCAATCACCAGGGGCGAAATGATGCACGCGGTGATCAGATCATCCCTGCCAATGGCCAGCGGCTCACCAAAGAGGAAACACGCGAGGTCAAAATGCGTGCCTTTGGGCAGGCGGCCGATCAGGATGACGCCGAGGCCGAACATGGCCGTAAAGACGATCCCGATGGCGGCGTCTTCCTTGGCCCGGCTGTGGCGGGCGACCAGGTTAATCCCCAGCGAGGTGATCAAACCGGCCAACAGGGCCCCGCCGAAGAGGCCCCACACGCCGGCCCCTCCACTGAGCGTGCCGACCGCGCTGTTAATGATCAGGAAGGCGATCACCACGCCGGGCAGGACAGCGTGGGACAGCGCATCGCCCAGCAGGGCCATGCGGCGCAGAACCACAAAGCAGCCCACCAGCCCGAGGGTGGCTCCGATCAGGGTGCTGACCACCAGGGGCAGGCGGTGATCGCCAATCCAGAGCAGGCGATCCATCCAGGTCACGATATCCTCGGCACGTTCGATGGCGGCAATGGGCAGGCTGTCGATCATGTGTGCGGCCCTCGGCTGATTTCCTGTTCGGCCCGCTCCAGCAGGGTGAGCCGGCCGCCGTAGGTCCGGCGGAGATTCTCATCATCCACCGTCGAGCTGACCGGTCCGGCGGCGACCAGGTGGCGGTTGAGCATAACCACGCTGTCAAAACGTTTTAGCTGGCTTAGATCATGAATGACCACCACCAGCGTCTTGCCCCGGGCGGAGAGGTCGTCCATCAGCTTGAAGATGGCCTCTTCCGTGCGGGCGTCCACGCCGACAAAGGGCTCGTCCAGCAGAAGGATCTCCGCCTGCTGGGCCAGGGCCCGGGCAATGAAGATGCGCTGCTGCTGGCCGCCGGAAAGCTGGCGGATGTGGCGCTTGGCGAAAGGCGTCATGCTGACCATTTCCAGGCACTCGGCCACGATGCGGCGATCTTCCCGGCTGGGACGTCGCAACAGGCCGAGCCGGGGGAAGCGTCCCATCATGACCACCTCGCCGGCGGTGATCGGAAAATCCCAGTCCACCGTTTCGGTCTGAGGAACGTAGGCCACCTTCAGGCGGGCCTCGTTGATCGGCCGGCCGAAGATGAGCACGTGGCCGGAATCCACCGGGATCAGCTTGAGCACGGCCTTGAGCAGGGTACTCTTGCCGGCCCCGTTGGGCCCGATGACGGCCACGAGCTGACGGGGGGCAATGTTGAGGGTGATATCGCGGAGTACCGGCTGATCATGATAAGAGACGGTCAGACCGGCAATGGCCAGGGCCGGAGGCTGGGCCTCAGAGGCGTCAGGGCCGAAACCGGTCGGCACAGTTGTGGCAGCGCTATCACTCATCGCTCTGTTGTATCCTCATTTATCTGGCCGGAGCCGTCTGGGTGGCCGCCGGGCCCATCGAGGGCTGGGGTAGCGGGGCTACCCGTCCCCCCAGGGCCTCGACAATCATACGCGTATTGGCCCGAACCGCGCTGATATAAGTAGCCGCCCCGCTTTCCATGTCGCCGAGGCTGTCGCTGTAGAGGGGGCCGGCCACCCGGACCGTATGCCCGTACTTGTCGCGTGCAAGCTGGACGATGCCGTTCACCAGTTCATTCTGGGCCTGCGAGACGGAGGTTTCGTGGAAGACCGCGGGGATTTTGCGTTCGGCCACGATGCGGGCCAGGCGGTCCTGCTCACCGGCCCGGGCCTGGGCGTCGGTGCTGATACCCAGGACCGCGTCCAGCTCCAGCCCGTAGGCCTCACCGAAATAATAGAAGGCGTCGTGGCTGGTGATCATGTAGCGGGCGTTGGGCTGGATGGTCCGCACGCTGGCGGTCACCCAGCTATCCAGTTCATCCAAGGCGGCCAGATAATCAGCAGCCCGCTGGTCATAGGCGGCGGCATGGGCGGGGTCGATCTGCTTCAGGGCGTCACGCACCTGCTCGGCGAAGAGCTTGAAATAGCGTACGTTCCACCAGACGTGCGGGTCCGGCGCGGCGGCCGACGCGGTCTGCCGGAGGCGAATGCCGGGGTGCCGGCCCAACTCCAGGGCCTTGCCGCCGGCGGCCTGGATCATGTCCATCATCCGGCCTTCCAGGTGCAGGCCGTTGACCAGAATGAGATCGGCCTTGGAAAAGGCCACGCTGTCGGCCGGAGTGGGCTGGTAGATGTGCGGATCCATACCCGGCTTCATGAGACCGATGACCCGCACGTCAGGGCCGCCGATCTCGGAGGCCAGGTCCGCAATCATGGTCGTGGTGGCGACGACGATCTTACGGCTATCGCCATCGGCGCCGGCGCTGCGGCCGGAACAGCCGACTGAGCCGACGGACAGCATGACCAGGACCAGCCCCAGCCGGCTCCACCCAGGTCCGGCCAGGCCGGCCAGAGCTACACCATGTTTTCCCCGCATGGATGCCTCGCAATCTTCAGTTCGAATCAGCCGCCAACCCAGGATAGGGAGAAGCCCTTAATCTCGCAATACATGATTCGACGTGAACAAAAACACAGGCGGGCATCCGCACTGGACACCCGCCTGCAACCGCTTGTACCAGCAGTTCGGCCTCTCGCTTACTTCTTCTTGCGAGTGGCCTTCTTGGCTGTTGCGGCCTTCGCCGTTTTCTTCGCAGTCTTCTTCGCTGCTTTCTTAGCCATGGCGCTTCTCCTTGTAATGGAGTTCACGATCCCGTGTGACGCGTACGGGATTCAACAGAAAATGTAACTCGCTCACGGTGAGGAGTCAACATCTTTTCGCAATCTATTGTTAGTGGAGCCCTCCCATACGTCAAGAGGTTGTGTGTCGGAACCGGAGCGAATGATGGTCGCGCGATGCTTTGATCCGCGCCCCGCTCTGGTTCAGACACACGATGCATGGGCCTTCCAACCGGCACCGGGGCGACCGCTCCGCATGTGGGAAGCGCCCGAAAAACGGGGGTTTCAGAGGCGAATCATGCTTCCCGAATGGACTCCTCCGACTCGTCTTGCCGCGGCGCAGAGCGGTCCATCTGGATTTCCACGATCTGCGGCAGCCGACTGAGCTGCAGCAGGAACGCGCGATGTTCGCGGTGATAGTGGCAGTAGCGGATGTCGATCACCTCCAGATCACCCTGCGAAGAGGTGGTCCAGGCCTCGTCCGACACTCGGTATTGATCCAAAATCCCCAGAATCGCGAGGAAAGCCTTTCCACCATCCGGTTGGTAGAGGATTCGGGCGGAGGTCAGCCGGCAGGCCCGCAGCACCATCACTTCCAGCAGGCGCACGCCGGTCAACATCCCCACCACCACCACGGTCAGGACGATTCCCGCCGCCGCATAGCCGGCGCCGATCAGCACGCCAATCGCGGCCACCGTCCAGATGGTGGCCCCGGTGGTCAAGCCGAGGACGGTCCCCCGGTCACGAATGATGGCCCCTGCACCCAAAAAGCCGATTCCCGTGACCACCTGGGCGGCAATTCGGGCAGGATCGCCGAAACTGTGGCTGACGATCAGCATGGAGGCCAGGGTAAAGATCGTGCTGCCTACGCTGATGAGAGCCACGGTCTTGAGTCCGGCGGGCTTGTCTTTGACCTCCCGCTCCAACCCCACCGCCATACCGCACAACATCGAGCAGAGGATCAGCACAATGCCCGCCAAGTGAGGCGGCAGCAGCGCGTGCAGGTCTCCGAGATACGGCCAAATCGTTTCCATGAGCAAGGCCCTGTTGGCTGAAAGTCCATTTGCCTCAATAATCATACTGTTACCACAGGACAGAGAACACCCGGAGGGTGAAGTCAGCGGGAGGAATCAAGGATGGCCGCCACAGAGAAACGAACACACCCGACGGGCTCTTCCCCGAGTCTGGCCGAAGAATTCGACATCCAGATCACACGGGAATGGCTGATTACCAACGGCCGTGGCGGATATGCGTCAGGCACGGTTCTGGGGATGCCTACCCGCCGGTATCACGGGCTGCTGGTGGCTTCGGCCCGGCCGCCGCTGAATCGCTGGCTGTTGCTGGCCGCGGTGCTGGAGCGGGTAAGCATTAACGGGCGCGTCCACGAGTTCGCCAGTTTTGAGTTCAATCAGGCGCTCCACCCGCAGGGATATCGCTATCAGAGCGGTTTTGACGTCAGCAATGATCCGCGCGGGCCCTGGGTACGGTTCGATTTCGAAGCCGACGAGGTGCGGTTGACGCGCCACGTCCTGCTCTCCCGCGAGCGGGACGAGGTCCAGATCGCCTACCGCATTGACGGGCCCAGTGGCGCGGAGGTGGTGCTGGACGTGCTCCCCTTCACGCCGATGCGCGACTTTCACGGCATCACGCATCGCTTCGAGGGCGGTTTTCCGGTGCATCCCGGCGAAGGCCGGGCCGTGGTCGAGGCCTATCCGGGCGGCCCGCGGCTGGTTATGAGCATGGAGCACAGTAAGTCCGGGGAGCCAGCCGTCTTCGAGCATCAGCCGGACTGGTGGAACGGGTTCGTGTACCGCGAGGAGTTGCATCGCGGCTTCGACGAGCGCGAGGACCTGTTTGTGCCCGGTTTTTTCCGGATAAGCGGCAGCGGTTCGATGGAGGTGCGGTTCCGGGCCGCAGCGGATTTCACCGGCGGCGAGGTCAAGGCGGAGGAGCCGGCTGCGGTCTGCGTGGCGATACCGCCACACCCCCGCGAGTCCGTGGAAGCACGTCTGCGCGACGCCGCCGACGCCTTCGTAGTGGCCCGGCGCCGGGTGGACGGATCCCGTTCGACCACCATCCTGGCCGGTTATCACTGGTTCGGCGACTGGGGACGGGACGCCTTTATCGCCCTGCCCGGCCTGTTGCTGGAAACGCAGCGGTTCGCCGAGGCCCGGGAGGTGCTGGAGACCTTCGCCTCGGCCCAGAAAGACGGCCTCATTCCCAACCGTTTCAGCGACTACGGGGACGGCTGCGACTATAACAGCGTCGATGCCAGCCTGTGGTATCTTCACGCCGCCGATTGCTATCTGCGGGCCAGCGGGGACCGGCAGGCCTGGCGGGACTTCCTGGAGCGGGCCTGCCGGCAGGTAGTCGAAAGCTTTGTACGCGGCACGCAGTTCAACATTCACGTGGACAGCGACGGCTTGGTGGCCTGTGGGGATGCGACCACTCAGATCACGTGGATGGATGCCAAGTTCGGCGACATTGTCTTTACCCCCCGGCACGGCAAGCCGGTGGAAATCAACGCCCTGTGGTATCACGGCCTGCTGGCCCTGGCGGACCACGCGGAGGCGGATGATCCGCAACTGGCCGGCCGCTATCGCGCGCTGGCCGAGCAGGCGGGCCAGGCCTTTCGCGTTAAGTTCTGGAACCCGGCGGATCGCTGCCTGTACGACGTCGTTCGCGACGAAGTGGGCGACCGGGCCATCCGCCCGAACCAGATCCTGGCGGTCAGCCTGCCCCATACGCCATTGGATGAGGCTCAGCGTCGGGCCGTGCTGTTCTGCGTGGAGTGCGAGCTGCTCACCCCTTACGGCTTGCGCTCGCTCTCGCCGCGCGACCCTCATTACCGGGGCCGGTGCGAGGGCAGCCCCTTCGAGCGCGACAGCGCCTATCACCAGGGCACGGTATGGGGTTGGCTGATGGGACCGTACATCGAGGCCTATCTGCGCGTGCATGACTTCACGCCCGCGGCCCTGAAACAGGCCCGGCAGATGCTCATGCCGCTGGTGAAGCACCTCGACGAGGCCGGCATCGGGTCGGTCAGCGAGATATTTGACGGCGATCCGCCACACACACCACGGGGGTGCATCGCCCAGGCCTGGAGCGTGAGCGAGTTATTGCGGGCCTGGCGCCTGACGGAGACCCCCGCTAAATAGAGGAGTCTTGAGCGGTGCCGTGTGGCCCCGGCGTCTCGCCGGTGCAGGGGGGCGGGCATCCTGCCCGCCATCGTGGATCCCAACAGGGACGGGCGTTTTATCCAGGAAACGGCCGGTACGGAGCCCGGCCGCTACACGAGTGTGGTGAACGGCCCATACAGAAGCACGGGGAACGGCCGCTGCGGGCGGCGCGAAGCGTACCCACGCAAATACGTACCCACGCATATGCCGTGAGCGCTCTGTGCCCCTGGCCCGGCGGTCCGGGCTCACCGCCGTGAGACACTGACGCCGCATCTTTCGTCCGGGGTTCTAAACATAATTTCACTCCACCTAAACCCTCGGTTGGCCTGGCTAGAATTGCGTGGACAGGAGACCGTCTCCGATGCAGACTCCGAGGCCTGATGAACAAGTGTACGCGTTCGACTGGTCCCATCAGGTTCCCGAGGGCGAGTGGGCGCTGTATCGCAAGGTGCTAGGCGGCCTGCTGGAGCAGAACATTCCCTTTGCTCTGGGGGGTGGTTTTGCCTTTTCGTTTCATGCCCGCCGCTGGCGGGACACCAAGGACATCGACCTGTACATACTGCCGCGCGACCGTCAGCGCGCCATCGAGATTGTGGAGCGTGCCGGGTTCCAGGATCTCTACCAGCAGAAGCCGTACGATCAGGCCTGGATCTATCGCGGGATCCACGACGGGGTCATCGCGGACATCATCTGGGCCATGGCCAACCAGCGCGCCCAGGTGGATGAGGAGTGGCTGGAGCGTGGCCCGGAAGTGGACCTGCGCGGCCTGCGGGTAAGAATGTTACCGGCCGAGGAGCTTATCTGGGCGAAACTGTACATCATTCAGCGCGAGCGTTGCGACTGGCCGGATCTGCTTAACATCCTCTACGTGCGCGGGCCGACCCTCGACTGGCAACATCTGCTGCGGCGCGTGGAGCACGAAACCCGGATTCTGGGCGGCCTTCTGAGCGTGTTCAGTTGGATGTGTCCGGCACGGGCGGCCGAGTTGCCCTCCTGGCTGTGGGAATCGGTGGGCCTGCAACCGCCGGTGGCGGGACCGAATATTCCCGTGGATAGTCGCCGGGTGGCCCTGCTGGACAGCCGGGACTGGTTCGGGCCTCAATAGGGGCGGGGGTCCCAGAACAAGCGTGCCCCCCTGACAGTGGGGATTGGGATGCTCATAGGAGCGATGAATAATCCACGAAAAGAGCTCTTCAGCGAGATCCGCTGGATAGGAGAAATGGGGCTCGACTTTCTGGACCTGACCCTTGAGCCTCCCGGAGCGCCCTCCTGGCGGGTGGACACGAAAACCGTCCGGCAGATGCTGGCGGATTACGGCCTCTCGGTGATCGGACATACGGCCTACTATCTGCCCATCGCCAGCCCCATAGAGGAAGTCCGCCGGGGCGCGGTGGCGGAGTTGAAACGCTGTCTGGAGGTCTTCGCCGAGATCGGGGCGCCGTGGATGAACATTCATCCGGACCGTTACGCCCCCATGCACGACCGGGCGTATTTCATCCGGCGCGATCTGCAGAGCATTCATGAACTTCTCGAAGTGGCCCGACAGGTCGGCGTGGGGCTGATGATCGAGAACCTGCCCGGGGAGTTCAACACCGTCCAACAGCTTGCCGATCTGCTGGAGCCGCTGCCGGAGCTGGGGCTGCACCTGGACATCGGCCACTGTAACCTGCTGGTCCCCCGCAACACGGCCGACGAGATCATCCGCGTCTACACCCCCCGGCTCAGGCACGTTCACCTGCACGACAATAACGGCGGCAGCGCGGACCAGCATCTACCCCTGGGCGCGGGCACGCTTGAGGTGGGTCGGCACGTCCGGACGTTGAAGGCCGCCGGCTACAATGGCACCATCACGCTGGAGGTGTTCACGCCCGACCGGCAATACCTGGCCTACAGCCGGGATATCCTGCGGCGGATCTGGGACACGGCGGGTTGACGCGAGCGCCGAAGCACCGAGGGGATGGCCAACCCCCAGGCGATCGCACCCGGCGTCCCGCGGAGCCACGACTTTCACTCGCCTGCCTGCTCCCATAAGATGGGCAGCCATCACAGGAGCAAATCACACATGACGCGACGGCAATTTCTTTGCGGTTGGGCCCTGGTCCTGTCCAGTCTGGTTCTTGTACCCCCCGGGCGGGCCGGCGTCCCTGACGAGAGTCGGCCCTGGATCGCGGTCGGCCGCCAGGGCATGGTGGCCAGCGACAGCATGTACGCCTCTCAGGCGGGGTTGGAGATCTTGCGCGCCGGCGGCAATGCAATTGATGCGGCCACGGCGACCTCTTTCGCCCTGGCCGTCACACGTCCTTACAGCATGGGCCTGGGGGGCGGAGGCTTCATGTTGGTCCGCCTGGGGCAGACCGGCGAGGTTTTTGTGCTGGACTATCGAGAGTGCGCGCCGCGCGCGGCCACCGCGGATATGTTCGTCAAAGCCCGCGAAAAGCTGGCACAAAGGACAGGCCCTGAGGGGCAGGAGCGGACCAGCGCTCCGTCCGCGCCCGCGGTGCCGGCCCCCAGTCGCTACGGCGGCCTGGCCGTGGGCGTGCCCGGGCACATCGCCGGCCACGCGGCCATGCTCGAACGCCTGGGCACCCGCAGCTTTCGGGAGGTGCTCGCACCGGCCGTCCGGCTGGCGGAGCAGGGGTTTGCCGTGGATGAGCATTACTGCTCCATCGCCCGGGACTCCCTGGCGAAGATGCGGGACCAGCCGGAATTGAGACGCATAGGACAGGGCCTGCTCAAGAGGCTGCTGTTTGACGGCAAGGCCCCCGCTCCGGGGGATGTCCTGCGCCAGCCGGAGCTGGCTGACACGCTCCGCCAACTGCAACGCGAGGGGCCCAGCGCGTTCTACCGGGGGACGATCGGTCAGACGGTGGTGGAGGCGGTCCAGTCGGCGGGCGGCATTCTGACCACCGAGGATCTGTCCACGTATCGTCCGGTCTGGCGGACACCCCTCCGTATCCGCTATCGGGAACGCTACGAGCTGCTGTTGATGCCGCCGCCGTCTTCAGGGGGAATCTGTGTGGCCGAGACGTTGAACATCCTGGAGAACTGGGATTTGGCCGCCGTGCGCCGGCGCGATCCTTCGCTGGCCGCACATCTGACGGTTGAGGCGCTCAAGCATGCTTTCGCCGACCGGGCCCGGCACCTGGGCGACGCGGATTTCGCCCCCGTGCCCGTTGCCCAGCTCACCAGTAAGGCCTACGCGAAGGAGCTGGCCGGGCGAATCCGCGACACCGCCGTGTCTCCGGCGGCCGCTTACGGCAGTCCGCCCGACGATTCGGGCACCTCGCATTTCTGTGTGGCCGACCGCTGGGGCAACGTGGTGTCCTGCACGGAGACGATCAACACCGGGTTCGGCTCACTGGTGGTGGCGGAGCCTGCCGGCATCGTGCTCAACAATGAGATGGACGATTTCACCGCCGAGCCAGGCAAGCCAAACGCGTTCGGGCTCAGCCAGTCAGACCACAATGCCGTGGTCCCGGGCAAGCGCCCGCTGTCGTGCATGACCCCCACGATCGTGCTGCGCGACGGCCGGCCGGTGCTGGCCGTGGGCGCCTCAGGGGGGCCGATCATCATTACCGCCACGCTCCAGGTGATACTGGCCGTCGTCGAGTACGGCCAACCGCTGGCGGACGCCATTGAAGGCCCGCGCTTTCACCACCAGTGGGATCCGAACATCCTTTACTACAACCAGTTCCCCGCTGATGGGCCGCTGGTCAGGGGGCTGAAGGCGCGGGGGCATGAGCTCTCCGACCGGCGGCGGGAGGCGGTCGTGCAGGCTTTGCAGATCGAGGACGACACGTTGACTGGCGCAAGCGATCCGCGAAAAGGCGGCCGACCGGCGGGGTATTGACGCGTCTGCGGTTCCAGTGGGGTGTAACATTCGGGTTACAAGGGCCCGTGCGCGCGAACCCTGAAAGCCCAACCTTGAAAACTCTTTACTGGAAGCCCCCTTTTACCCCCCGTAAGATTAGGCAGAGCAAGCGGCCGTGGATGGCCACTTGGGGAAGAGTCTGATGGACGTGGAACGTATACGCGAATTCTTTCCCGTTACGAAGAATTATAATTTTCAGAATCACGCCGGTGTTGCCCCCCTGTGCAAGCCCGCGGCGGAGGCCATGCGGCTTTACGTGGAGCAGAGTCTCAATGATGCGGGGCTGAAAGCGGGCTTCTACAAGCGCGCGGAGCAGGTCCGCCGCTCGGCCGCACGACTGATCAATGCCACGCCCGAGGAGATCACCTTCGTCAAGAACACTACCGAGGGGATCGGGTGGGTGGCCAACGGGCTGAGCTGGAACACCGGCGACAACGTGGTCACGACCAACGTTGAGTTTCCGGCCAATATCTATCCGTGGATGGGCCTGAAGGCGCGCGGTGTGCAGCTCAAGATGATCCCCGAGGAGAACGGCCGCGTCCCCGTGGATCGTATCGCCGACGCCATCGACAACCGCACGCGCGTGGTGACCGTCTCCGCGGTCGAGTTCGCCAGCGGCTATCGCCTGGACCTGGCGACGCTGGGCCGCATCTGCAAGGAGAAAGGCGTCCTGTTCTGCGTGGATGCCATCCAGGCCCTGGGCATGTTTCCCATCGACGTGCGGGCCATGAACATCGATTTTCTCTCCGCCGATGGGCACAAATGGCTCTGCGGACCGGAAGGCTGCGGCATCTTCTACTGCCACCAGGCCCTGATCGGGCATCTCAAGCCGGTCATGGCCGGCTGGCTGGGCATGAAAAACGCCCTGGATTTCGGCAATTACCGGTTCGAGTTCGTGGACACGGCCTGCAAGTTCGACACGGGCAGTTACAACATCTGCGGTATCTACGGCCTGGGAGCGGCGATCGACATGTGGCTCGATCTCGGCGTGGAGCAGGTGGCCGCCCGCATCACCGAACTGACCGATCGACTGGTGCAGGGTCTGCGGGCCAAGGGCTATCGGATCATCTCCTCGCGCCGGCCGGGCGAATCCAGCGGGATCGTGGCGTTTATTTCGGATGTGCACGATCACCAGAAGATCCAGCAGCATCTGCAGGACGAGTATCGGATCGTGATCGCTGTGCGCGAGGGACGGCTTCGGTCCAGCCCGCACGTGTACAATACGCCCGAGGAGATCGACCAGTTGGTCGAGGTACTGCCGGCGCATTAGTCGCCGCCTCTCTGTCCGCGCGGTAGAATGGGCAATGGCCGGCGTTTTTGCCGGCCGTTTTTGCCAGAATGACAGGGCCGGTCTCCACCCGCCCTGTCGGTGAAGAGGTCTCTTGATGAAGGCTATCCGTGTTCATGAATTCGGCGATCCGGAGGTTATGCGGATCGAAGAGATGCCCGACCCGCAGCCCGGACCGGGGCAGGTGGTCGTGCGCCTCCATGCGATCGGGGTCAACCCGGTGGAGACATACATCCGCTCGGGCCGGTATGCCAGAACGCCCTCCCTGCCCTACACGCCCGGGACGGATGCGGCCGGCGTAATCGAGGCGGTGGGCGAAGGCGTGCACGGCATCGAAATCGGCGACCGCGTGTACACGGCCGGCTCGGTCACCGGCACCTACGCCGAGCGGGCGTTGTGCGAGCGCTCGCAGGTCTTTCCGCTGCCGGAGCGCATCAGCTTTCAGCAGGGCGCGGCGATTTACATCCCCTATGCCACTGCCTATCGAGCCTTGTTCCATCGAGCCGCCGCCCAGGTGGGCGAGATCGTGCTCATCCACGGGGCCAGCGGGGGCGTAGGCCTCGCGGCCCTTCAGATCGCCCGTGCGGCGGGCATGATCGTCATCGCCACCGCCGGCACCGAGCAGGGCCGCGAATTGGTCCGCCAGCAGGGCGCGGACCGTGTGCTCGATCACAAGGACCCCGAGCACTTCCAGCAGGTGCTGGATATCACCGGCGGTCGGGGCGTGGACATCATCCTGGAGATGCTGGCCAACGTGAATCTTGGCCGTGATCTCAAGATCCTGGCCAGGGGCGGCCGCGTGGTGGTCATCGGCAACCGCGGCACGGTCGAGATCGATCCGCGCGACACCATGGGCCGGGATGCCAGCATCCTGGGCATGACGCTGATGAACGCCTCGGAGCGCGACGCGCTCAACATTCACATGGCCCTGGTGGCCGGGCTGCGCAACGGTACGCTCAACCCGGTGGTCGGGCGGGAGATCCCGTTAGCGGAAGCCGCCCGCGCCCACCACGAGGTGATTGAGACCTCGGCCTACGGGAAGATCGTGCTGATTCCCTGATCCCGATTTCAGCGGGCAGATGGGGGGATGCGGCTTGAGAGCTGGAGCGTGTGAGAGATGAAACGTATGAGAGATGGAGAGTGTGAGAGATAGAGAGAAAGTGCCACCCAGACTTTTTCTCTCCATCTCTCCTTCTCTCATACTCTCCATCTGAATCCCTGTAAGAACCCCGGCTGGCACCGTTTCCAGTACACCCGTTTCTCGACGGATCAGGCGGGCAAGATGCCCGCCCTCCAGAACAGCCGGCCGGCGTTGTTGGGGGGCGGGCATCCTGCCCGCCTCATGGGCCGAAGCGCAAGACTCCTGGACCGGAAAGGGCGCTAATTCCCGTCGGCCTCCTCCTGGCTCTCTTCGTCAACATCCTCCACCGCCGGCCGTGTGGTGGCCTTGGGCGCGTCGGCGGCTGACTCCGATTCGGGGCTCTCCTGGGCCCGCCTGGTGGCCCGCAGCACCTCGTCGGCCGGCAGAACCACGCCGCCGAACATGTCCAGGATGCCGGAGATGCCGCCCAGCATCGCGAACGGGTTGCCCCTCAACTCCTCCTCGTTCTCGTCGGAAATGGGCAGGATCATGATCCCGATGACCTCGCCGGAGGTGGTGAAGACGGGCAGGCCGAAATCGGTGTTGATCGAGCCGCCGAGAATGTACAGCTCGCGCGGCTTGCGCGTGCGGGCGCTGACCTGGACCTCGCGGATCACCGGCACGCGGTCGAAATACTTGCCCATCCGGCGGAGAGAGACGACGCGCTGGCCGATGCGCGGCTTGGCCGCCTTGGCCAGATCGATGCTGGCCAGCGGCGCCGGCGGCTTCTCGGTGAGCCGAATCCAGGCCAGATCGAGTTCGGTATCGCGGGCCAGGAGTTTGGCTTTGAGGCCCTGGGTGTCCTCGCCAACCAGTACGCGGATGTTGGTGGGCACGGCGCTGCCCTGGAAACCCACCCCCGAAAACGCCGCCGCCAGGCCGGTGAGCTGGACATTGGAACACAGCACCAGGCCCTGCGGATCAATGACCACGCCGGTGATCTCTGTCTCGCTCTGCTCGTTGTCCTCCCCGGCGCTGGAGCGCAGATTGAACTTGATAGTAACCAAGGCGGGCGACTTCTCGGCCATGAACCGCTCGGGGTCATACGAGGGCGCTTCCGCGGCGGAAACCCGTGCCCCCGCGCACAGAATCGCCACCAGCGCGGCGATGCAAACCAGGAACTGAGAACTGAGAACTGAGAACCGAGAACTCATGCTGCTTACTCCTTTGCCGGTTGGCTGGCCGGCTTGGTGGCCGTCTCTTGATCCGTGGTATCCGGTTTCCACTCCGGCTCCACATACTGGAAATGCGTACGCGCCCCCCGTAGGACGAGAATCACCACCCGCTTGGGCTGCGTGGCGGAGACCTCCTTCATCGCCCGGCGGTAACTGTTCAGATCCGTGATCTGGTGCTGATTGATTCGCTGGATGAGATCGCCGATCTGAACGCCGGCCAGACCCGCCCAGCCAGCGGACTCCACCTGCTCGACGAGAACGCCCTTCACCTCCGGGCCCCAGCGGTTCTCGTCACGATCGAAGAAGGTCACCTCGCGAACCGTCAGCTCGAAATCGCGATTATGCTCGCGGCGGGCCTCCTCGGGGGTAAGCCGCGTACGTTCCAGCGTGACCTCCAGATCGTGCTTCTCCTGTCCGCGAAGGATGGTCAGCACCGCGGTCTCTCCGATCTCCAGGCGACGCACGGCGCGGGCCAACATGCCGGCATCCTGCATACCGGCCGGAGCCAGGCGCTTGCCGTTTAGGGCCACGATGATGTCCCCGGCCTTCAGACCGCTCTTGGCTGCCGTGGTGCCCGGATAAACCCGGGTGACGCGGAAGCCGCGCGCGTCCTGCGAACCCAGTTTCTCGGCCAGTTCCCGGAGCACGGGCTGTGTGGAGATGCCCAGCCAGGCCTTGGGCACCTCGCGCGGGCGGTCGTCTTCCTGGTCGGTCTTGGGTTTGAGCAGCGTTACCTGGTTCTTGCCGCGGCGGTCGAACTCCACCAGGATCCGCTCCGGGGCCGGCTTGCGCTCGGAGAGCTGTTTGTACAGCTCCAGAAATGCCGGCAGGTCGGTGACCTTCTGGCCGTTGATCGCCCGGATCACGTCACCGTAGGCCAGGGCCGGCTCGGCCGATTCGGCTGGTCCGCCATCGCGAACACCGGTGACCAGCACGCCCTCGGTGCCGTCGAGCCGCCAGTCGCGGGCCAGTTGCGGCGTGATCTCGCGGGCGGTCAGGCCCCAGATGCGGAAGGCTTTCTCGTCGCCACGGTCCTTCAGGAACTTCTCCGTGGTCAGGGTCACGTCGGAGATTTGACCTTCGCGCGAGTAGGTGACGCGCAGCTCCGAGCCGATGGGCCGCTCGGCGATGCGGCGCAGCAGCGGCGGGACCTCCTCGGGGAAGCGCACGGTGACCGGCTCTCCGTCGAGCTTGAGGATCACGTCGCCGGCCTGGATGCCGGCCTTGCCGGCCGGACCGTCCTTGGTCACCGAGTTCACCAGCACGCCGGCGGTGAGCCCGGCCTTTTGGATGGGCTTGAAGGCCACGCCGATCCAGCTTCGCGGCACTTCGCCCTGCTTGATCAGGGCCTCGGCCACGCTGCGGGCCAGATTACTGGGAATGGCGAAGCCCATCGACGAGCCGCCCAGCTCATTGACCCCCACGATCTCGCCCTTGAGGTTGACCAGCGGCCCCCCGCTGTTACCCGGATGAATCAGGGCGTCGTGCTGAATCCAGCGGGTGAACAGACCGGTGCGCTGGCCTTCCTCGAGCTGCAGGTCTTCGATGTCTTCACTGCCCGCCCCGCCGGCAAACACGCGCTCGGGGTTGCAGACGATCCCCAGCGTCACCGACCGCGAGAGGGCAAACGGCGAACCCATGGCCAGCACGTAATCGCCGATGACCAGCTCATCGGAATCGCCGAACCGCGCGGCCGGCGGACGGGCGGCCGGTTCTTTGAGTCCATCGAGATTGAGCTTGAGGACGGCCAGATCGGTGAGCGGGTCTTCGCCCACCAGCGTGGCGCTGACTTCGCGCTTGTCGGCCAGCGTGCAGGTAAACTTCCGGCCATTGTTGGTGACGTGCTGATTGGTCAGCACGTGGCCCTGCTCAGAGATGACCGTGCCGCTGCCAACGCTGCGGCCCTTGTGCTCCAGGCCGCCGTAGTACTGGACGGTCACCACGTGGATGTTGACCAGAGAGGGGAAGACCCGGTCGCGGGCAGTGGAAATCATCTCACGGATTTCCTGGCGGAGCTGCTCGGCGCGCTCGATCGAATCGCCCGTGGCGGCCTGGCCGGACTGCGCTCCGGCAAAAGAAGCCATGCAAAGCGTGAGACTGCCGATTGCCAGTAACGACCACCGCATGCCTGAACTCCTCAGATGACGGCGGGCACGGAGCCGCGCCGGATGTTCCAGCCGCAAGGGTAGCCGCGCGGGCGGTTCAGAGCAACTTGAGCGGGTGCTCCCGATTCTTCAGCGGGAACGGAACCAGTGCGTTGAGCCGATACGATTCATAAACGCCCAGGATCATCTCCAGGGCCGCCCGGCCGTCGTACATGCTGCTCTTAGGTTGCGTATCCGTCTCGATGGCCCGGATGAGATCCCTGGCCAGAAGGATGTTGGCCGGGCCTTGCGGGTGAAGGTCTTTGATGGGTTCCGGCTTCCCCGGGCCGGCGCTGGTGATCTCGACCCACTCTCGCCGGCTCGCGCCCGGCGACCAGGAGGGGTCTTCAACATAGAAGATCGAGGGGAACCCCGGCGCCCCCGGACCGCCAATCGTGAGGATGCCCTTCTCCGCGCAGACCTGCAGTCCCCAGCGCGCCCCGGCGCCATCCTTGGCCCGCTCGCTGGCAAAATAAGCAACCGTCGGAGCGGCCATGCCGTACATGGCATTGACCTGATCGCCGGCCAGCGGACCAATGCCTTCGTTGCCCTCGCGAATGTGGGCCTTGGTAACCGGCTCGCCCTTCTCAAAGACCCGTGCGAAGCACCACTTCACGTCACCCCCGAGCAGCCGCATCAGGTCCATGATGTGGGTACCCAGGACCATCATGTCTTCGCCGCCGCCGCGATGATCCTCCTTGCCCCGGCCGCGCAACTCCAGGATGCGGCCCAGCTTGCCGCTCGCCAGTAGCTCCTGAACGTGGGGCATGCGCGGGCTGTAGCGCATCTGGTGGGCGATGGCGATCTTGAGATGCTTGGCCTCACAGGCGGCGATCATCTCGTCGGCCTCCCGAAGCGTGCGAGCCATGGGCTTCTCCAGCAGCATGTGGCAGCCATACTCGGCACAGGCCAGCACCATCTCCCGGTGACAGTCGATCCACCGGGGCGCGACGCTGACGATCTCCGGCCGCTCTTTCTCCAGCATCTCCCGGTAATCGGCGTACGCCTTCGGGGCCCGCACCCGCTGGGCGGCGGCGGCGCGGCCTTTTTCATCCGGATCGGCCACCGCCACGATCTGGACGTTCTCCACGCCGTTCCAGACCACGTCCAGTCCGTGGCCGTAATCACCCTTGCCGGTTCGTCCGATGATTGCAACCCGATATGTCTTGGCCATGTTTGAAGCTCTCAGCGGTCAGCAGTCAGCTTTCAGCGGTCAGCGTTCAGCGATCAGCTTTCGGCGAGCGGGATTCGCTCGATTGAAACGGATTCTAACCCGGCGGTGCCGGACAGGCCATGCCCAATGACGGCCGGGCGCGGTGTGGGATGGTCAGTAACGGACCTCCAACTTCACCCGCGACTTGAGGTTGCGCAGCTCGATGTCTTCGCCCTGGTAGCTCAAGTCCACCTCCGGCTGGGCCCGTATCTCTCGAATCGCTGGACTGCCTGGCCGGCGCAGACGTACTTTGATGGCCCGTGGAGTCTGGCGGGTCGGCGGAAGCACGTCCACTTCGACCACGTCCTCGCGGGCGTCAATCCTGTAGGTCATCAAGCCGAACAACGTGGGTGCGTCCGATACGGCCACCCGCTTTCCCGCGGCCAGCCACGGACGCGGGATGGCTTGCCCAATGAGCAAATCCTGGCCATCCTCGCGCAGCAGCATGTTCCGCAGCAGCCGCAGTTGCTGGGTATTGGAATAGGTGTGCGGCAGTGTCCAGTAGTTCTCGCCGGTGCGGATGGCCGTACATTCGACGGCCGAGTAGGTGTCGCGCGTCATGCCGTAGGCCATGGACCCGTAAAGCCCCAGGATGGCCGGCTTCACCTCGTCACGTTCCAGGCAGGCCATCCAGTAACCATAGGCGTACGCGTGGTCGATCAGATCATGGAAGCGGCTCACCCCCAGCACGAGGCCCCCGCGCTGACGCAGGGCGTCGATCAGCAGATCCGCCTTGCGATCCTTCGCGGCGGGAATGCCCGCTTCGAGCATGCAGGGGGCGATGATGCCGTAGTAGCCATTGGCGCTGCCGTTGGATTCCTTCCATAATTCGCGAGTGTCCGGAATGGCCGGCAGGATCTCCATGCCGCGATCGCTGAAGATCGCCGCGTCCATGGAGGTGATGATGTCCTTGCGATACTCCTCGCTCTCCTTTCGGAGCCGGGCGGCTTCTCCGGTCAAGCCGATCTCGTCAAACACGTCCGCAGTGGCGGCCAGGCCCTTGCACAGGTAGCTGTTGGAGAAGTAGTCCGCCGCCGGGTGCAACAGATCGGCATAGGGCTTATAGCGAATCAGGCCCCGCGCTACGGCCGGCTGGGTGGCCGCCTGCGAGAGGGCCTTTTGGCGCTCGCGGATGATCCACTCGCACATCTTGAGCATCTTGGGAACCACCCGCCGCAACCAGTCGGCGTCGCGCGTGAGGCGATAGTGCTCGCTCATGGCCCACAGCGCCGCCCCCGTGTCGGTGTCCCCGAAATGGACGTGCAACAGGCCATCCTCGCGCATGAAGGTGAGCAGCGAATCGAGGTACCGGACCGCCAGGTCATGATAGCCCAACAAATCGAGACCGTGGCAATACAACGCCGCGCTGTACCCGTAGACCCGGGTGTAGAAGCCCGAACCATCGCAGACGTGATACACGTCGCCGCGCTTGTGCACGTTCAGGAAGTTGTAGGCCAGCCAGGCCCGGTAGGCGTTCTGGACGCGCTCCTCGGGGATCGCGAACCGGCTGCCGGGCGCGAGCAGTTTCTCCCAGTAGGCGACCACCTCCGCGCGCTTGCGGTCGAACTCGCCCTCCGGCGCCACCGTGGTCGGCGATTTCGTGATCGCGTAGGGCACACGCAAATCCACCGCGCGGCTCGCCCGGGCCGGAATCACCAGTCGCCAGTTCAGCACCGGCACATTCGCGGAATCGGGGTGGACGCGCCAGCGGAGCGGCACTTCCCGGGGGGTATCCGCAAGGTTGGTCACCTGGAAGCGAACGTAGGCCACCAGCGGCTCTTCCGGCAAGAAACCTTCCGAGTAGCCGAACGCCGTCTGTTCCAGTTCGAGCCCGTCGTGTCGATCCGACAGTGTGACCACTGGCATCCAGCCGTTCAACAAGGACCGGCGGCAAGGCGTCGCCCCGCTCGCGAAGCGGTACGGCGGATCGCCGATTTCGAAGAAACCGCGTGAATGCAGGTAACGAGCGGAGTCCTCCGTGAATTGCAGCGCGCCGTCATGGGCCACGCCGATGGCCAGGGGATGGTCCTTCACTCCAATTGCCTCTCGTGGCCACCGGAAGGCGGGAAAATGACGGGAGACGGATTCAAAGGCCGGGTCGCCCGGCGAAGCCATTTCCTGCTCGCCGAGAATATCCCGCTCTTCGGCCTCCCAGGCGGCCCGTTCCTCGGCCGATGCGTGGGCCCGGCCGGATTCAACCGGCATCACCTGGAGATCGCGCACCTGCGAGACACCCACTACCTCGGGAGCCGGCGGATCGATAAACGGATCGGGGTGGGGGAAGATGCGCGTCTCCACGCCCCTACCGATCGCCAGCGTTGCCGGCACCCCGGCCAGCCGCTCCGGCCGACGCGAGACGCGTACGAGTTGAAGCTCTCCGCCCGGCTCGCCGGCCAGGTAACGGACGCAATCGACGGCCAGCTCGATGGCCACCCTGCGCGACGCGCCGAGCGGCCACGGGCCCAGATCATAGTCATAGGTGTAAGTCCCGAGCACCTCACAAACGCGCAGGCGGTCCCGGTGAACCCCGATCTGGCAATGGTTCTGCTGATCCCAGCAAAGGAACACGGCCGTCGAGGCCGGCGTCTCCACCGGCCGGATGGTGCACGAAACGCGAATGGAATCCGCGTTCAGGCTGCGCTGGATGCGCGTGAAGGAGCGTTCGGTCGCCCGAATCTCAAGGCCGGTCGTCTGAGGCTGAATCGTACACCCCTTGCCGGCGTGTGCCGTCCACGAGGGATCCAGCCGGTCGGATTCGAACGCATCGGTGAAAGACACCGACGCCGGCCCGGAAGGGGCATCCGCCCCGAACAGCCAAGACCCGGATTCCGGCCACACCAGAGCGGAAAGGATCACCACTGCGAAACCTGCGGCCATTCGGCGCATGGGGGCCTCCTTCATCAAGACAGTTGGGCGGCGACAACGGCCGGATTCGTCCCTGGAGGAACTGGCCGCCAGGCCGGCCAAGCGATACAGATCAAGTCGGTTGCGGCCCCCAGATTACGGGCGATCCGTCTCCACGGGAAGCGCCACCGCCGCAAAGGAAGACCGAGCGGCCTGGGGTCACGGGCGAAAAGATGGTTGGCAACGGATGCCGGGAAAAACCGACGGCCACACACGCCCCCATAGCCCCAATCC
>JAAXZI010000219.1 GCA_012719955.1 Phycisphaerae bacterium | reverse complement strand
CCGCGCGGGTGCATGAGGTGGATGGGTAGTGTACCGGTCGTTATCGAATAGCCGGGGCGGAGCCCGTCAATCCTCAACGCACTTCAGGTCGATGGCCATCAACTGGCCGGTGATGCAGCGCTGGAACGCGCCGAAGTCGGCCTGGTCCACATCGCCGTCCATATCCACATCGAAGAGGTTGCATTGCAGGGCCTCTTCCGCGGAGTAGGGCTGTCCTTCACCGCTTCGGCACAGTCGGAACAGGGTGACTTCAGTCTCATCCACACGACCGTTCTGGTCCGCGTCGAAGGGGAAGACCGTGATGCCGTCTGACGAGCCGACGTCGCTGGTCAGGCCCGCATAGTTGGTGGCCCTGACCTCGAATATGTAGGTGCCGATGGGCAGCGCCAGGTCGGTCGCGTGTATCTGGGGCTGGCTGTCCACCTCGGTCCAATCACGGATGACGCCGTGGCCCTGGCGCAGGATGCGGTACTCGAAGCGCTGGATGCCTGATTCGGGATCCGACGAAACGCAGGTGACCGACAACGAAGTGCGATGGGACGTCTGCACGCCCTCGTCGATCACAACAGGTGTTGACGGCGGGGTCGTATCAGGACGGGGTACGAACTTGACTGCGTCGGCGCTGACCAGTTGGCTGCTGGAGCCGATATTGTTGGAAAGCTGGACGTAGCCGGTCGACCCGGCCTCGAAAGGCAGGTTCTCGCCGATCAGGAACCAGCCGCCATCGCTCGTTGAGGAGTTCTGGTTCTGAATGCTGGTCACCGAGCCGCCGCTGTAGAAAACCTTGTAAGGCGCCGAGCTGGCCCGGTTGCTGCCCCTCTGATAGAACGCGTACACGTCGTAATGTCCGGCCTGCGGCAGGTAAGGAGTCCAGGTGCATTTACGCGTGGCGCTGGTTTCGTTGTAGGAGTTGACACCTGACGCATAAAGATAGGTGTCACCAATCCTGGGCACGCCGGCATAAGCCGCCGATGTCCATGCGCCCCCGCCGGGCGAGGTGTTGGCCCAGCCGGGATCGGTGTTATCTACGACGATTTCCGTCCCGAAGGCCATGGTGCGGAACGTCGCGCCCGCAGTCTCGGCCGAACCGGCCGCGTTGGTCGAGACAACCTGGTAGTTATAGACCGTATCCGGCCGCAGATTCTCCAGCACAATCGTGTGGGTGGTGAGTTGGTTCGGGTCGCTGGCCGTGTATGCATAGGAGCCGGGACCGTACCGCACCACGGAATCGGCGGACGAGGTGGTATCCCACGAGATCGTCGCGTTGAAGATGCCGGGGAACACGCGCACGTTCTGGATCTGCGGAGGCAGGACGAGGGTGGCAAGCTGCATGTTGCGCTGGGCCATCTTCCCGGCGGTCACCGTCACGTTCGCGGAGCTTGAAACGTAGTCTTTCTTGCTGATGGTGAGGGTGTAGGTGCCGGGGGTGAGGTCAATAAAGGCGTAGAAGCCGGTCCCGTCGCAGATCTGGGTGCGGTTTTCGGGGCCGGTGATGGTGGCGGTGGCCCCATCGGCCCATTCGCCGTTGCTGACGTAGGTGACCGTGCCCATCATGTGGCCCTTGGTGGGCGCGGTTTTCCAGGGCATCTCCGGAATGGTGGTGGGGGTGGGCGTAACCTGGCTGACCAGCGAGGGAGCGAAGCTGGCCCAGCTACCACCCGAGTAAGGCACGCGATAGGAATAGCCGCTGAAGCCCTGGGCGTAGTTGCCGGACGGGCTGGCCTCGCGGGTCTTCTGAAGCTGCAGGATCGCGTTGGAGAGCGAGTTGAGATAGATGCCCGGCCCGACGATGTTGTGCCGGTTGAACTTGCGGTCTTTCTGGAAGTTCATCCACCGCTGATAGTCATTCGGCAGCGAGGCCTGATCGTAATAGGTCATGGGCACGCTCATGTCCAGGATGCCTTCCTGCATCCAGGCGTCCCAGTCGGAATAGACGTCGCGATACGGTCGGGTGTTCATGAAGGCCTGACGGGTGGAGGCTGTCGGCGAAGGATTCCAGGTGACCACCGAGGCGGACACCTTGACCCAGGGCTTGACCGCCTGGACGTTGGCATAAACCTTGCGCACAAAGGCGGTGACCTGGTCGCGGCGCCACTGCTTGAATTGTTCGTCGGTGGGGTTGGGTTGGCCGGTGAGCCCGTAGCGGGCGTTGTAGCGGGCCACGCTGACGGGGTTGTAGCCCTGGTTGTTGGCCGTGAAGCGGATGTAGTCGTAGTGCAGGCCGTCGATGTCGAAGTTGGTCACCAGGTCCATACATACGTCGGTGAGGTATTGCAGGCACCTGGGATGGCCGGGGTCCAAGGCCTTGTCACTGGTTTCGTTGCCGTAGTTGTCGAGCGTGACCCAGTAGTTGTTGAGATCGGACGGGTTTTTGTGTTGGTGGTACACCGAACCGCCGTCCGTCGCGAAGGCCACCACCCAGCAATGCACCTCGACGCGCTGCTTGCCGCCGGTGGTGTCATGGGCGGCGTTGATGATGGCTTGCAGGGCGTTGAAGTTGGAGGGGGTCAGGCCCGAGAAGTAGGGTTCGCCCATGGCCGACGGATAGCATACGTCGGCCCGCCGGCGGACCTGGACGATGACGGCGTTGCAGTTGGCGTCCCGGATGGTGCCGCGGCTGTTGGGATTGCCGGGCACGCCCAGCAGGGCGTCCACCTGGGACTGACTCTTGAACCCGTTGCCCCAGGCGTCCACCCAGAAGGCGCGAAATTCCTGGGCCATTGCCGTGGAACCGAACAGAAACAGCGCGAACGTCGCGCCCGCAAGCCGCAGCGCGGCCTGGTGAAGATGCCGACGATTCCTGGCCATGAGCGGGCACTTGGAATGAGTGAGCAGTTTCCTGTTTGTCTGTGACACTAAAGGTCCCCCTGTGTCCTATTGAATCTCTGGTTGGTTTACTGTTTCACGCATGTGGGATCCACGGGCTCGGCAGGGCCGGTGATGCACCGCTGGAAGACACCGAAATCATCTCCATCCACATCGTTGTCGAAGTCCAGGTCGAAACGGATGCAGTCCATCCCCGCATCGGTGGGATAGGGGACGCTCGGACCATTCATGCAGCCCTCGAAGATAGTGAGATCCTCGACGGTTACGTGCTGATCACCGGTCGCGTCCAGCGTGAAGATGATCACCCCGTCGGAGCTTCCGACGTTGCTGACCAGATTGTCATGATTGGTGGTTCTGACCTCGAAACGGTAGGTCTTGCCGATGCCCAGCGACAGGCCGCTGGCGGTCACCTGGGTTTGGATGCCGACGTCCGTCCAGCCGCGAATTACCTGCCCGTTCTCGGCCAGGATGCGGTATTCAGACCGCTTGATGCTCGTCTCCGGATCGGAGGAGCTCCACGATGCGGACAGCGAAGTGCGGCTGGACGTCCAGTCGCCGTCGTTCACCACGGGGGTGAGCGGCGGTGTGGTGTCCGGGCGGCGCACAAACTTGACCGCGTCGGCGCTGACCAGACTCGTGCTGGTGGAGTTGTTGGAAAGCTGGACGTATCCGGCCGTACCCGCCTGGAACGGCAGGTCTTCACCGAGCAGGAACCAGCCGCCCTGGTTGGCGATGTCTGAATACTGGTTCTGGATGCTGACCAGGGATCCGCCGTCGTACACGACCTTGTAATAAGCGGCGGGATTGCGGTTCGTGCCTTTCTGATAGAACGCGTACACGTCGTAGCGCCCCGCGACGGACAGGTTGGGAGTCCAGACGCACTTGCGGGTCGCGTTGGCTTCAGTGGTGTTGACTCCCGCGGTGTAGAGGTAATTGGTTCCGATCTTGGGCACCGCTTCCACGTTGCCGCTTGACCACGAGGCCCCGCCCGGCGAGGTGTTCGCCCAGCCCGGATCCAGGTTGTCAATGATGATCTCGTTCAGGATGGCCGGGGTGGTAAAGGTTGCGTCGGCCGTCTGGCTCGAGCCCGCCGCATTGGCCGACACGACCTGGTAATGGTACGTCGTGTTCGGCTGCAGGTTGGACAGGGTTATCGAGTGACTGGTCACCAGGGCCGCAGCGCTGACCGTGTCCGTGTAGGAGGAGGTCGGCCCGTAGCGCACCAGCGAATCGGCCGGCGAGGACGTTTGCCAGGTGACGGTGGCGTTGAAAGCCGTGGGAGATACCTGCACGTTGGATACCACCACGGCCGCGGCGGTGGTAAAGGTGAAATCCCCGGAGGTTCGGTTGCCGTAGGCATTGGTGGAGATCACCCGGTAATGATAGGTCGTGGCAGGTTGCAGGTTCGTGAGGGTGACCGAGTGGTTCGTCACCAGGTTGGAATCCAGCGGCGTCAGGGTGCCGTAGGCGGTGGTCAGGCCGTATTCGACTTGGGAAGTAGCCGCCTGGTCGGTCGTCCACGTGATGGTCGCCGAGGTGTCCTGGGGGTCGGCGGCCACGTTGGAAATGGTCGGCGCGCTGGGCGTCCCAAGCTGGAAGTTCCGCTGGGACATGTTGCCGGCGGTGACGGTCACGGTGTCGGCAACGTTGGGATAACCGCTCTTGCTGATGGTGACCGTATAGGTGCCGGGAGTGAGGTCGATAAAGGCATAGAAGCCGGTCCCGTCGCAGATCAGGGTGCGGTTTTCCGGGCCGGTGATGGTGGCGGTGGCTCCGTCGGCCCATTCACCGCTGGTGGCGTAGGTGACCGTGCCCATCATGTGGCCCTTGGTGGGCGCGGTTTTCCAGGGCATCTCCGGAATGGTGGTGGGGGTGGGCGTAACCTGGTTGACCAGCGAGGGAGCGAAGCTGGCCCAGCTACCACCCGAGTAAGGCACGCGATAGGAGTATCCGCAGAAGCCCTGGGCGTAGTTGCCGGACGGAGTGGCTTCGCGGGTCTTCTGAAGCTGCAGGATCGCGTTGGAGAGCGAGTTGAGATAGATGCCCGGCCCGACGATGTTGTGCCGGTTGAACTTGCGGTCTTTCTGGAAGTTCATCCACCGCTGATAGTCATTCGGCAGGGAGGCTTGGTTGTAGTAGGTCATGGGCATGCTCATGTCCAGGATGCCTTCCTGCATCCAGGCATCCCAGTCGGAATAGACGTCGTAGTAGGCCCGGGTGTTCATGACGGCCTGCCGGGTGGAGGCTGTCGGCGAAGGATTCCAGGTGACCACCGCGGCGGACACCTTGACCTGGGGCTTGACCGCCTGGACGTTGGCATAAACCTTGCGCACAAAAGCGGTGACCTGGTCGCGGCGCCACTGCTTGAACTGTTCGTTGCTGGGTGAGGGCTTGCCGGTCAGGCCGTAGCGGGCGTTGTAGCGGGCCACGCTGACGGGGTTGTAGCCCTGGTTGTTGGCCGTGAAGCGGATGTAGTCGTAGTGCAGGCCGTCGATGTCGAAGTTGGTCACCAGGTCCATGCACACGTCGGTGAGGTACTGCAGGCACTTGGGATGGCCGGGGTCCAAGGCCTTGTCATCGGTTTCGTTGCCGTTGTTGTCGAGCGTGACCCAGTAGTTGTCGAGATCGTTTGGATTATTGTGCTTGGAATAGACGGTGCCGCCGCCCGTGGCGAAGGCCACGATCCAGCAATGCACCTCGATGCGCTGCTTGCCGCCGGTGGTGTCGTGGGCTGCATTGAGGACGGCCTGCAGGGCGTTAAAGTTGGAGGGGGTCAACCCCGAGAAGTAGGGCTCGCCCATGCCCGACGGATAGCACACGTCGGCTCGTCGGCGGACCTGGACGACGACGGCGTTGCAGTTGGCCTCCCGGATGGTGCCGCGGCTGTTGGGGTTGCCGGGCACGCCCAGCAGGGCGTCGACCTGCGACTGGTTCAGAATGCCATTACCCCAAGTGTCCACCCAGAAGGCGCGAAATTCCTGGGCCATCGCGGCCGACCCGAAAAGAAGCAATACACAGAGAGCCCACGTCGACCGTGTGGTGAGGATAGAGCGGGTCATGATTTGAATTTCCCTCCGCTAACGTCTGATAGGTTAATGCAAACTCCACGCGGTTATATATAATACGGCATGGTCGCCACCCTCGTAAAGCCAAATCTTTGGAGTCATCAAATCTACTGATAGTTATCGATCTCTTCCTGCTTCCGTCCGGAAAGGCTGATAACGTCGCCGCCTGTTCGGAGGCTGCGGGATTGCCATGCTATACTTTTCAGGATATCGCTGATTCGGGACAAGTTCTACATAGACTGTATCTTTTTGATGGTTATGGCTTCTCTCCGCGTCGCCTGGCGGGGGCGGTCGGGGGGCGCCCGGCTCATTACCGTGCCGGGCTGCGTCGGGAGCTTGCTAAACGGCGCGTGGGGCTGACCGGTGGTTGACGCATGGTCACGTCAGGGGAGAGGCTCCGGGGGATCAACCGCTCTGTCTCAGGGACGCCGGCCTCCTGCCGGGCGGGCGAACGGGCTGCCGGACCGCGCGGCGGGCGTAGTACTAATTGGAGGTGTCGTCGGCGGAAGACTATACTGTGGCCGTGGCCATGGAGCTTCTGGAAGCCTGGTTCAACCGCCAGGGTTGGCGCCCGTTCGAGTTCCAACGTGAGGCGTGGTCGGCGTACCTCGATGGGGCGAGTGGCCTGGTTCATGCGCCCACGGGCATGGGCAAATCGTATGCCGTCTGGTGTGGCCCACTGCTTGAAGGGCTGACCGAGAAGCCCGCTGCCGCCGATCCCCCGTTGCCGCGCGTACTGTGGATTACGCCGTTGCGCGCCCTGGCCCATGACACGCTGGCCGCACTGCGCAAGCCCGTCGAGGAGATGGGGCTGCCCTGGACGGTAGGCTTGCGGACCGGCGACACCCCCGTCCGGGAACGTCGCGCCCAGCGCGAACGCCTGCCGACTGCCCTGGTGACCACGCCGGAAAGCGTTTCCCTGCTGCTGTCCTATCCGGACGCCCGCAAGCGGCTGGCCACGTTGCGCTGCGTGGTGGTGGACGAATGGCATGAGCTGCTGGGGAGCAAGCGGGGCGTACAGGTTGAGTTGGCCCTGGCCCGCCTGCGGGCCTGGCGGCCGGATTTGCGCACGTGGGGATTGTCGGCCACGATCGGGAACCTCGCAGAGGCCACGGCCGTGCTGCTGGGAGTCCCCTCGCCCGCGGCGCGGCGCCGCATGTCCGGACGGCTGATCCAGGGGCGCATGAACAAAGAAGTCGCGATTGAGACCCTACGCCCGCCGGACATGGAGCGCTTCCCCTGGTCCGGCCATCTCGGCCTGGGCCTGCTGCCCGAGGTCATCGCGGCCATCGGCCGTGCCCGCTCCACGCTGCTGTTCACCAACACCCGCTCGCAGGCGGAACTGTGGTTCCAGGGCCTGCTTCGCGCCCGCCCGGACTGGATCGGCCGCGTGGCCTTGCACCACGGCTCGCTGGACCGCGAGATCCGCGAGCGCGTCGAAGAGATGCTCCGTGCCGGCGCGCTGCAATGCGTGGTCTGCACCTCAAGCCTGGACCTGGGCGTCGATTTCTCCCCTGTGGACCAGGTCATCCAGGTGGGCAGCCCCAAGGGCATCGCCCGCCTGATGCAGCGCGCCGGACGCAGCGGTCATCAGCCGGGTGCCGTCAGCCGTATTCTGTGCGTGCCCACCAACGCGTTTGAGCTGGTGGAGTTTTCCGCGGCCCGGGCCGCTCTGCACCGGCGGGCCATCGAGTCGCGCACGCCGCTGGATCGGCCGCTCGACGTGCTCGTGCAGCATCTCGTGACCGTCGGCCTGGGCGGCGGCTTCACGCCGGAGGATCTGTGGCGCGAAGTCACGCGGACCCACGCCTTTCGGAATCTCAGTCTGGACGAATGGCAGTGGGCTGTTGATTTTGTCACCTCCGGCGGGCCGGCGCTGAAGGCCTACGCGCAGTTCTCACGGGTGGTAAAAGGAGAGCACGGCTGCGCGGTACACTCGCCGCGGGTCGCCAGGCTGCACCGCATGTCCATCGGCACGATCACCAGCGAGAGCCAGATGGCCGTCCGCTATCTGGGCGGGGGGCGGCTGGGCACGATCGAGGAAAGCTTCATGGCCCGCCTTCGCCCCGGCGACCGTTTCATCTTCTCCGGGCAGGTACTCGAATTGCGGCTGGTGCGGGATATGACCGCCTACGTGCGTAAGGCACCGGCCGGCGGCGGCGTGACACCGCGGTGGTACGGCGGGCGCATGCCGCTGTCCTCGCGGCTTGCCGAGGCGGTTCGCGCCCGGCTGGCCGAAGCACGGAACGGCCGCTACGCCGATGCGGACATGGAGGCCGCCCGCCCGCTGCTGGAACTTCAGGCGGCCTGGTCGCATATTCCCGGCCCGGGCGAACTGCTCATTGAAACCATGCGTTCGCGCGAGGGACGGCATTTCTTCATCTATCCCTTCGAGGGCCGGCTGGTACACGAGGGCCTGGGGCCGCTGATCGCCTGCCGGCTCACGCGGGTTATGCCTTGTTCGATTACCACCGCGGCCACCGATTATGGCTTTGAGCTGCTGGCCAATGTGGACACCGTCCCGGATGAGACCCGGTGGCGGCGATTGCTCTCGCCGGAAGGGCTGTTGGACGATCTGCACGCCTGCCTGAACGCGACCGAACTGGTGGGGCGACAGTTCCGCGACATCGCCCGCATCGCCGGCCTGGTTTTTTCCGGTTACCCCGGCCAGGCCCGGCCCATGCGCCAGCTTCAGGCGTCCAGCGACCTGTTCTACCGGGTGTTCCTCGACTATGACCCCGAAAACGGCCTGCTCCAGCAGGCCCGCCGGGAGGTGCTCGACCAACAGCTTGAGATCACCCGTCTGCGACAGACCCTGGAACGGATCGCGGGCATGAGACTCGTGCAGGTTGAGACCGCGCAGTTCAGCCCGATGGCCTTTCCCATCTGGTCGGAACGCCTGCGCAGCCAGCACGTGTCCTCGGAACGCTGGTCGGAACGGGTCCGGCGCATGGTCGTCAAGCTGGAAAAGACCGCATCCCGACCCCGGCCCCGCAGGGCGGGCCGGCGCATGTTGAGCCCTGTTGCGTGCGCCGAGTCAAGCCCGAAATGCAGGCGCGGGAAACTTACACCGCGCGCAGGGAGCGCCTGATGCTCGACGATCCAATAGCAGGGAGACGCCCGCATGATGCACATTCGCTGGGGTGGTGAAGACCTGTGCCTGCTGGCCGAGAAGGCCGTGCTGTGGAAGCGACGACGCACGCTGCTGATCGCCGATCCGCACTTCGGCAAGGCGGCGGCGTTTCGTGATGCCGGGATCCCTGTGCCCGGGGGAATGACCCGGACCGATCTCGGACGGCTCGATCGTCTCATTGGTCAGACAGAAGTCCGGCGTCTGGTGATTCTGGGCGACTTCCTGCATGCTCGCGCCGGCCGTTCGCTGGAAGTGACGGCGGCTCTGGCCGACTGGCGCCGGCGTCATTCCGGCGTGGAGGTTCTGCTGGTGCGCGGCAATCACGACATCCACGCCGGGGACCCGCCCCAGGAGTGGAGAATCACCGTGGCCGGAGAGCCCCTGGCGGACCCGCCATTCCTGTTCTGTCATGAACCGGCCGGCAGAAGGGGAGGGCTGGTCATGGGCGGGCACGTTCATCCGGCCGTGGTGCTGGAGGGCCCCGGCGGCGAATGGCTGCGGGCGCCGTGCTTCTGTTTCGGAGCTGATCGGGCGGTTGTGCCGGCCTTCGGCAGTTTCACCGGCTGCAAAGCCATTCGACCCGGCCCCGGCGAGCGCGTCTTTGTAGTGGGCGAAGGGGAAGTCGTTGAGGCGGCGGTGGGCCGATGAGGCCCGCATGATGGTTGTGGCCCCTCTCAGGCAGGATAGGACGACACGAAGAGGAGGCCCATGTCTGGAAAAACAGGTTCAAGGTTTCTGCGGCCCCGGAAGGGCCGGAAGGATTTGTGCCGCGGCTTCTCCGAGCCGAGCCGGATGATTTCAGCCGACCTTGCGAGCGAACCGCCAGAAATCGGCGATCCGCCGGACGGCCGCGCGGAATTCGTCATAGCTCTCGGACTTGGAGATGAACGCATTCGCGCCGGCCTCGATGCAGCGGCTCACATCTGACTCGACATCTGAACTGGTGAGGATGACCACCGGCGTATTCTTGAACGCCGCGACCGAGCGCATCAACTGCAACACCTCGAAGCCCGAAAGGCCCGGCAGGTGCAGATCGAGCAGGACCAGGTCGGGCTTGAAGTCGTTGGTATCGCGCCCGCGCGCCAGGATGCGGATAGCCTCCTCCCCTGTGGGAGCCACCACCACCTGTGCGACGCCAAACTTCTCTAAGGCTTTCTCGATCAGCTTGGCATGAACGGGAGTGTCTTCGACGACCAGAACGCTGAGTTGTACTCTCGGGGGCGTTCTTTCCTCCGTGCGTTCTTTCTCCGTCTGGTTGACATCTTCCCGGGAAACCCGCAGTTCCTGGGGGGCATCGATCCCCAGCATTACCCGCCGGGTCCCAATCCCTAAGACCTTCACTCGGATGTCGTTGCCGATCCGAATGGCATCATTGAGGCAACGGGTAAGAACTAACATGGGATTCCTTTCCGAATGAGGACTGGTCTCATTCCCAGTTACTTCGACCTACCGAATAACAATATATGCTCAGCCATTCGCTGAAGCAATATAAATAGAGAATTTAAAATGTTTAATTGTTGACTGCCTCAAGCTTCTTTTCCGCCTCCGCCGTGATGGTTCCGGCCGATGCGAGTGTGCCTCGGCGTGGGCTACCCCTGTCATCTTCTTAGATCTTCCATGAGCTCCCGCACGTCTTCCAAGAACGCGCAGACAAGACAATGCTGCTCGGCTCCAGCGGGCTTCCCGTCGCGTACCGGGGCCATGTCCATCCCACATCGCGGATCACCATCGAGAGGCTCAGCAGAAGAGACTTCGAACCGGGGGACAAATGAACGGACACGCATGAGAACAGCCGGTCAAATACGCCGGTAACTGTTGGCGCCGACAGTATCAACGATAATCGCGACGCATCCCTGATGCTATTGAGGAAGATGTCCGCGGTTGAGGAAGCGTCGGTGGTGGCCGCGGCAATGTGTGGGCGATGTATTGCAAGATTGCGGCTGCCTGACCCGCCCGACCGAGAGACGATCCCGGTTCAGGTGGGTAGCTGCCGCCGACTACAGGTCCGGAGGGTAACCAGCACTGAAACGATCGAGTAGGCCAACGTGTTCTCTGCGGAAGGGCAGATGGATGCGATATGCAGGCACTACAGGGTGCTATTCCCGGCCGGAACAGCCGGCAGAGCCCACCCCCAAGAGCTTCTTGTGAGGCTGCAAGGATTGCATAGGGTATCGCTGTCAGGAAGAGTTGAATCGGAGCTTCCACCGGGCATTCGAGCGTACGGACCGGGATTCGAACGTGACCATCCCAAATTCGACGGCGGACAACACCGGCAGGAACAGGCCCGTGGTTCTCCAGGTGCTCCCCGGCCGTATGCCGGTCCTGGCGGCGGAGCCTTTTCGACCATGCCGGGTCTGAAGGAGGGGCTGATTAGCCGAACGATGCCGGCCGCACGCCGTCATGTTGCCCCCACGCCAGCATGTTTAGCCCGAAGAAACCTCCCCCGGGCAGGATGTGGACCGGGAGAGCCGTTGCCTCCGGCCCGATTGAGCTTTGATGACCGGAGGGGTACAATCCGCCCCGGCGTGAAGGACACGACAATAGGGTTTTCATAAAGACAAGCCAGGTAATGCATTCCAAAGTCCAAACCCCAGCCGGAGGTCTGCTTTTCCTTTGGGTTTCGCTGTGCTGGCTCTGGGCACTGCCGGCCACGGCCCCCGGACAGACCACCACGACAACCGCGACCACGCAGGCCACCAGCCTGCCGGCGACCTCGACCTCACCCGCTTCCCAGCCGTCGATATCTCCGACGGATGCCACCGGGGAGGCTCTGTCCCTGAATATCCTCCCCCCTCCGACTGATGACGAGAGCATTCAGGAGCGTCTGGCCCTGGTTGACAGCAGGCTGGCGGAGTTGGCGCAGAGCGTGCCGACCGCCTCCGCCCCGGCCAGCCAACCCGACGATCAGGCCGCGCGCACGCCGGCGCAGCGGCTCCACGATGCCTTGCTTCTCTATCGTTCCGAGTTGGTCCGGTGGCAGGCGACCCGGCAAAAAATCAAGGAGCTCAAAAGCGCCGAAGTCATCGAAGGGCTCAGTAAGACGCTGGCGGACTGGAAGGAGCGGCGACAGTTTTATGAGAAGCTCCAGGGAGAATCGCTCCGAAACGCGACCCAGGAGCACATCGACGCCGTCCAGCGCGAGTATCGACAACTGGACAGCCGGCTGGCGGATCTGACCGCCGCACAAACCGCCATCGAGCAACAACGCGGCTCTCTCACCCAGACGAAGGAGGCCGCCGAGGCGAGCACCGCCGCTTCGCTCGATGAACTCAAGAAATTTGTTGCGGCCCTGCCCGGCCGCCTGGACGAGGCGGCAACGCCCGCGCAGCGCGAAGTGCTCTTCCAGCGGAAGCGCGCCCTGGAGTGGGCCCACAATCTCCAGCTTCTGCGGGCGGCCGCTTCCGCCGACCTGCGTGCCTCGCTGGCCCTGCAGAATGAACAGAACGCCGCCCAGATCGAGGTCCTGGCCGGTTACGTGAAGTCCCTGCGCGAATACCGAAACCGCCTGGAGAAAGCCCGCTCACAGACCGCGGCCGAGTATGCCGCCGAGCAGCTTGCCCACCCGGGCCTGCCCCCCTGGAAGGCCACCTTCTGGGAGACCGTGCTGCATGCCTCCGAGGGCCTGAACTACTTCCAGAGCCTCGATGACCCCACGCGCAACCGGTTCCCGCCCTCCGAGGCCGAGCAGCTCGAACAGCGATTGATGCGCGGCCGCACCTACTGGCAGGGCTTCATGGAATCCATCGAGCGGCGCCCGGGCAGCGTCATTAACGGGGCGTATCGGCGAATCACAACGCGCATCGCCGCGGACAAGGATATACTCAAGTCCTACCAGCAAAAGCTTGACCAGACCCTCGACGAGCAGCGGACGGCCATGGATCGCCAGAGCATTCTCGTGAGCCGCAGCTATGCCCTGACCCGCCAGTTTGCCGAACAGATCGAGCGCCTCGAGGGCGATGACCTGGTGGAGGCCCGCAAACTCCAGGCCCGGTTGACCGGTGAAATCCAGGCCGATCTCACGCAGAAAACCCAGGCGATCATCTCGGAGCAGCAAGCCACCGCCGAAAGACTGACGAAAGCCATCGCCCAGCTCAATGAGTATGTGGAGCTCCTCTCCCGATACCGCAGCACCATGTACTGGGCGCGCCTGTTCGTCGGCGGCCCCGGCCTCTTCGACCACGACTGGAAGGCGGTGTTCGCCACACTGCGCGAGGCCGCCTCGGGCGAGGGGTTGGTCGGCGAGGCGTGGCGGCGCTACTGGCAGTCAACCTGGGCTGAGTTCAAAGCCATTCCCAGCCGGCGGGCTATCATGGCCCTCGCCCTGACCCTGGGCGCCCTGACGCTGGGGTTGGGGTCCCGGCACAGACTGCTCAGGCAGGCCCGAACCGAGGAGCGGGCATGGCTCGCCGGTGCCGGAGAGCCCCCGGCCGACTTCCGCCTGCCGCTGCGGGATCGCTTCAGAATCGAGCTCACCGCCGCCGCCGGCCGGATGATGCCCGTCATCCTGCCTCTCTTCACGCTGCTGGTCTTGGCCGTGTATTTCCTGGGCAGGGGTACGGAGGCCTTCGCACTGATCGCGACGGTGGTTTTCTGGCTGGCGGGGACCCGCATCGCCCTGGCCTGGATCAACATCAACTTCGCCTCTCGCCGGCCGGCTACCCGGCTGATCCCCTGTGCCGATGCCGTCGCCGCCCACCATCAGCGCTGGTTAAGGCTGCTGGTGCTCCTGGCCCTGCTGTTGCTGCCCGTGCCGGTATTCTTCGGCCGGGCCGGGCTGCTTCCGGAAGTGACTTCCATCCTGCTGGCGGTGGCCCTGACGGCACTGCTGCTGGTGTGCTTCCTTTATGTGCTCCGGCGGGACAGTTTTGTCGGACGGCCGGATGCGACGGGCGGGTCTTCCTGGCGGACGCTGCTCCGTACGACGTTGCCCGTGCTGTCCGCGAGTGTGGTCGTTTTGATCGCCCTGGCGGGGGGTGGCTACCAGGATCTGGCGTTCTACGTACTGACGGGAGTCGCCTGGTCCGTGTGTGTCATCTGGATGGCCCTCGTGCTCTGGATGCTGCTGCACTCGGCTTCCAAGGAAGGCAAACAGCAACTGGACAAAGCCCTGGCCGCCGGCGACTCCGCCGAGGTCGCACTTGATCCCGAGAAAACACACCCGCTGATGCTGGTGGGCCTCCAGTTGGGCAGCCTGTCCGTCGTGGTTCTGGGCGTCATGGTGCTCCTGTACGGCTGGGGCATCAGTCCCTTTGAAATCAAGCTCCTCCTGAATTACCCGCTGGGCACGCTGGGCGGCGGCCCCGTGCAGCTCTGGCGGCCTTTTGCGGCCGCGGCGGCCATCGCCGGCGCCGTGATCGTTTCCCGGACGGTACGGGCGTTCCTCCAGACCAAGGTCTTCCCCCAGGCTGTCAATCTCACCCGTGGCGGACAGGCCGCGGTTTTGACCATCTTGAATTACGCGATTGTGGCCATGGGCGGATATGCCGCCCTGGTTCTGATGAACCTCCGGCTGGGAGCCCTGGCGGTCCTGCTGGGAACCTTGGGTTTAGGTCTCGGTCTGGGGCTTCAGCCGCTGTTCGTCAACTTCATCAGCGGACTGCTGATCCTCTTCGAACGCCAGATCAAGGTGGGCGACACGATCATGGTTCAGGATCAGGTTGGCGAAGTGACCGCCATCAGCACCCGCTCGACCAAGATCCGCACGGGGGACAATATCGAGCTGGATATCCCCAACGCCGAGTTTGTTACCAACAAGGTGGTCAACTGGACGATGCCCGATAAACGCCTCCGGGGCCAGGTGGAGGTGATCGTCGGCTACGAGTCCGACGAGCGCCTCGTGCACCGATTGCTGCTGGAGATCGCGCAGCGCAACCCGTTGGTCCTGCCCGACCCGCCGCCGGATGTCTGGTTCCTGGATTTTGGTGATAACGGCCTGAAATTCTCGTTGGTCTGCTGGTTCGCCAACCCGAGCACCCGTTGGCGGTTCTTGACTACAGTCCGTTTCGAGATCCGCGATGTGTTCCGCAAGCACGGGATCGAGATGCCGTTCCCGCAACGAACGATCAGTATGCTGGGGAACAGGCCCATCCTCGTGCAGGTGGTTCAGAATGGCGTGCCAGGCCTCCCACCCGGCCCGGCGGAGACCGGGGGCGTTGAGGACCGGACGGATCAGTCGTCCCCGCGCGGATGAAAAAAGTATCAGCTCAGCGGGGAAATGGGTGCTACGATCTGTGGATGACATCGAGTCGCGCACGTTTCGTTGAGTACCTGCAGTGCCTGGACGAGGCCCGCGGAGGCGGACCTGCCGGTCAGGCTCAGCCCCGTCGGCATCGGGCTTTCTGGCGGCTCTTCCTCGAATTCCTGGGGTTGCTTCGCGGATACCGGGGGACGCTGGCCGCCGCCTTGTGCGCCATGGGCCTGGCCACCGGTCTGGCCTTGATTCCTCTGTACGCCCCCAAAATCGTGATGGACAACGTGCTGGCCGGGCACCCCTTGCCCGATTGGCTGGCGGGTATTCTGCCCGCCTCAGAATCTGGGGGGGCGGGCCTACTGCCCGCCTCTTCGCCGGCTGACCGCCGCACACTGCTGGGGTGGGTCGTGATCGGCTCGATCATCATTTCCGCCCTCTCCATCCTGGTCAGCACCTGGAGCCGCTGGCAGGCCACCCGCATCACCAAACGCGTCCAGATCGGCGTTCGCCGCCGGGCCTTCGACCATGCCGCCCGGCTGCCCCTGCACCGGGTCTATGAGCTCAAAAGCGGCGGCGTGGCCAGCATCCTCCGCGAAGACGCCGGCGGGGTGGCCGACCTGATTTTCTCGATGCTCTATAACCCGTGCCGGGCTCTGATCCAACTGATCGGCAGCCTGATCATCCTGGCCTGGGTGGACTGGCGGCTGTTGGCCGGCGCCCTCCTGCTCCTGCCGACGGTGTATTTCTCTCATCGCACCTGGATCAGCCGGATCCGCCCGCAGTATCGCGCCATCCGGGCCAGCCGGCAGCGGATCGACAGTCATGCCACCGAAGTTTTCGGCGGCATGCGCGTGGTCCGTGGCTTTTCCCGGCAGCGCACCGAATCCACCCAGTTCCTCCGCAACAACCAGTTCATGGCTCGCCAGGAATTGCGCGCGTGGTGGTGGTTGCGTGGGATCGAGGTCCTCTGGGCCATCCTCATCCCGCTGGCCACCGGCATCCTGCTTTGGTACGGCGGAACGCGCATCCTTGCGGACATGGCCGCCGTTGAGGCCGGGCAGATGGAACTCAAGGACGCGCTGACGGTGGGCGACCTGGTGATGTTCCTGGGCTATCTGGTGGCCCTGCTCTCGCCCCTCGAGACCCTGGCCAACAGCGCGACGAGTCTTCAGAACAATCTGGCCGGGCTGGACCGCGTGCTGGACCTGCTCGCCGAACCGCAGGAAGCTCCCACCCGCCCCGGGGCCAAGATCCTGCGCCGGGATGCATCCAGCAAGGGGGCGGCCGTTGGGGGGGCGGGCATCCTGCCCGCCGCAGAATCTCGGAGGGCGGGCATCTTGCCCGCCTCACAAGTTGGGATGGGCATCCTGCCCGCCTGGTCACCGCTTAACCAAGGTGAGCCACAGGCAGACGTTCCCATCCTCGGCCGCATCACCCTGCGAAACGTCAGTTTCGCCTATCCCGGCACCACCGCCAGGGTCCTCCAGAACATCAACCTCGATATCGCCCCGGGCGAGATCGTGGCCCTGGTCGGCTCCAGCGGGGCGGGCAAGACCACGCTCTGCAACCTGATCGCCCGCTTCTACGATCCAACCGAAGGCTGCATCCTGCTCGATGGGACCGACCTGCGGGACATTGAGATCGCCAGCTACCGCAACCTGCTGGGCATCGTGGAGCAGGATACCTTCCTCTTCGACGGCACGGTGGCGGAGAACATCGGTTACGGCCGGCGGGGGGCCACACTCGACGAAATCCGTGAAGCCGCCAGGCAGGCCAACGCTCACGACTTTATCAGCGAATTGAAGGACGGCTACGAGACGTTCATCGGCGAGCGCGGCGTGAAGCTCAGTGGCGGCCAGCGCCAGCGCATCGCCATCGCCCGGGCCATCCTGGCCGACCCGCGCATCCTGATCCTCGATGAGGCCACCAGCAACCTCGACACCGCCAGCGAGCGCCTGATCCAATTCAGCCTCGCCATGCTGATGGCCGGCCGAACCTGCTTCATCATCGCCCATCGTCTCAGCACGATTACCCACGCCGACCGTATTCTCGTGATGGACCACGGCCGGATCGTGGAGCAGGGCACGCACGAAGAACTCCTGGCCCGCAACGGCCGCTATCGAGCCATGGTCGAACTCCAGTTCCAGCCCATCGAAGGCAGTCCGCCCGCCGCCTGCGCAAGCCCGCTCAACGAGCAAGAGGAGGAGGCCCCGGAGCAGACAGAGTCCATTACCTAATGCTCTTTCCGGTCCGGGAGTCTCGCACTTGGGCTCATGAGGCGGGCAGGATGCCCGCCCTCCAACAACGTCGGCCGGCTGCTCTGGAGGGCGGGCATCTTGCCCGCCTGATCCGCCGAGAAACTGGTGTACTGGCAACGGCACGAGGTCAAGTCCGCGGACCCCACGACCGGCCGGTATGACGACGTATGGGCCGCAAGGCCGGGAGAGCCTTCTGCCGCCACTCCCTTGACTTCCATCCCTTGTGGCCGGATAACCTCCCCCGGGGGGCGGTGTGTCCCCGTGGAGTTTGGACCCCCGATGGAGTAACCCTGTGAACGCTCAAATGACTCGTGTTGTAGTCTCTCTGGCTTGTGCTGTCTGGATTGGGTTGGTTTCATCGTCCTGGGCCGCTGAACCGGAAAAGCCGGCCGCCAAGCCCAGGATCACATTGCCCAAAACCGGACAGATCCGCTTTGAAAAGCACCTGCTGATCAAAAACAAGAACGAGGCCATCGCCGTTGCCGACGTGAACCAGGACGGCAAGCTGGATCTGACCGCCGGGCCCTACTGGTTCGAGGGGCCGGATTGGAAGCAGCATCCGTTGCGCGACGTGTCCGAACCCAACAAGGAGTTCATGGGCAACAATGGCGAGTACCTCTACGACCTCAACGGCGACGGCTACCCCGATCTTATCAGTGGTTCCTGGTTTAACGACAAGGTCTGGTGGTATGAGAACCCGGGCAAGGAGGGCCTGGCCGCGGGTCGCAAGTGGAAAGAGGGCGTGGTCACCACCGGCCAGACCGCCAACGAAGCCATGCTCTTCGAGGACCTTGACGGCGACGGTATTCCCGAACTGATCCCCGATCGCTGGGAGGCCAATCATCCGGTGCTGGTGGTGCGCATCACCCCCGGCAAGGACGGCGCGCCGCCCCGGTTCACTGATTTCTTCCTGAACAAAAAGGGGCCCAACGGCCACGGCATGGGCATCGGCGATCTTAATGGCGATGGCCGGAAAGACGTGGTGCTCTCCGATGGCTGGTACGAAGGCCCGGCCCAGGATCCCTGGAGCAAGGAGTGGACCTTCCACAAGTTCGAGAAGTCGCTGGGCGGCCATGAAAGCGTGCCCATGCTGGTCCTGGACGTCAACGGGGATGGCCTCACCGACGTGATCCATGGCCGGGCTCATGACTACGGCCTTCTGTGGCAGGAGCAGGTCAAGAGCGAAGACGGTGTCATCCGCTTCAAGCAGCACCTGATCGACGACGTCTTCTCGCAGGTGCATTACCTGGCCTGGGCGGACCTGGACGGCGATGGCAACATGGAGATCATCACCGGCAAGCGCTACCGTGCTCACGGCGACGGCGACCCCGGCGCCCATGACCCCGTGTGCCTGATGCGGTACGAGTGGGATCCGAAGGCGAAAAAGTTCGAGCGCGACGTGATCAGTTGGGACGACGGCGTGAGCAGTGGCATGCAGATCCTGATTGTGGACCTGAATGGCGACAATCGGCTCGATATCGCTGTGGCCGGCAAGACCGGCACCTATGTGCTGATCAACAAAGGGTAAACCGGTCTGCGAACCGGCGCTCTGAACGGCTGGCGGGTACGTCGGCCGCCTCCCATCAAGCACGCAGGCGTCGCACTGCGCACCATACACTCTGCCAGGGGCCATGCTCTCGCGGGCGGCTCCTGGTACTTCTTTTGGGGGGAAACAGGCGATCCGGCCGGAAATCCCCCGGCCGATCGTGTCCAATGGCTGCTGCAATACCAGGTGAAATGGGCGGCTCCGGGCTCGAACCGGAAACCTCTGCCTTGTAAGGGCAGCGCTCTATCCAATTGAGCTAGTCGCCCAGAAAGTCTCATTCCGGCCGCATCCCGCACGTGCGGCCGGACGACTACTCCTTCAGGATAGGGCACCGGACGGCCGGGTGCAAGGCCGAGTAGGGCCGGCCGACTCTCTTTCTCGCCGCAAGGGCCCTTTCCAGAGTATTTGTCCCCAGCCCGGACCTGCCCCCGGCCAGCCGGAGACAGGCCCCATACCCGCTGTGACGAGCCCCTGTCGGCCCGGTATACTGAGGGCCATAACGGATCCTGGCCAGCAGCAATTGCGAGGAGATGACATGCGAAACGTGTTGATCGGTTGGGTGTTTCTGGGAATTGCCTCTACGAGCCTTGCTGAACCTCTCACCGACCGGGCGGACATGCAGCGCGAATGGGCGGTGACCATCCGCGATCCCTACCTGCGCGGCATCGGCGCTGATGATATCTGGTCGGCGGCCAAATCGGTCGGCATCTCCCGCCTGGAGGTCGTACTCGACCAGAACCTCACCTGCCCGCACCTGTTCGAAAAGGGCACCGATGGCAAAGACGCTCCCGCGTACCGGATCGATACCCCTGAGGCCCGGAAAAAGCTGAACCGCAAACTCAAGGACGAGGGCATGTCCATCGGCTGCTTCGCGATGGGCATCAAACTGGCCCGGCCGGAGGATGAAGACCAGGCCCTGGAATGGGTCTCGCGCGCGGCCGCGGCGGCCCCCGAGGTCGGCTGCCGGATGCTTATGCTGCCCATCGCCATTACCGGCCCCAAGGGCGAACGCATCGAGGATGATGAATTCATCGCCCGCGGCCGGGCCTTTGTCCGCAAGCTGGACGCGATTGCGGCCCGGACCGGCATCCAGATTACCATCGAGAATCTCGGCCACTACTGGAACCGCCCGGAGGTGCTGGAGCCGGTGCTCCGCGAGAGCAAACCGGATCGCGTGGGCTTGCTGCACGACGTCTGCAACATGTACTGGTTCGGCCATCCGTTGGATAAGCTCTACGCCCTCACGCAGCAGTTCGCCCCCTATGTGCGCAGCGTCCACGTCAAGAGCATCAAATATCCCGAGGACAAACGGCAGGTTCAGCGAAGTCCCGGCTGGGAGTACGGCAAATACGCCGAACCGGTCCGGACGGGCGACATCGATTTTGCGAAGATCCTGGCCATATACGCCAGGGCAGGCTACGTGGGCGACGTGTGCATCGAGGACGACAGCCTGCCGCACTTCGACGCCGCGGGCAAGAAGAAGGTCATCGCGGATGATGCAAAGCTCCTCAAGGAGATTATTGCGAAGCTGCCGAAGGCCGAGTGACCGCTGAGTGCCCCGCGGAACCGAAGGACTACGAACGGCACTACAATCACTGCCGATGGCCTTGCGTTCACAACACGTTGGTCCACCTGAGCTTCTGGCGCCCGCCGGAGACGAGCAAGCGCTGCGCGCGGCGGTGGCCAACGGAGCGGACGCGGTCTATTTCGGGCTGGACGACTTCAACGCCCGGCGGCGGGCGGCGAATTTCACGCTGGCCGCTCTGCCGGAGCTGGTCCGGTGGCTGCATCATCGCAACGTGAAGGCGTATGTGACCTTCAATACGCTGATTTTCTCCAGCGAACTCGAACGTGCTCAGCAGTACATCGCCGGCATCGCGGAAGCCGGGGCTGATGCGGTCATCGTTCAAGATCTGGGGCTGGTGCGGCTCATCCGCGCCATGTGCCCCACGCTGCCCATCCACGCTTCGACCCAGGCTACCCAGACGCATGCCGAGGGAATTGCCTTCTTAAAGAGGCTGGGCGTCAGCCGGGTAATCCTGGCCCGCGAGATGTCGCTGGAGCAAATCGAGGCCGTCGCCCGGACCACGGACGTTGAGCTGGAAGTGTTTGTTCACGGGGCCATCTGCATTTCGTTCAGCGGGCAGTGCCTGGCGAGCGAGACGTTCTGGGGGCGCAGCGCGAATCGGGGGCTGTGCGCCCAGGCGTGCCGGCTGCCCTATGAGCTGGTCGTCGATGATCAGGTTCGCGATCTGGGTGAACGCCGGTACCTGCTGAGTCCGCGCGACCTGGCGGCCGCCGATCTGCTCGACCGGCTGGTCGCACTGGGGGTGGCCGGCCTGAAGATCGAGGGCCGACTCAAAGGGCCGGCGTATGTGGCCTCTGCGACCCGGGTTTACCGCGAGGTGCTCGATAAAGCGCTCCGCGGCGAGCCGGCGAAGCTCACGCGCGAGCAGGAACTGGAGCTGACCCTGAGCTTCTCGCGCGGCTTCACCACGGGTTTTCTCGAAGGCCGGCATCCCGGCAGGCTGGTGGATGGACGGTTTCCGCGCAGCCGGGGACTGTTGGTGGGGCACGTGGATGGCCGGACGGCTCGCGGGATCGTCGTGCGGCTAAGCGAAGAGGAATCGCACGAGTGCCCACTCTCACCAGGCGACGGCGTGGTCTTTGATGAAGGCCGGCCGGAGCGGAAAGAGCAGGGCGGCAGGGTCTATGAGATCCGCCCGCGATCCGGCCGACCACGGCGAGTCGAGATCATGTTCGGCCGGGAGGACGTTGATATCCGGGCGGTGGCGGTCGGCAGCCGTGTCTGGAAGACCGACGACCCCGCGTTGCGCCGGCGGTTGGAACGCAGCGCTCGCAAAGAGGACGTGGTTCGCCGGGTTCTGCTCTACGCGCGAGTCGAAGCGGCCATAGGTCAGCCTCTGCGCTTAAGTTTACAATTTGATCCACAATTCGAACCGCAATTTGACCCACGATTTGAGCCGCAATTTGAGCCCGAAACGCAAGCGAGGGAATCGCGACCACTCCAGGCGTCGGTCGAGTCTCCCAAGCTGCTGGAGCAGGCCACTCGACACCCTTTGACGGTGGATTTGCTGCGCGAGCAAATGGGCCGACTGGGCGACACACCATTTGAACTGGCCGGGGTGGAGTTGATCGGTCCGGAAGGGACGGCCGTTGAGTGCGTGCCCGTGATGGCTCCTAAAAGCCTCTTGAACGATCTGCGCCGCCGGGCGGTGGAGATGCTGATGGCGGCGCGCGATGTAGCCGCAAGGCACGCGGTTACTCGTCCGGCGGCATTGGAGGAGATGCGGGCGGAGCTTTCAAGAGTTCCTGGCGTTCCAACCGAGCGGCCTGCCTGGTCGGTCCTGGTACGCACGGCGGAGCAGCTCCGCGGAGTCGTTGACTGGCTTGGCGAGAAGGCGGGCGAGACGTCCGTCCCTCCGACGCTTCGGCGAAACGCCGGTGCCACACTGAAGGCGGGCTGGATGCCTGCTCCCCTGGGGCTGGTCTACGTCGATGCGACTTTGGCCGGCTTGGCAGAATCGGTGCGCGCCATTCGCGAGGCGGGTTGCCTTGCCGGATTGGCCACTCCGCAGATTACCATGCCGGGCGAGGAACGCTTCCTGGATCGGATTGTCGCGGCATCGCCGGACGTGGTGCTCGTTCGCAGCCTTGCCGCCCTGGAGTACCTGCGCAAGCATGCGCCGGGTATTGCCCTAGTCGCCGATCATTCACTGAACGTAGCCAACGAGCTTGCCGCCGGCCTGCTGGCCGAGGCGGGCTTCGCACGGATCACGCCTGCATACGATCTGGATATCGCGCAGCTTGCTGCCCTGCGAGCGCGAGCGCCGGGTGTGGCCCTGGAACTGATCGTGCATGGGCATGTGCCGTTGTTCCACACCGCCCATTGCCTGATTTCCGCGGAGCTAGGCAGTGGAGAAGATTGTGGCCGGTGCGGTCAGCGTTTCGAACCAGGCGACGTTCGTCTCCGCGACCGCAACGGCCAGTCGCACCCGTTGCTGATCGACACGGCCGGCCGAACGACAATCTTCAACGCGACCGCGCAGACCGCGCTGGGGTTGTGGTCGAAGACTCTCGAATTACGCCCCGGCTGCCTGCGGTTGGAGTTGCTCCGTGAGTCCGCTGAAGAGGCGAAATCGCTGCTCGATCTTTACGGGGCGGTGTTATCAGGGACCGTGGTTCCGGCAGAGGCCCTGCGCCGGCTCAAACGCATGTATCCGGCAGGTGCGAGCGGGGGGACATGGATGGCCGCCCGTCGCCCCGCAGAGTAATCAAAGCTGGTCACATGATGTGTGGTGCGGACCTGCCGGTTGACGAGTGAATCCTGCACGCGCATGCCCTCACGGGGTTCTACAGGGTACGTGTTACAGCAGGCCGATGGGCACCGCCTGCACGTCACTGGTCAGCGGAAGGAGCTCCTGGCACAGACATAAGATTGCTCCCGGCCCCACGGGAACGCCCGCTTTGGCCAGCGCGCGAAACCCGCGAAGGTCGTCCGCACGAGGTGAGGCCGTTTTCTTCACCTCCACCGGGTAGATGCGTTGATCCTGGGCGAAGACGAAATCGACCTCCAGCCCATCCTTGTCTCGGAAATAGTAGAGGTGAGGATGGAGCCCCAGATGCCACCAGCTCTTGAGCAGTTCGCTGAGGACATACGTTTCCAGGATGGCGCCCGACATGGCCCCTGCCTCCAGGGTTTCCGGAGAGGTCCACTCAGTCAGGTAAGCACACAGACCGGTATCGAGAAAATAGAGTTTGGGCCGTTTGACCAGCCGTTTGCTCACGTTGGAGTGGAACGGGGGAACAAGCACGACCTGGAAGCTGGCTTGCAGGATAGAGAGCCAATGCCTTGCCGTGTTGGAACTGACCCCTGCATCCCGAGCCAGCTCCGAATAGTTCAGCAACTGCGCGGTGCGTGCGGCGCAGGCCTTTACGAAGCGAAGAAAGCTCGCTTCGGCGCCGACTTGGGCCAGATCCCGAACGTCTCTCTCCAGATATGTTTGCACATACGAGCTGTAAAAAAGATCCCGGTCATGAATCGGGCCGGCCACGAGGGCCGGGAAGGAGCCCAGCCAAATCTCCTGGTACAACTCCCTGAGCATCAGCGTTCGGCTCGACGCCTCCCGCTGTCGCAAGCGCTCATCTGTGGGAAGGAAGGGCGGTACATCCAGCACGCCGCGGGCACGCTCTCGGCTGGAAAACCCGAGCAGGTTCAGAATGCCGATGCGACCGGCCAGGGTTTCGGACACGCCCTGCATCATGCGAAACTGCTGCGAGCCGGTCAGCCAGAACGAGCCTGGAACACGAGAGGTGTCCACGGCCATCTTAATGTACGGGAGCAGCTCGGGCGCATACTGTATCTCATCAATGATGACGGGCGGTTGATAGCGCTGCAGAAACAAGGCCGGGTCCCGCCTGGCCAGTTCCCGGACCAACGGAGCATCGAGCGTGACGTAGCGTCGGCCTTCAGCGGCCAGGTGCTCCAACAGCGTGGTCTTGCCGACCTGCCGGGGGCCGGTCAACAGGAGAACCGGGAACTGCTTTGACGCCGCAGTCCAAGCCGGGCCCATTGCGCGTGGATAATATGGGACGTTTGCGGCCATCTTGCACTCCGAATGCAATATAGCCGGACTGGCGGCTCGGAGCAAGCCCGGCTTTTGTAGGGATCTTGTTGGCTGGAGTGCACTTGGAGTGCCGGGAGTCCTCTCACTTGCGCCACAGGGCCTGATAGCCCAGGTGCATCATGTAGTGGTCCAGCAGAATGCAGGCCGTGAACGCCTCCGCAACCGGCCAGATCCGGGCCACCAGCGTGGGATCGCGGCGCGTGACCGCCTTGAGCACGGCGTTCTTACGCTCCACCTTGTCGATGGTGTCCTGGTCCTTGCTGATGGTCGGCGTAGGCTTGACCGCCAGGCGGATGACGAGGTTCTGGCCGGTGGTCAGGCCGCCGGTGACGCCGCCGGCGTGGTTGCTCTTGAAGCGAACGTTGCCCTGTTCGTCGACGTACATCTGGTCGTTGCACTGGGAGCCGGTCATATCCTTCACGTGGACGCCCGCGCCGATCTCAACCGCCTTGACCGAGCCGATGCTGAGCATCCTGCCCAGTTCCCCGTCGAGCTTCCTGAAAACGGGCTCGCCCACGCCTGCCGGCAGACCGGTCGCGACCACTTCGACCACCCCGCCGCTGGAATCGCCGGCCTTCTTGATGTCGATGATCCGCTGGAACATCGCGTCGGCGGTGGCCAGATCGGGGCAGAACAGGCTCGGATGGATGCCGTATTCCTTGCGAATCTTCTCCTCATCCATCGGTATGGACGCGAATTTGCCGATCATCTTCTCGACTTCGGCCAGCACCGGAGTTTTCTCAAGGAACCGCATGCCGGGCCGGATCCGACCGGACTGGTACACGAACCGCCAGATGGGGTCGTGTTCTTTGCGAACCTTGCGATAGGCGGCTTGGCGCAGGCGGATCTCTTCGATGGGCATGTCCGGCATGACCACGCCGGCGGCCTCGCGGACGTAGGCGGTCACCTGGATGCCGTGTTTGGCGAGGATGGCCTTGGCGATCACACCGGCCGCCACGATGGTGGAGGTGTACCGCCCGCTGAAGATGCCCGCCCCGATGGCGTCGTCCCAGTGGTCGTACTTCATGTAGGAGGCATACGACGCGTGACCGGGACGGGGCGTGCGGTTGGTCACCTGGTACTGCTCGATGTGCTCGAAATGCCGGTCCAGGTTGGGGATGAGGATGACCATCGGCGTACCGTTGGTGTACCCCGCGTTGGTGAAGCCCGGCATGGTGTCGGCCGCGTTGACGCCGCTGAAGATGATCGGAATATCCGGCTCACGGCGGGGGCTGGTGAGTTCCCCCTGGCCAGGCTTGCGGATGAGCAGGTCTTCGTAAATCTGCTCATCAGTGATGAGCAACCCCGGCGGGACGCCCTGGAGATGGACGGTGAGCCCTTCCTGGTACGAGCCGCCGGCGACGGTGAGCTTGAACAATGTTCCGATATCGCAGCCCAGCATGGGTGTACTCCTTGTCGCGGCCGGGCTCTGTGCCGGCCGCTGGTCTGAAACAGCCGGTGCAGAGCCCGGCCGCTCCGTTACTTGTCCTCTTCTACGCGCATATCCGCACCGAGCCCGGTCATGCATTGCATGAAGGTCGGGAAGGTGACGTCCACCGCTTCGGCCGTGCTGATCCGTGTCTCGCCGTTGACCGCTGTGCCGGCCACGGCCAGGGCCATCACCACGCGATGGTCGAAATGCCCGTTCACGTCCGCCGCCTTGAGATCGCTCCGTTCGATCACCAATCCGTCCGGGCGTTCGCTGATACGGGCGCCCATCTTGCTCAACTCCGCGCACATGACCGCGATCCGATCCGTCTCCTTGAGGCGCGCCTGCGGCACATTGACCAGCGCGGTCCGGCCCTCGGCGAAGCATCCCACCACCGCCATCATGGGCAGCGCGTCGGGCGTGGCGTTGAGATCCAGCTCACAGCCGACCAGCTTGCCGGGACGCACGCGGATACCTTCCGGCTCGAAGTCGATCCGGGCGCCCATCCGCCGGAGATAATCCATCACCGCCTTGTCCCCCTGGGCATCCTGATGATCGAGCCCGCGCAGCAGGACGTCGTTGTCGCCCAGCACGCCGGCTGCCAGGAAGAACGTCGCTGATGAGAAATCCGCCGGCACGCGGACGTCGAAGGGCCGATAACGTTGTCCGCCCGGCACGCGGAACCATTCCAGCTCCCGACGTTCGAGGGTAATGCCGCCACGGGCCAGCCAGTCGAGCGTGATCTGCACGTACGGGCGTTCATTGAGCAGGGGAACCTCGATAATCGTCTCATCGAGGGCCAGCGGCGTATTGATGAGCAGGCTGGTCAGATACTGGCTGGTGACGGCCTCGATGCTCGTGCGGCCGCCGCGAAGCCTGCCGCCAACGACCAGCGGGGCCCGGCCATTGCCACGCGTGCTGGTGATCGAAGCCCCCAGGTCATTCAGTGAGGTGGCCAGCGGCCCAATGGGGCGACGGCGGATCTGCTCGTCCCCGGTGAAAACGGCCAGCCCCTCGGTGAGCAGGGCGGCCGATCCAACTGCTATCCTTAATGTGGTTCCGGAGTTACGTACGTCGAGGACGTTTTCCGGCGCGGTGGGCTGGCCGGCAATCCCGTTGACGGTCCATACATCGTCCTTCAGATCGATCCGGGCGCCCAACGCCCGGTAAACATCAACCGCCGCCAGCGTGTCGGCCGAAGCCAGCGGCTCGCGGATTTGGCTCTCGCGGTCCGCCAATGAGGCGATGGCCACCGCCCGGATCGTGTGCGATTTCGAACCGGGGATCTCAACACTGCCGCGCAATCGCGATGGTCTGCATACCAGACGCATGCCGCTGAAGTCTCCGTCAATCGTGGCTGAGGGTATCCAGGCCCGTCGATCGGGCTTTCGCCCGTCTGTCCGCCAGAATGGTGAAATCCAGCGAAGTTGTCAAGGCCGCTGTATTCCACGGACATTCAATCCGCCACGCAAGGGTGCGGCCGATCAATGGTCTTCCCGTAGGCGCGTCCGGGTGAGGATCCGCTCGACGATGCTCTCCACCGGGCGGTCCGTGGTGTCCACGATCGCGTCGGCCACCCGCTGGTAGAGAGGGTTGCGTTCGCGAATCGCCTCGCGAACCTGCTGCAAACCGACGGACAGATCCATTCGCGGCCGGGTTTCCTGCCGGCGAATGTCTCCAAGAATCCGCTGCCAGAGCACCTCTGGCGGGGCGGTCAGCCACACCAGGCGTCCGTTGCGCTTCAGGGCGGCCACATTTTCCTCCCGCAGTACCGCCCCGCCTCCCGTGCTGATAACGTGCCGATCCAGCGTCCCGACCTCGGCGATGATACGGGCCTCCAGGTCGCGGAAGCCGTCCTCGGCCCGGTCAGCGAAGATCTCCCGAATGGTCAGCCCTTCCCGTTGTTCGATCAGGGCATCCGTATCAACAAACGGCCACCCCAGCCGGCTTGCCAACGTCCGTCCGACAGCCGATTTCCCCGATCCTCGATAGCCGATCAATACGACGTTCATGCCCTTAGCATAGCGGAGGTTACGAGTCTGGGTAGTGCTGCGGAACAGGTTGATATTTCTCGATCATCCCTGCCGGCAGGCGGACCTCTTGCCCGCCTCGGGGGGCAGATTCGAAGACCCGCGTCGATGATTGTATATACCGAAGGCCCGAATTCAGCTCTGGAAATCCACCCGGCTTCCCGGGAAAAGGTTGCCAAAATATAAGTTGGGGAGAATGCCCTGTTTCCAGGGAGAGTGGAGTTGGATATGGTATAGAAGTTCTCACCGCGGAGAGCGCATTCGGGGAAGGTGGCGAGGCAGATAAGGAAATGGGGGTGACCCACCTCTTGTGCGATTCACTGGAGGTGGGTTCCTTTTTGGGAAAAGGGGCAGATCTTCGCAGGCACGGGGCTCCGCCGGGACTGTCTTTCAGACCGGCCCTCAGGCCGGCCTGCTCTCTGAATGCCGATGTGGTTGACACGCCCGTGGTGCGCGGTTTACAAAGCTCGACAGGATCCCGTCGGGCCAACTGCGACAGCCCGCTCGTCCCGCCGGGGGTCTCGTTTGCAGCAACTGTTTGCCGCAGGGAAGCGCCTTGGAATCCTTGGAATCGCTGCTGGCCATCATCGAGAAGTACTGGGGCTACAAAAGCCTCCGTCCGTTACAACGCGAAGCCATGGAGGCCTCGCTGGCCGGGAGGGATTCCCTGGCCGTCCTGCCCACCGGCGGCGGTAAGTCCCTCTGTTACCAGGCGCCGGCCGTGCTGTCCGGGCGGCTGACGGTGGTGGTTTCACCGCTGATCGCGCTGATGAAAGACCAGGTGGACCGGCTGTTATCGCGGGGCATCTCCGCGGCCTTCCTGAACAGCACGCTTGATCCGGCGGACCGGCGACGGGTCATTAACGGCATCTCCCGCAACGAATACCGGCTCATCTTCGTGGCTCCGGAACGATTCGACGAGTGGTTTTATCACTTCCTGCAGAACGTCGATGTCCGCTCGTTCGCCATTGATGAGGCTCACTGTATCAGCCACTGGGGCCACGATTTCAGGGCTGATTACCGCCAACTCGGCGAGTTGAAACGGCGATTTCCGCAGGTGTCCGTACATGCCTTTACGGCGACCGCCACGCCGCGGGTCCGCGACGATATCATCGCCCAGCTCGGGCTGGTTGAGCCGGCCGTTCTGGTGGGGGACTTCTTCCGGCCGAACCTGACCTACCGGGTGCTGCGGCGCCGGGGCGAGTTTCAGGATGTGATCGAGGCCGTTCGCCGCCGCCCGGGCAAGGCGGGGATCGTCTATTGCATCCGCCGGGCGGACGTGGACGATCTGACCTCGCTGCTCGTATCGGCGGGCGTTCGGGCCGTCGGCTATCACGCGGGCATGGGGGACATCGAGCGGACCGAGGCCCAGGACGCCTTCGCGGCCCGCAAGATCGACGTGGTGGTGGCCACGGTGGCCTTCGGCATGGGCATCGACCGGGCGGATATCCGCTATGTCATTCATGCGGCCATGCCCAAGTCGCTCGAACATTACCAGCAGGAGACCGGCCGGGCGGGCCGCGACGGTCAGCCGGCCGAGTGCATCCTGTATTACAGCGGGGCCGACTACAAGCTGTGGGAGAGCATCATCGGAGGCAACGACCCTGTCGATGCACAGGAGCAGCTTCGCCTGCTCTCCGAGATGTATCGCTACTGCACCACCATCGGTTGCCGGCACCGGCGGCTGGTGAGTTACTTCGGCCAGAAATGGGAGCGCGACTCGTGCGGGGCCTGCGACGTGTGCCTCGGCGAGCATGAGACCCTCTCCGATTCCACCATCACGGCGCAGAAGATCATGTCCTGCGTGTTGCGGACGGGCGAGCGTTATGGCGCGGCCCACGTGATCGACGTGCTGCTGGGCGAGGAGACCGAGCAGGTCATCGAACGCGGTCACCGGGACTTGAGCACGTTCGGCCTGCTGGCCGATCAGACTAAGCCGGTGCTCCGCGCGTGGATCGATCAGCTTATCGAACAGGGCTGTATGCGCCGTGACGGCGAGTATCGCGTGCTCAAGGTGACGCCGAAGGGTTGGCGGGTGCTTCGCTCGCAGGAAGAGGCGGTGCTATACGACGTGAGCGCGCAGTTCGCTCGCAAGAGACGGACGCGCCGCAAGAGCGAGTCGTCGGCCCGGTCGAAACGCTCATCGTTGCCGCCGCTGGAGAAGGCCTCATCGCTGTTGGACCGGCCGCGGACGACCCGGAAATCTCAGGTACCGGAGCCACTGGACGGCCGGGCGCTGGCCCTGTTCGACGTGTTGAAGAATTTGCGCCGCGAACTCGCCGAAGAGTTCAACGTGCCGGCATTCATGGTCTTCAGCGATCGCACATTGAGAGAGATGGCCCGGTCCCGGCCGCATACCCGCGAGGAGATGATGAAGGTGCCGGGAGTGGGCCCGGCGAAGTTCGAAGGGTACGGAGAGCGATTCCTGCAGGTAATCCGTGAGTCAGGAATGTAGTGCTCTTTCCAGTCCGGGAGTTTCGCGCTTTGGCCCATGAGGCGGGCAGGATGCCTGCCCCCCCCCGACAACGCCGGCGTATGTGCTGCGGCTCTTGAACCGTGGTTTTTGTCAGTTTACTGGTCCTTTCCCCTGCTCAAGAGCAGGGGCACACATCACACATGAAAAGGGCGGACCCATGGCCCGCCCTGTTTTGTCTCTGTGCTCCTGGTGCGTTCTGTGGCCGTCAGTCTCAGTGGCTACACGCCGCTGAACGCGCTGAAGCCGCCGTCGATGGGGACGGTGATGCCGGTGATGAACGCCGCGGCCGGCGAGAGCAGCCATACCACCGTGCCGAGGATGTCGTCGTCCGTGCCGAAGCGGCCCATCGGCGTGTGTGCGATGATGCTCTTGCCGCGGGCGGTCAGTTCGCCGGTCTCCTTGTCGGTGAGGAGGAAGCGGTTCTGTTCGGTGAGCATGAACCCGGGCGCGATCGCGTTGACGCGGATCTTCGGTGAATACTCCTGGGCCATGTGCACGGCCAGCCACTCGGTGAAGTTCTTTACCGCCGCCTTGGCCGCCGAGTAGGCCGGAATGCGCGTCAGCGGCCGGAAGGCGTTCATGCTGGCGACGTTGAGGATGACGCCTTCGCCCTGCTCGACCATCAGCTTGCCGAAAACCATCGACGGCAGCACGGTGCCCACCAGGTTCAGGCTCATGACTTTATTGAAGGCGTCAATGGGAATGTCAAAGAAACTCAGGTCCGGGCGGGTGGTCGCCGACGGATGATTGCCGCCGGCCCCGTTGATCAGGAAATCCACTCGCCCGAGTTCCTGCCGGCAACGATCCAGGGCCAGGTCCAGGCTTTGACGTTCGAGCACATTGGCCGCGATGGCCACGGCTTTGCCGCCGGCGTCGTTGATGCGCTTGGCGCAGGTCTCGGCGGCCTCCTGCTTCAGGTCGAGGACCGCCACGCGCACGCCGCGCTCCGCGAGATGCCTGGCGATACCGCCGCAGAGCACGCCGCCGCCGCCGGTGATAACCGCCGTTTTGCCGGAAAGATCGAAGGGATTCTGCATGGTCATGTTCCTATTCCAAAGGCCCCGAAAAGGGCGGCAGACGCACCGGTCTGCGGTTCGTCTGCCGCCTCTTCGGGGCATGATTACCTGATGGCACGGCTCTGGGCCGTGGCACACGTGGCTAGGGCGCATCGCACGGCAGAAGGGCCGTGATACGCATGGCTTTGATGTGCCGCACGGCTCAAGAGCCGTGGCACACACGGCCGTGGCACACACGGCTGTGACGCGCACGGCCGTGGAGACAGAAGGCGGGCAAGGATGCCCGCCCCCCGGCGGCTTATGCCTTCACCTCGGCCTCCGGGTTGGAGGGGCTGGCCGGATCGAACCATTCGGGCTTGAACTCAATCCGCATGTGCTTGTGCATGGCCATGTTGGCCACCAGGGCGATCACGGCGTCCGCCAGAGCCACGCGTCCGTGGCAGCGCGGGACGAACGGGGCCTTGGCCGGATCGTTCTCCGGGTGCGGATCGGCGGCGCTGGGCCAGATGATCTTGTCCGGGTTGCGAATCAGCCAGGCCATGTGCTCCTGCTCCTCGCGGTAGCCACGGCTGGTCAGGGTGTCGGGGGTTTCAACGCTGGAGACCCACCGGGCGGTCGAGCCGCTCTCGGTCACCGGCCGGCCGACGCGGTCTTCGGCCCAGCTCACGCGGGTGTCGCGCATGCTCCCGCCTTCGCCGATCCTGGGCTCCCGGAATACGTACGCGTCGCGCTCTTCCTGAACGATGAGCGTACCCTTGGTGCCCATGACCTGCTCGCCGTAGCCGTCGAATACGTTGGTGTTGATCGACGAATAGGTGACCACCGCGCCCTTGGCCGGGCTGTTCTTGGGGAACTCGAAGGTCAGGAAGATGTGATCTTCCACCTGCCGGCCATCCGTGAAGTAGAGCACGTCGCCGAAACCGGACACCGCCTGCGGATGGGTCTTGCCCAGGAAGATGCTGGCCGCGTCAAGCTGGTGGCTGCCCAGTTCGGCCATGAGGCCGGCGCCCGTGCGGTTGTAGACCCGCCAGCGGACCAGTTCCTCGATGCTCTTGTATCCATACTGGGCGAAATCGACGCTCTTGTCGTCGTCGGGTATCGGGGGGAACCAGCCGTCATAGAGGCCCTTCTCAGAGCCCGGCGCGCCGGCGTTGGTCTGGTTGCGGTGCCAGTAGGCCCGGATGTGGCGGACTTCGCCGAGCACGTCGCCGCGCTCGATGATCGAGCGGCAGTTGGCGTAGAGATAGCTGTAATGCCGCTGGTGGCCGATGGCCAGCAGCCGCTTGGCCTTGTCGGCCTCGTTGATCATCTGCTTGCACTGGGTGACCGTCTGGGCCATCAGCTTCTCGCAGAGGACATGCTTGCCGGCCTGCAGGGCCGCGACGGTCGCCTCCGCGTGCAGGTGCAGCGGCAGGACGATGATGACCATCTCGATGCTCTTGTCGTCGAGCAGCTTGCGGTAGTCCTGGTAGAATTTGACGTCCTTGGCCTGGTCCCCGAACTTGTCGTTGATCAACATCTGGGCGCGTTTCTGGTTGTACGGGCGGATGTCGGAGTAGGCCACCAGCTTGAGGTAGTCGGGGTTCATGGAGCCGATGTGGGCCTGCCCCTGGTTGCCGGTGCCGATGACGGCCACGCGCACCGGATCTTTCTTGTCCACCTGGCCGTAGCCCCAGAAGAGCCCGGCCGCCCCCGGTGCGGCGAGCGCGCCGGTGAGCACCTGGCGGCGGGTCACCCGCACCGCGTCCTTGAAGTTATCCGCGCCGACCTGGCGTTGAGCGTTGTTCAGAAACATTCTGTTTTCCTCTTCGTCTCGAAGTCTCGGGTTTTCGTTCAGTGGTTCGTAATTGCCTGGTTCTCTCTGCTTCCTGGCACGGGCATCACTGCCCGCGCGGGTCCTCTCTGGCACGGGCCGGACGCCCGTGCCGCGGGTTATGCCCGGTTGCTCTCCTGGGAGCGCGTCTCCGGAATGTAAACGCGGCCCTGGTCAACGCCCGTCTTGCCCGCGGGGACGGTGGCCTCCGCAAGCGCCGGCTGGCGCCGCCCGATGAGCGCGTGGATGAGCGCATCCAGCCCGAACCATCGGCCCACGCCGGAGAACATGATCATCAGCAGGGCGATCATTTCGATCAGGTTCTTGTTCACGAACAGGTAGTGGCCCTCGGCCGAACCTGGCGGCACTTCCACGCCCGGGAAGGGGGGCATGGCCAGGTAGAACATGGCCAGCATGCACACTCCACCGAAGGCCGACAGCCGCGTGAACAGCCCCAGGATCAGGCACACGCCGACCGCGGTCAGGCCGAACATCATCCCGATGTCTTCCCAGTAGGTCAGTGTCTGCTTGGGCAGCTCAAAACCCATCTTCTTGATGAGATTGCCGGGGAACCGCAGCTCGCGGGCGCTGGGCAGGGGACCGGCGGAAAGCTGCTCGGCGGTGAGATCCTTGATGGGCCCCAGATACTCGCTGAAGCCCTGGATGGTCTGCAGATCCACATCGCCCAGGGGCGCTTCCACCCGGGCCAGCAGGGCGTCGCGAAGCTTGTTCTTCTTGGTGATGTTGAACCTGAGGCGCTCGTCGTCGTACTGGATCTTGCCGTCCCTCTCCTCCTGCTCGATCTGCTTGAGCAGGGCCTTGTAGTCTTCCAGGGCCTTCTGGTAGTCCGGATCGCTCAGAATGTAATCCACGTTCTTCTTGTCGTGATGGCCGCGGATCTTCTGATCCCGGTAGCGCCAGCCGTACTTGGACTGATGCTGCCACTCGGTCAAAGCGTAGTGCTTTTTGAGCAGGTCGTAACGCTCGCTGATCAGCTTCTCAACGTACCCGCGCGTGATCCAGCTCACGTCATCGTCCGCCGTGCCGGCTGGAACGATCGTGACCGGCGGCACCGGCTCGAGCAGCCGCTTCTTCTGCTCCTCCTTGGGCGCCTCCTTCTGGACCAGCGGGTCCTTGAGGGCCGCCTGGACGTTCTTGTCCAGATCCGCGATCAGGGCCTCGATTTCCTTGATAATTTCGGCCCGCTTCTCCGGCCGGGGGGTTACCAGCACAGTCGAGAGCTGGTCGGTCTTGGACGGATTCTTGGGATCGACGTACTCGCCGGCGCTCAGGTGGACCTTTGAGAAGAGCGCGTCGTTGTTGAAGAGATTCTCAACCGTCAAGTTGTCGACCACGCCGTGCTTCTTGCGCTCGACGAAGATCCGCAACGATTCCACCTGATCGGGAGTCAGCTTGTCTCCGTAATGCTTCTTGATGGTCTCGAAACGTTCGTCCAGCTTGGAGTAGAGATACTCCTTGCTGACCAGCCTCTTCTCGATCCCGTCCATGTCGTCCACCATCCCGTGGAAAACGTCCTTGAACGGGCCGACCGAGGCCATCAGGTAGGGGGTGGAGGAGAACTGCCCGCCGGACGTCAACTTCCACCATCCCTCGTAGAAAAAGTGCCAGCCGATGGAAACCCGCAGCAGGACCATGAAAAAAATGGTCCAGCCGGTCACCGTCCTGGCCGAACGGTACCATTTTCCTGTCGCAGTCGTTTGAGCCATGATGATTCCTTCTGAATGGTCTCTCCGGTTACGCCTGTATATGAAGAACCCGTGTCAACGACGGTTCCCCGTCGGGGTGAAGATCCACATCCTCGCGCGGGAGGTTGAACGTCAGAACGGAAGGTCGCTTGCCGCTCCGCGGGGCGGCCTCGGGGTTCAGCACCACCAGGGCGGCCACGTCACGGTGATTCTGACAGAATTCGGCCGTCTTGTCGAGGCCCCAGACGAAGAAGGCGGTGGACAACGCGTCGGCCGTGGCCGCATCCGGGGCCAGCACCGTCACGCTCCCTAACTCGCCCGCCGGCTCGCCTTTGCGCGGATCCAGCACGTGCCCGTAACGCCGGCCGTTGGCCTCAAAATACTGGTTCGCGGTGCCCGACGTGCCCATGCCCCGGTTCCGCAGCCGCACGGTGGCGATCCGCCGTCGCAAATCAAAGGGGTTCTGAATTCCTACCAGCCAGCCGCGATCATCCCCCGATGGCGAACCTATTGCCCGGATGCTGCTCAAGCCACCCTGCATCAGCAGCGACTCTACGCCGAATTCTTCGCGAACCCGTTGAACCGCCCGGTCAATGGCGTAGCCCTTGCCGATGCTGCCCAGGTTCAGTTCCAGGCCTTCCACGCGGTAGCGCACCGTTCGCTCGTCGTCGTTCAATTCCAGGTGCTTCATGCCCGTGCGGGCAAGGGCCGCCTGCCGTTCCTCCTCAGTGGGCACCCGCCGGGGACCACGGAAAAAACCCCAGACCTTGATGAGCGCGCCCGCCGACGCGTCAAAAGCGCCCTCGGTCTGCTCGTACAACTCCATGCATCGTTTCAGAAGCAGATAGAGTCGCTCGTCCACCCGCACGGGGTCCCGGGCCGCGTTCTGATTCAGGTAAGACAGGAGGCTGTCGCCCCGATAGGCGCTCAGCAGGTCCTCCATGTCGTCAATGACCGCCAGCGCCGTTTCGCCGGCCGCCCATGCCGCCGGGTGGTCCGGCGGGAGCAGAATGCTGAACTCGCAGGCCATGGCCCGCCGCGCCATCGTCCAGTAGGTATATGTTCGGCCGGCATTAGACGGTTGTGCGTCATCGTCGAAAAGCAATGCCAGCATGCCGCCCGCGGATGCGCCTAACCCGCGCGCGGAGAGAAAGTTGCGCCGTGACCAGCCCCTTGCGTCCTCCACGAATTCCTCACTCCACGAGCTCGCCGGGATTATTATCAAGATACCCGCGGAACCTCAGCCGGTTGCGGAGAAGCCCAAACGGTCCTCCGGGGAGTCAGTCACGGCGGACTCACAGAAATACCGCAACCCCTTTCTTGACCCTGGCCGGCCGCGGCGTACAGCCTGTTCGCATCTCTGTTACTCTCCACTCTTTCAATACGTCAGACACTCCGCCGCAGGAATGAGTCGGGTTCGGTATTCACCCCAATTGGCCCGGTTCCGGCCCGCGCGGAATCCGGCCGGGCGTGTCCGCAGCCGGCAGGAACACCTCCCGGCGCAGATACCCGGCCCGGTAGAAGCGCACCGTGCCGATCGAGGCCCCCGGCACGTTCAACGCCAGCGCGGCCGGCTTCATCGCTTCCGGCGCCGTGCCATACAGCGCCATCACCGTAAGGCAGGCGGACGCTCCTGCTTGGCCGACTGGGGAATACCACAGGGCCGCCGCGAAGACCAGAGCGCTGGATGGCAAAATGTCGGCCATCAGGAATGGTGCCCGGCTTTCCTGTCTATCTGAGCTGCACCGCCGCTCCCGCGCCCGCGGCAAACTGCTCGGCCGCGCTGCCCCCGTTCACCGCGATTTCCAGCAGGTGCGAGCTCCCGATCAGGGCCACCGGCTCGCCCGGCCCCACGTCCGCATAGGTCGTCTGGATAGGCCCGATTCGCCGGTCACCCAGGAATACCTCCCACGGCTTGCCCCGGCGGGGGGCCCGGGCCGCCGAAATGTCCAGCTCCGAAATGTTCGTAATCAGGTTGCCGAACCGATCCACCAGCATCACCTGGCCGGCGATGTTCCCGTCCGGCTGCCGGACGGGCTGCGCGATGCTCAAAATGTGGACCTGCTGAGCCCGGGGGCCGAACTCGGCCAGGGCCACGCCCCGCGAGAGGTGCGCCGCCACCGGGGCGAAAATGTCCCGCCCATGGAACGTGCTCGATATCGTGCTGGCGAAATACCGCCGGTTCTCCACCACCCGGATGTCCTGCAACTCCGCGTCCCGATGAACCAGCGTGAGCAGCCCGTTATCCGGGGCCAGCACGAAGCGGTTGCTGTAGCGGGCCGCCAGGATCCGCCTCCCGGAACCCACCCCCGGGTCCACCACGGCCACAAAAACCGTCTCCGGCGGGAAATACGGCAGCACCTGCCGGAGCACGAAGGCCCCGTGAAACAGGTCTTGCGAACCGATCTCGTGGCAGACGTCCACCAGCGTGGCCTTGGGATTGATCTGGAGAATCATCCCCTTCATGGCCGCCACGTAATGGTCGCGAAGGCCAAAATCGGTGAGCAGGGCAATAACGGGCACGCGAAGTCCTCCGTCCTCCGGCCATGTGAACCACCTCAAAGTCTATCCCCGCGGGTATGCCGCCGATATCGCTGCGGGTATGCCGCCGATATCCCCGCGGATATGCCGCCGACGAGAAGCCGCGGCGGGCGCAGGCGATACGCCCGGCCAAGCGCAGGCGGGACGCCCGGGCAAACGCAGGCGGGACGCCCGGGCCCCACGTGCTGCCAGGATAGACCCCAAAGTGAACACCGAACCCCCACGGCTTTCAAGGGCCCGCCGCCGGCCCTAGACGAACCGCGCCCCAGGAACAGGCTGTCTGCTCAGCGGTCAGCATTCAGCGATCAGCGTTCAGCGGTCAGCTCTCTCGCGTGGATCGATGGCAGGATCCGTGCGATGCCATTGACTAAGGACAAAGGACAAAGAACCAAGGACCAAGAACCAGGAACCAACAAAAACCGCGGAGACGCCGAGACGCAGAGTGATCGCAGTTGAGATTGATAGCCTCTGCGCTCTCTGCCTCCTCTGCGTCTCTGCGGTTTAGGATTGATCGCAGGCTGGGGTCGATTGCATTTTAGCGGTCAGCGATCAGCACTCAGCGATCAGCGTTCAGCAATCAGCTCTCGATGCGGGTCGATGGCAGGTTCGGGTCGATGCCACTGCCGAAGGACAAAGGACAAAGAACCAAGAACCAGTAAGAACCGCGGAGACGCGGAGACGCAGAGTGATCGCCGTTGAGATTGATAACCTCTGGGCCCTCTGCCTCCTCTGCGTCTCTGCGGTTCAGAATTGATCGCAGGCTGGGGTCGATTACACT
>JAAXZI010000218.1 GCA_012719955.1 Phycisphaerae bacterium | reverse complement strand
TTGGACATCCGATGAGGGTGCCGACGGCATCAGCCGCAAGCCCGGCCGAAGCCGGCCGAATCGGACGGAATAAGAAAAGGGCATGGAGAGCACCACAGACCGCCACCTTCGGTTGGCCACGCGCCCCGCCGGGGCGGCGAGAAAGTAGCCACGGGTGGAGCGAAGCGGAACCCGGGGTTCAGAGCCCGCCCGATTTTTCCTGCCGCCCCGGCAGGGGCGGCGTGAGACCCCTCACCAGCCTCTCACCCCGCCCCTGCCGGGGCGGGTACTTGTGCGCCGGGCACTGGCAACCACCAGTTCCGCTTCGCTCCACCCGTGGCTACTTTCTCGCCGCCCCTGCGGGGCGCGTGGCCAACCGAAGGTGGCGGTCTGTGGTGCTCTCCATGCCCTTTTCTTATTCCGTCCGATTCGGCCGGCTTCGGCCGGGCTTGCGGCTGATGCCGTCGGCACCCTCATCGGATGTCCAAATCGTGAACCCACCTCTGGAAGAGGTGGGCCACCCGGCCCGCTATTACCCGATTAGAAAATCAAACGTCATCAAGCACTGGCCTGAAGCCGCCTTCGGCGGCAACGCCGCTGGAAGCGGCGCGGCAGAGGTGCCGGCGGTGCCCAAATAGATCCGCAAACGTCATAATCAGAGAAAGACGGCGCGAGGCACCAGCCCGACAGGAGTCCGGCCTTACGCTTTCGCGGGTTCTTTCTCTTCACTCGTCGCGAAAGCGGCCTCGGTTGGCGGCGAATCGACGGCGTTGAGATACCGCTCCATTTCCGCGCGAACCTTCGTCTCGTCCCAGCCGAGAATATCGGCCATCCAGCCGGCCACCTGTTCGGCGATCTGGCGGGCCTGCCGGTGCCAGTAGTGCCACCCGGCTCGCCGGAGCATGACGTCATCCAGGTGTACCGCCCACTCATTGGCGCAGTAGTGCTCGACCGCCTGGCGGGCGACTTCCGGCGGGATGATTCCGCTGAACCCTTCTGTCTCCGGCGGATCGAGCAGGGGAGTAGTGGCGGTTCGGCACGGCGTCGGTGTCTGGCCCAGATACTTTTCGAGCTTGTCCACCGTCTGTTCGGCCATGAGCCGATAGGTGGTGAGTTTGCCGCCGGTGACATCCCACCAGCCCGGTTTGGGTGAGAGAATCTCGTGGGCGCGGGAGATGTCGGAGGGCTTTCCGTTGGGATCGGCCACCAACGGCCGGAGGCCCGCCCAACTGCTGATGATGTCGGCGGGGGTCAGGTTGGCCTGGGGGAAGGCCTGGTTCACCACTCCCAGGATATACTGCACGTCCTCCGGCGAGGTCCGAACACTTTCGATGCGCTCATCATAGTCCGTGTCCGTCGTCCCCAGGATGACCCGCTCGCCCCAGGGAATGGCGAACAGGATGCGGCTCCCCTCGGTCATGACGACGGCGTCCGGCACGGGCAGACGCTGGCGGTCAATCACCAGGTGCACGCCCTTGGTCAGCCGCAGCTTGACCGCGCTGTGCTTGAGCTGTTGTGCCCAGGGACCGGTGGCGTTGACCACCGTGCGGGCAGTGACGGTGTGCGAATCGCCGGTGAGCTTGTCGGTCAGCAGGCACCGCCACCGGCCGTCTTCGGGATGGGCCTCGTTCAGCGGGCAATAATTGAGCACCAGCGCCCCGGCACGCGCCGCCGATCGAAGCGTGTCGATGACCAGCCGGGCGTCGTTAGTCAGTCCGTCATAGTAGCGCACGGCCCCGGTGAGCCGTTCCGTCCGGACCCCCGGCAGATAGCTGGTCAGGGCACCGGGCTTGAGCGAGCTGGACTTGCCGAGATTGCGTCCGCCGCAGAGCAGGTCGTAGATCTTGACCCCGATCCGGAGTTTCCACAGGGCCCACGTTGCCCACGGTGGGCATTGGTACGTCGGAAACAGGAAAGCCAGCGGCGCCGACAGGTGCGGCGCAATGTGGTGAATGATCCGCTTCTCGACGCTGGCCTCGTGGACGAGTCCGATCCGGCCCTGGGCCAGGTAACGCAGGCCGCCGTGCAGCAGGCGGCTCGAACGGCTGCTGGTGCCGCCGGCGAAGTCGTACTGCTCCACGAGCCCGACGCGCAGCCCGCGCAGGCCCGCGTCCCGGGCAATGCCCGCTCCAACGATTCCCCCGCCGACGACTAACACGTCCAGCGGGGCGCTGGTCATTTCATGCAGCATCCGCGACCGATCCGTCGCCTTGGTCATTGTTTCGCCTCCAACTCCAATACCGGGAACGCCCTCGGTTGTCTGAGTGTCGGGTGACTGGCATTCCAGGAGAGTGCAAACAGTACGGTGGCCACCCCGGCCGACGCGAGGATGGTGCCCAGGCCGGGATCCCATCCGCCGGACTGGACGATGCGCCCGAGGCCCCAGCCGGACAGGATGCCACTGAGATAGCCGAACAGGCCGGTGACGCCGATGGCCGTCGCCGCCGCCCGCTTGGTGGCCAGGTTGGCGGCGATCACGCCCACCAGGCACTGCGGGCCGTAAATGAAGAAGCCGATCGCGCACAAGAGGGCGGTATTCACGAAGACCGACTGGCCGGGCAGTCGCCAGAACAAATAGATGCACGCGGCACACAGGAGCATGTAGAAAAAGCAGGCGCGCCCGCCGCGTCCGCGAAAGAGTTTGTCGGTCATCCACCCGCTGACCAGCATTCCGAACACGCCGGCCACCTCGTAACCGGCCACAATCCAGCCGGCGTGGTGCAGTTCCACGTGCTTGGTTTCGGTGAGGAACGTCGGCCCCCAATCGAGAATCGCGGCCCGGACCGTATACACGAAGAAGTTGGCCACGCTGATGACCCAGATCATCGGGTTGAGCAGCACCTGCTGGATCACGAACTGGCGGAATTCGCCTTCCGGGGGAAGCGCCTCACCCTGGCCGGTTTCGAGAGAATCTCCAGGAGCTCCGGGACTGGCCGCGTTCACCTCGCTGGCTTCGGCCTCGCCCCTGTACTCCTCGATGGAGGGCAAGCCCAGCGACTCGGGCGTATCGCGCATCCGCTCGATCAGGAACACCGCGCCCAACGTGGCCAGCAGTGCCGGTACCAGGAAGCACAGCCGCCAGTCGAGGAACACCAGTCGGCTGCACACCAGCAGGGCCGCTGCGGCCCCGATTGAGTGCGAGGTGTTCCAGATGGCAAAGCGGGTACCGCGCTCCTGAGCATCAAACCACTGGGTAAGGCTCCGGGCGCACGGCGGAAAGCCCATCCCCTGGAACCAGCCATTGAGCAGCCAGAAGATGCCCAGTGCTGTCACCGCGCTGCTCAGGCCGAAGCAGACGTTCATCAGGGCGGAAAGGATCAGCCCCAGGGCCATGAAGTAGCGCGGGTTGGTCCGATCGCCCAGGAAACCGTTGGCGAACTTGGAAACGCCATAGCAAATGCCGTGCAACGTCAGGAAAATGCCCAGATCGGCCTTGGAGATCCCGAGATCTTGCTCCATGACCGGCATAGCCAGCGAAAGGTTCTTGCGTACGAAGTAGAACAGCGCGTATCCGATCAGACTCGAATAAAGGATGCGGAATCGCCAGTACCTGTAGCGCGCGTTAATCTCCGCCTGGTCGCGTATTCTCGCGGCGACGGGAGCGGGCTTCAGCAGTGTGAGGGCGCGGTTCAGCATCCAAGATGTTCCTGTTGCTGTGAGGCTTTTCCATTGCCGGCTTGCGTGTTTCGGGTGTCGGCCGCCGTGGGCCTGGAAGAAGCCGAGGGAGCGGCCGGCTTACACCAGGGCCCATCGGTGGCAAACAGACGCTCCAGGCAGACCGACAGCAATCCTGTTTCGGTGGCCAGGTCGAGTACCGTGTAGCGGCGCCGGATCTGCTGGGCCTCGATGTGGCTGCGGCGCAGTCGCTCCAGGTCGATCCCGATCTCAGTGGGCTCGCACGGCGCCCCGGCCGCCACAAGCATCTGCCGCAGTTGGTCGGCGGGGAACAGTTGCCTGCGCAGCCGCTCCTGCAATGTCGGCCAGATCTGTTTCAGCCGCGTCAGCCGGACCCGCAGGGCCTCAGGCGTGACGTACTTCGCCCGCATCTCCTCCCGGGCCACGCGACGTAGTTGCCCATTGGGGTGAGTGCGGTCCACGCGATCCTCGATCTCGCTCAACCCGGGCCAGTTCCCGCAGACCGCGTCGATGTCCAACTCGTCTCCGACTCGTCGAAGCAGTTCCTCGTACAGCCGGGTCGAAGCGAGGGCGCCGATGGCCACCTTGTGACCGTGCAGGGGAATCCGGCCGTGGTGATGGTGATCCTGCATGTCCCACAGATGGCTGAACTGATGCTCCGCGCCCGAGGCGGGGCGGCTTGATTTGGCCTGCTGCATGGCGAAGCCGGTCATCATCAGCCCTTCGGTCAGATTGCGAATAGCCGCTCGATCGCCCTTGCGAATGCCCTCGGGGCAGGCGGCCAACTCGCGAAGCGGGTCCTGCACCAGCGACCAAACCTCCGGGATGATCGGCTCGACGCCCAGGGCATCGGCCAGCATCCAATCCGCGCCGGCCGGGGCCTTGGCCACCAGGTCGCCATAGCCGGCGGCGTTCAACTCCGCCGGGGCCCGGGCGATGATCTCCATGTCCGCCACGACCGCCAGCGGCGCGGGACAGAAGAAGGTTTGCTTGGACCCCTCGCGGTTGATGGAGGCCCCGTAGGCCGTGTAGCCGTCCATGGACGCGGCCGTCGCGACGACCATGTACCACCGGCCGCTCTCATGCGCGGCCAACTTGGTGATGTCATTAACCGTGCCGGAGCCGACCGCGACCGGGATGGCCTGGTTTCCGGTCAAGGCCTCCCGCAGTTTCTCGACGTGCTCGTAACAGGCATGCAGATTCGGATCTTCGAAGACGAACGGCGCGCACGTGTCGAGCCCGGCGCGGGCGAAAAGATCGCACACGCGCCGTCCGGCCGCCTCGAAGGTGTTCGCGTCCGCCACGATGGTGGCGGGCCGATTGCCGAAGAGCAGACGGAAAACGTCGGCCGTCTCGTCGATCACTCCGTCGCCGAGCAGCAGTTCGCGCGTATCCGTCGCCCCGCGCAGCGCGGCCGCGATGCGCGGGTGAGTATGGTTACTTGTTGGGTTCATTCGGTTTGGTTGCCTTCTCCCGATACGCTCGAACCGCCTTCAGGGTCGTCTCGGGGTCATCCGTGGCGAACGATTCCACGCCCAGATCCATCAGCTTGGCATACACGACCGGATCGTGCTTGCCCCAGGGCAGGGTCTGGAACAGGATCCCCCGGCGGCGCAACTCCCCGGCCACTTCGCGCAGGAATGCCGATGATGGCTTGAACGGATCGTCTGACTGAAGGTCGCCGACCTGGACGTGAATCTGAAGCTGGGTCACGTCTGCAAAATCGGTGGCCTTCAGCTCCTCAATCCGTCCGGCCAGCTTCTCCTGCGTTCCGCCCATCCACAGCAGCGTCTGGGACTCGGGCACCAGCCGCTTCCATTCGCGGATGTACTCGTAGCGCGTGGACGCGACGATGACCTGCCGCTCGACGCCGTACTCGCGGGCCATCGCCGCAAGCTGCTCCAGTGGAACCTTCTTGATATCGAGGTACAGCCGCCGCTCCGGCCGGCCGCGCATGAGGGCGAACACGTCGGCAATGCGCGGGATCCGCTGGCCGGCGTATTCGGGGCCTTTCCAGGAGCCTACGTCGAGCTGCGACAGCTCATTCCAGGTCAGATCGTGAACGCCCTTCTTGCGGAGCTCGGGCGGCGCGTCTTTCACCAGCCGGGCGAAGGTATCGTCATGGAAGGCCACGGGCACGCCATCCTTGCTCAGGCGGACGTCGGCTTCCGGTATGGCCCCCATCCGCCAGCCCAGTTCAAAGGTCGGCAGTGTATTCTCTGGGGCCAGGTCTCCAGCCCCGCGATGGGCCTGGACAATCGGTGCGGCCGGGGCCGCCTCGCGGCGGGCTGGCGCCGTCCGCGTCTCCGCGGCGGCCGGCTCCTGGGCTGCTCGTTCTTCCACGGCGACCGCCGCCGGCCGATCGCATCCGGCCAGGAGCAGCAGGGTAGACGCGCCGCAAAGTATCTTCCCGACCCGTCGTGCTGGACTTGTGGAACGCCCCGGTGCTTTCGTGATTCGATTCAAGAACACAGCGATCATGTGCCACCTTTCGAGGTTACCGGCCGCACTCGGCGCGCGCAAAAAGCCCCTGCGACGCTTCGCAGGGGCCTTTCTCTAAATCTCTGGCCGCCGGGCGACTGACGGTTACATTGCCTGTTCTCTCATCATAAAGTACGCTAACCGGCGTCCCGGTGTCAAGGGTCCATACGCGATGAAGAAACAGGCCTCTCCATCCGCGGTTCGCACCTGGCTCAGCAAGCCGGTCATTCCGGTATTCTGGGATGCGCCCCCTGATGAGTCCCCGCTTGCCCGGGCCAGCCTGCTCTTTCTACAGGGCGGCGAACTGAGCGAACTTCCCGACCGGCTGCGCCAATTGAGGTGCGGACCGGCGGCCCATGTTCCGGTCGTGTTGCACATCGATCTGTTAGCCGGCCTGTCCAGCGATGAGGCCGGGCTGCGCTACCTGGCGGGACTGGGGGGCATCCAGGGCATCATCACCGTCCGCTCGCACCTGGTCGCGCCCGCCCGCCGCCTGGGGCTGGCCTCGATTCTGCTGCTCTTTCTCCAGGATGGTCGCTCTGTCGATCGTGCGCTGCACGTCATCGAGCAATCCCGGCCGGACATGGTCGAACTGGTCCCCGGGGTCGCCGCCCTGGAGACGGCCGACCAGTTTCAGCAGGTGCCGGTGCCGCGTATCGCGGGCGGGTTGATTCGCACCCCCGAGTTGGTTCGGCGTCTGTTGGAGAGCGGTTGCGCGGCGGTCAGCAGCAGCAATGCCAGACTGTGGGAACTTAACCGATAAGATGGGCCGGCGCAGGATCGCCCCGGCCCGCTCGATTCTTCCCGTCAGGCAACTTTCCTGAGTCTACCCGGTTCTTTTTCTACGCACCCCCGCGCAGGATAGCCCGCAGGGCCCGGGCGGTGTTCTCGATGAGCACCTCCGGGTAGTAGGTGTACGGCGGGATCATTTCGGCGGTCACGAAGCCGTCGTAGCCGATCTCGCGCAGAGCGGTGGTGACGGCCGGCCAGTTGATCTCGCCGGAGAGCAAATCCACGAACCCGCCGGCGGTGCCGACGGAACGGCGGAAGTCTTTCACGTGGACCCGGCAGATGCGCGCGCCCAGGGCCTTGATCCACTGCTCGGGATAGCCCAGCAGCGCCACGTTGCCGACGTCGAAAAAGGCGCCGACGCTGGGGCTGCCGAAGCTGTCGATGAACTGGACCATCTCCATGGGGCTCAGGAGGAAACGGTTCCAGACGTTCTCGACGCCGATGCGCACGCCGGCGGCCTGGGCCTCGGGCACGAGGGACGCAATGGCCTCGGACGCCCGTTGCCACGCGTCGCGATAGTCCACCACGGGAGCCTGGGGCATGAAGAAGACATCGACCGAGCCGGGCACGACCAGAACGGCGTCCACCCCCAGGGCCTTGGCTACGGCGATCTCGCGGCGGACGATATCCTTGCCTTTCTCGCGGATCTGCTTGTCGGGGTGGGTCAGCGAATACTCCCAGCCCATGCCGGTGGCCACGCCGGCCACCTCCAGACCCTCATTGCGGATGGCCGTGCCGACGGCCGCAATCTGTCGCTCGTCGGATTCGGGCGTCAGGGCCCCCTCCGGCGAGATGGCCACCTCGAGCCCGTCAAACCCGGCGGCCTTGGCCTGCCTGGCGACAGGGCCGTAATCCTTCACGCCGGACAATCCGCCCGGAAACGACCAGATGCTGATGCCTGCTTTCATGATGGTCCTTACTCCTGCGCTATGGCTGGTTTGCTTCAGACAATTCGGATGCCAGCTATTGAACCGCAAAGACGCAGAGGACGCAAAGATCGGGTGAGCAAGTTTGCGCTTACGTCCCCGTCCTGCGGCGAGCGGGTGTTTTTTTCTCCAGCATGTGTTCCAGACCCTGGGCGATGAGGGCCGCCCGGGTGATGCCTAGTTTCTTTGCGAGGCGATCCGAACGGGCCAGCAGGCCGCGTTCGACGCTCACGGAGATCACTTTCGCCCCTTTGCCCTTTCGGGGCCGGCCGAGCTTTCGCTTGATCCGCCGCCACTCGCGCTGCTGTTCCGGCGTGAGCGGCTTGAATGTGTCAACGATGAATTCCTGATCGAACTCTGCAGTGGCACGCGCGAGTTCTTCCGTATTCATCTCCCAGTAAGGCTTGGCACTGGCCTTGGGTTTCTTAGGTCTCATGTCGTCTGCTCCTGCGGTATTGCCTTTTTTCCCGCTCCGTGAGCGGCCGAGCATGAATCACGAAGATGGTCCCATCCGGATCAACTACGTAAATCACCTGCAAGAGCCGTCCTTGCCGTCCGGAACCCCAGACAGCCCATTTTCCGTCGCCGCGGCGTTGCGGGTACGGCCGCCGGGCTTTTAGAACGACCTCCTCGGCCTCTTCCGGTTCGACGCCATGCTTGGCCGCGTGTTCAAGATTCAGTCGTTCCAGCGGAAGCGGCGCATGTCTACTTGAATTAATTATATAAGAAAATCTTGGCCCGGGCAACCGCCCAGGCCCCGGCCTATTTCAGCGCGTCGGACGGCACCAGCGATTGGCCGGTCATCTCCTTGGGCTGCGGCAGGCCCATGAGGGCCAGCAGCGTGGGGGCGATGTCGGCCAGTGTGCCGCCTTCACGCAGCTTCACATTCTTGGCCTTGAGGCGGTCGTCCACCACGATGAGGTCCACCGGGTAGGTGGTGTGCGCGGTGTGGGCGCCGCCCGTGGCCGGATCGATCATCTGCTCGCAGTTGCCGTGGTCGGCGGTCACGACCAGCGCCCCGCCCTTGGCAAGCACCGCATCGACCACCTTGCCCACGCACTCGTCCACCGTCTCGATAGCCTTGACGGCGGCGGCGATCACGCCGGTGTGGCCGACCATGTCGCCGTTGGCGTAGTTGAGCACCATCAGGTCGTACTGGCCCGAGTCGATCCGCCGGAGCATCTCCTCGGTCACCGGGTAGGCGGACATTTCCGGCTTCTTGTCGTAGGTGTTCACGTCGCGCGGCGAGGGCACCAGCAGGCGGTCTTCGCCGGGGAAGGGCTCGTCGCGGTAGTCGTTGAAGAAGAAGGTCACGTGCGGGTATTTCTCGGTCTCGGCGCAGCGGAACTGCCGCAGGCCCAGCGAGCTGATGTACTCGCCGAGGATGTTCTTCATCTTGGGCGGCTTGTCGAAGATGACCTGGACGGGCAGGCCCTTTTCGTAAGCGGCCATGGTGGCGTAGTAGAGGTCGGTGAGCTTCTGGCCGCGATCGAATCCGCCGTTGGGCACGGTTTTCCAGTCGTCGTCAGAGAGGACGAACGCCTTGGTGATCTCGCGCGGGCGGTCGCCGCGATAGTTGAAGAAGATGACCGAATCGCCGGACTTGATGAGCTGTGCCGGTTCGGGCGCGCCGCCGCCGGGGACGATGATGGAGGGCGTGATGAACTCGTCGCCCGTCCGGCTGGTTTCGGATGGGCTGTCGTAGTAGCTCTGGACGGCCGCTTCGGCGTTGGAAAAGACCTGGCCCTGGCCCCGGGTGAGCATCATGTAGGCCTTGGCCACGCGGTCCCAGCGGTTGTCGCGGTCCATGGCGTAGTACCGGCCGCAGACGGTGGAGATCCGGCCGACGCCGGAGGCCTTCAGCTTGTTTTCGGTTTGCTGGATGAAGGTGATGCCGCTGTTGGGAGGCGTATCCCGGCCGTCCATGAGACAGTGGACAAAAAAGCGGCTGCCGTCGAAGCCGAGCTGTTTGCACAGGTCCACGATGGCGAAAGCGTGGTCCATGTCGGAATGGACCCGGCCATCGGAGAAGAGGCCGATCAGGTGCACGGAGCCGCCAGTCTTGCGGGCGTGCTCGAACGCTCCGACGAGGGTCTTGTTCTTGAAGAAAGAGCCGTCGCGGATGGTCCGGGTGATGCGCATGACCTCCTGGTCGACGATTCGGCCGGCGCCGATGTTCTGATGGCCGACCTCGCTGTTACCCATCACGCCGGCGGGCAGGCCGACTTCTTCGCCGGCGGTGCGGATGATGGTGTTGGGGTAGTTCTGAAGCAGGCGATCTTCGGTGGGGGTCCGGGCGAGCTTAACCGCATTGGCCTGATCCCACTTGGAATCGGGGTTGTGGCCCCAGCCGTCACGGACAATCAGAACGACAGGTCGCTTGGTTACTTCGGGCATTGATGAAGAACTCCGATGCAATGGACGGTTGACCCCGCCCGGTCAGGTTGGCCTCTCCAGGCCGTAAAGACCAGAGATTGAACCGCAAAGACGCCAAGAACGCAAAGATTGTAGGGAGCAAGGCAAGCAGCAGGACAGGGACGATGAGAAGTGGCCGGCGTAGCTGCCGGGGCTGCTACAGTGGATGGTAATTCGTTGTTATTTATGAACTTGCGGTTGGCCTGGAAAGGCGGGAAAGGAACATTTCTCCCCGGCGTGACGGATAGACGCCGGGGAGAGCAGGTGGATAACGGGGTTGTGGAAGTCGAGGCGGCCGAGGCGTCCGCCGCCTGCATGCCGGGGGCGACGCCGAGGTCATACGGTCAAGAGGCCGGGGCGGCGGCGGTGGCCGGGGTGGGTGTGCTCGGCTCGACCGGGTCGCCGCCGCGGTCCACGTTCTCCTGGGTGAAGACACGGGTCGGCAGGATATAGCGTTTTTCGACCGGTTTGCCGGCCAGGATGTCGAGGGCGACCTCCAGACCCTTCTCGCCGGGGGTGGGGTAGAGGAGGGTGGCGGTCAGCTCGCCGGTTCTGACCCAGCGCTGGCCTTCGTCGGGCATGGCGTCGATGCCGATGAATTTGATTTTGTCGGCCCGGCCGGCCTGCTTGGCGGCCAGGTAGGCGCCGTGCGCCATGGGGTCATTGTGGGCGTAGACCAGGTCGATTTCAGAATACCGGCTGAGGGCGTCCTGCATCTTGGCCATGGCGTTGTCTTTTTTCCAGTCGGCATCGAGGCCGCCGAGGATCTTGATGCCGGGCTCCTTCTCGACAATCTCGTGGAAGCCGTCGCGGCGTTCCTGGGCCGGCGGGGAAGCCAGGCCGCCGCAGATCTCGTAGATAATGCCCTTCGCCTGGCCGGGGCCGCCGAGGAACTTGACGGCCAGTTTGCCGGCCTCCCGGCCGATCTGCAGGTTATCGCCGCCCACGAAGGAGGTGTATTTATCCGTGGATACGCTGCGGTCGAGGAGGATGACGGGGATACCGGCGTCCATGGCCTCTTCAACCGGGCGGGTGAGGCCGGGGGCCTCCTTGGGGCTGATCAGAATGGCGTCGACTTTCTGATCGATGAAGTTTCGCACCTGGGCGACCTGCTCTTCGGTACGGTCGTCGGCGTCGAGGATGACGAGGTTCACCTCGGGATGCTTATCGGCGGCCTCTTTGAGACGCTCGTTGAAGAGAACGCGCCAGGGCTCTTTGACGGTGGTCTGGGAGAAGCCGATGGTGTAGACCTTCTTGCCGGCGTCTCTCTCCTTCTTACAGCCGGTCAGGGCCGCAGTCGCTGCCAGGGCACACGCTCCGATCATCCAGAAATGAAATCGCGTCATGGGGTAACCCTTACTTGTTCAGTTCCGCCGGGACCTCGACGACGGAGAGACCGGCCGAGGACGCCGAAGGACGGCCAGGTTTTCGGAATCGCCGGTATACGTCAGACAGCCAGCGTGCCATGATGCCCTCCTGGAGGAGGACGGCCAGCACGATGATAACACCCTTGAGGATGGCCTGGAACTCGGTGGGCACGCCTTCGAGATTGAGGATATTGTTGAGGTATCCGAAGATGAGCACGCCGACGACGGTGCCGCCGATAGCGCCTCGGCCGCCCATGAGGCTGGTGCCGCCGATGACCACGGCGGCGATGGCATCGAGTTCACGGCCGCTGCCGGCGTCGGCTTTGCCTTGCTGGTAGGAGGCGGCGTAGAGCACGGCGGCCAGCCCGCACAGCAGGCCGGAGGCGGCGTAGACGAAGATCTTGATCCGGCTGGTGGGAATGCCGGAGAAACGGGCGGCCTCCTCGTTGCCGCCCACGGCGTAGATGTACCGGCCGAGCCGGGTCTTGTTGAGGAGTACCCAGGCGGCCAGCGCGGTGGCCAGGAAGAAAAGGCCGGGGATGGGAATGAGATCCATTCCGAAGACGGGGATGTTTTCGGCGAGGATGCCGAAACTCGGGGGCGCGCCGGTCGGGTCGCCGGGGTTGCCGAAGTAGATGGCGTGAATTCGTCCGCCGGCGCCGGCAATCAGGCGGGCCAGACCCACGGCGCTGACCATCATGGCCAGGGTGACGATAAAAGGCTGCAGGTTGGCCTTGGCGATGATAATTCCGTTGAGAGCGCCCAACAGCAGGCAGAACGGCAGAACCAGCAGGAACACGCTCAGGGTGCCGAAGCCGTGGGGAACTTGACGGCCGGCCCAGAGGTAGGCGAGGGCGAAAGCGAGGACGGCCGGTGCCAGTCCGGTCAGCCAGACCCAGCGGTCCATGAACCGGCGGGCGAAATGGGCAGTGAGAAAACCCACGGCCAGGGCGCAGGTCAAGGCAAAGGCGGGGATGGCGAAAAGAGCGGCGTCGTTCCATGTACGCTGCATAAGCAGCATGGCGCAGATCACCGACCCGACGGAGAGGAGGCTGCCGACGGACAGGTCGATGCCGCCGGTGAGGATCACCAGGGTCATGCCGATGGCGATGATGCCGTTGTTGGAGACCTGCCAGAGCACATTGCGTTGATTATTCAGGTCCAGGAATTTGTCATTGAGCAGCGCGCTGACTGCAAACAGGGCCAGCAAGCCGAGATAGAGGGATGAAGATCGCAGGAAGGCTTTGAGCTCCATGGGGGGTATCATGTTCAAAAAGCGGCCGGGCGACAAGGCCCGGGGAAAGCAGGGAATCAACTTTCGAGGCAACTTTTGGAAGATTGATGCTGGACATTTCCGTAAAGTAGAGGATAATTGAGCCTGTACAATATGGAGGGAAAAGCGTTTGACTGCGCGATCGATTATCAGCGCGATGCCTGTTCTTGGCCGGGCTACGCTTTCCCCTTCGAGTCGAGTTATCTGCTTTATGGCCGGTGCTTGGAGCGGTTGACGTGAGCGACGCGCTCTGGATGCAAGCGGAGGCCGATTTGACTATCCGGGAGCCGGGCGCCCCGGCGGATGCTTTTGTTTGGGAGCATTCGCGGCGCGTGGCTCAGATAGTGGAAATGATCTCCGCGCTCCCCGAGCTGACTTCCCTGTCCGTGGATCGAGTGGCTCTGCGGGCTGCAGGGTTGTATCACGATGCGGGATGGATCCTGCAGGTGCGCGAGGGCGTTTTGCCCGCGCGCCAGTTGCTGCTGCGCCCGACTACGGATATCCAGCGGGAACTGGCGGCTGACTTCCTGGAGCAGCGGGGGGTGGCGTTCCTGCCCGGCGGGACCCTGCAACGCGCGTTGAAGGCCATCCGGCAGTGCAACAACCGCCAGACGGATCTGGTGGAAGCGAAGATCCTCTCAGATGCGGACAATCTCGATCAGATCGGCCCGCAGGCCATCGAGGTGATGCTGCGTAAGTTGCTGGCCGAGGGGCGGACCATGGTTGACCTGGTGGACGCCTGGAAGTGCCAGGAGGAGTATCACTACTGGCAGGCCCGCATCAAGGAATGCTTCCATTTCCAGGCGGTTCGAGAGTTGGCCGAGTCGCGTTACGCGTGCATGCAGCGGTTCATGGCCGAGTTGCAGGCGACGGTCATGCTGGAGGATGTGCTCAAGGCCGGAGAGGAGAAAGCCGTCCGGCTGAGGGGATAGCCCCCAGCAAAACCCGAATAGACAAAAATCCAAGCCGAAATTTGAGTGACGAATAACCGACTGCGACCGCTCGCCCGGTTGTCCCTCACCCTCTGAAAACCCCAATTTCACAGAGACTTGCGCTGCCGGTATAATCCCGGCACTTGTATGGTGGTGCGCGGTTGAGCGACCGCTCTCACGCCCAGAAGGCCCCGACTCTTCGGTGGGGTGGGGAAGTGATTGTCCTGGTTGGACGCGCCAGTCGTTTCCTTTGCCCCTGGAAAGGGTGGAACGCCTGGTCTGGGCCTGCCGTCTCAGCATCGCGCACGGTCATTTAGTGCCCTTTCCGGTCCGGGAGTTTCGTGCTTCGGCCCGTCTGATTCGCCGCGCAACAGGTGTTACTGCAAACGGCATTTGTGCCGCTCTCAGTGAACTGGTTTCGCGCTGCCGGGGCGTGGACGGCTGGTCTCCCCCGCCTTGGACCGGGGCCCTGCCCGGCCACAACTGGCCGGGCGAAATGTCTGGACTGGAAACGGGATGAGCTGGAGGTGTCCATCGTGCAGCCGCGGATCGGAATTATTGGTGGATCGGGTCTGGGGCAGGCGTTTGCCGCCCAGGCGGAGGGCGAGCAGGTTCAGGTAGAGACGCCGTTCGGGGCACCCAGCGGGCCGATCCTGATCACCCGATGGCAGGGGGTTGAGATTGCGTTTATCTCCCGGCACGGTCCGGGACACCTGCTGAATCCGTCGGTGGTGCCGTACCGGGCCAACATCTATGCGTTAAAGAGTCTCGGGGTCACGCATGTGCTGGCCAGCGGCGCGACGGGGAGCCTGCGAGAGGATATCCACCCGGGAGACCTCGTGATCTGCGACCAGGTCATCGACAAGACGACGCGGCGGGAGAGCACTTTTTTTGACCAGGGGATTGTGGCCCACGTGGAGTTCGCGGAGCCGTTCTGTCCCCGGCTGCGATCATTGCTGATCGAAGCGAGCAAACATGCGGGGACGACCGTGCATCCGGCCGGAACCTATGTGTGTATGGAAGGGCCGGCGTTCTCCACCATGGCTGAGTCGCGGATGCACCGGCAATGGGGCGGGGACCTGATCGGCATGACCTGTCTGCCGGAGGCCAAGCTGGCTCGTGAGGCGGAGATGTGCTACGCCCTGATCGGCCTGCCGACGGACTATGATTGCTGGCGGCCGCATCAGCCTGGATGCGATCGGCTTGAGCTGCTCAAGGAGATCATCGGCAACCTGGACGCGGCCACGCAGGGGGCGATTGAGCTGCTGAAGGTGGCGGTACCCCAATTGGCCGGTCAGGTCGATATGCCCTGTGCCTGCCGGGATGCCTTGTCGCTGGCCATCTGGTCGGACAAGGCGAAAGTATCGCCGCAGGTGGTGGAGAAGCTCCGGCCGATTGTGGGGCGATACTTTTGAGGGACGAGGGACGAGGGACAATAGGCGATGAAC
>JAAXZI010000217.1 GCA_012719955.1 Phycisphaerae bacterium | reverse complement strand
CGGTTTGCACCGCGCGCGGGGGCGGGGGGGGCGACTCCCGCCACTGGTATATTACAAACGCGATGCTCACGATCGCGAATGTGGAAATCAGAAGGATTATGTTCTTAGCCATGGATTGCTCGTCTCTCGGGCCTTGGGCCCGGGCACACCATCCTTAGCGGTTCGCGCCGATGGCGGCCAATGCCATCGTCCAGTGGCCCGCCGATTTGAGCAGATGTTCGACGGCTTCACGGACGGCCGCCTGGCCGCCGGGGCGCTGCGTCACGTGGCGGGCGATCTGCTTAATCTCGTCCACCGCGTTGGCCACCGCGATCGGGTAACCGGCCCGCCGCATGACGACCGCGTCCAGCAGGTCGTCACCCATGTAGGCCGTCTGCTCGGCGGTGACGCCTGTCGCCGCCAGGATCCGCTCGAAGCCGGGGAGCTTATCCTCGGCGCCTTGCTCCACCAGGTCGATGCCCAGCATCCGGGCCCGGGTCATGACCGCCTCGGACCGCTTGGAGGTCAGAATGGCGACCTTCCCACCGACGGCCTTCCAGAGGGTGATCCCCAGGCCGTCCTGGATATGGAAGCCGCGCATCTGCCGGCCGGCATCGTCGATATAAATCGTGCCGTCCGTCAGCACCCCGTCCACATCTAAAACGAGCAGGCGAACAGGGCCGTTCATGACGGCAGCATCCGCAGACAGGTGAGGTCAATGTGCGGCATATTCCAATCGCAACTTAAGTATTTACAGGAACCACTTTTATAATCATGCAATCCCCGGCGGCTTCCGGCCGCCCAGGCGCCATAGAACAGTATGGCCGCTTGGGGCGATAAGTTCAAGCGGGCCGGCCCTTTGGAACACGGTTATCGGGCCCTTTTAATCGCTCAGCGTGATGCTCTTCACAACAGCCAGATCGGGTCCCAGCGGCGCGACGCTCACCTGATCCTGGGTGGCGGCGTACACGTGATCCCCGACAAACAACCCGCGCGTGTAGCCCGGTGCGCCGTACCAGTAGTAGCTGCTGTCCGTGCTCATCCGGCCGAGAAGTTGAAAACCGTTTTCAAGTGTCACGTTGTACACATAGAGCCCCAGGAAGGTGGTTTGGCCCAAGGCGCTTGGGCTGTTCGTGGGCCCCTCGGCCAACGCAATGGGGATGGCCAGGGCTGACTTTGGGGCGAAGTAATTGAATGCCTTGGGGTTGTACAGGGCCTCGGACTCAGTTCCGCGAACACCGATGATCTCCTTGTGCATCAGGGCGGGGTTGGCGAAATCGGTCACGTCGAAGATAGAGAGCTGCACGCCCTGGTACCATGCGAAGTCACTCATGTCATAAGTGTCTTTCCCGATGGTGATCAGGTGGTTCTCGTCCATCAGGTGGATATAGTCGGAATAGCCAGGGACCTTCAGTTCGCCGACAAGGCGGGGGTTGGTCGGCTCGGTCAGGTCCACGGTGAAGAGCGGATCAATCTTCTTGAAGGTGACCAGGAACCCGCGGTCGCCGACAAAGCGGGCCGAGTAGAGCCTCTCGCCGGGGGCAATGTTTTCGATCTTGCCGACGATGTCGAGCGTGCCGGCGGTTTGGCCTTCTGCCAGCACATAGACGCCGTTGGTCTCCAACCAGCCGGTGCTGGTGGCCACTCTGAGGTAGCCGTTCGATTCGCCCAGCGAGTACTGGTTGAGCAGGTGGCCGGGGACGGTCCCGCTTCCGACGTAAGCCGCGCTCTCACCGGTCAGGTCGAATTTGTGAATGGCGGTTGCGTCGCCCGCGCTCGTATAGCTGGGGCCGGCCACGTACAGGGCCGAGGTGGATGCGTAGACCATGACCGCGTCGCCGACAATCGCCGACTTGGCGAAATCGGCGGTCGGGTTATCCACGTCGATCGTGATTACCGCGGTCAAGCCGGAGCCCATAGGGACGGGTGGGTAATACGAATCCTCCCAGCCGAAGGCATCACCGGAGCGAACTGTGCCCTCCGGCGTGGCTACCTGGCAGTCGGGCAGCCAGCTTTCGAGCGGGAGGGCCTCGATGGAAGCGGGCGTTACATTGTCTGTCTGCACCATCCTGGCGGTGAGGACGAGATACAGCTTCTGGTCGATCAGTCGGGAGGAGGCCAGGCTCCCGTCGAACTGGAGCGAGGCTTTGAGCACTGGTGCGGCCGGGTCAGCCACGTCGATGAAAAATGCATACGCCTTTGTGGCGGTCTGATACCAGTAGCCGTAGGGTTGGCTGGGGCTTAGAGCGATGAGTGTATTCCCGCGCAGATAAAGATCGCCCGGCTTGGTGGGCAGATCCAGCCGGCCTACCTCCACCATCTGGTCAGCGGGAACGGCACGAACAATGCGCACAGACTGGCCGCGGAGCAGGAAGAAATGGGTGCCGTCGCTTTTGACCATGTCGGCTTCATCGACGCCGGCCTCCTGGACATTGGTGGTGCTGAACACATCCTCGCCTGACGCTCTTCCGTCACTTGAGCCGGTGGCGTTTGTCAATGTGCCATCAAGCACCAACGGCAAGGGGGCCGCGCAACCGAAACCGCCACCCAGGCAACCAAAGCCAGTGCTGGGCGTGGGGATGTTGGTGAAGCCGAATCCACCGATCGGCCCCGAGAAGTAGTAGGGTTGCGGCGGCGCGGCGAGCCCCTGTTCTGTGAGATAGCTGCGCATGTGCTCCGCCGATTGAAACTTCATCAAGGCCGGAGAGCCTGGAGTCTCTGATGAGTTCTGAGCTTGCGCTGACTGTCCGGGGCTGCTCGGCAGCGGGGGCAGGAATGTGACCGCAGATAGAATGCCGGCCATGGAGACCCACGCAAAACGCTTCATCGGTCGTTCTCCTCTTCCTGATGCCTGACTTGTGTGGTAAAGCGGGCAGTCTCCCGGAGCCGCGCATTCCCCGCGAGATGCCCGCGCAAGTCTATATCCGCACAAGTGTCCATCCAATCTACCCACCCAATGGGGCCGTGGCGGGGCGGCGCCCCCTGCCCAACAGGGAGAGGTTGACATTTAGTGCAATGTATTGACATGTGGATCAATGAATGCTATCTTGTCTCCAGAAGGAGTAACCGATGGCTCGAACGCTATCCAAACGAGTGAGGTACGAGGTGGTTGAACTTGAAGGCGTCCGTTACGCCATCCTGCCCGAGAGCCTGCTGCGAGATATCTGTCGCCGGGCGGGATTGGAACTTCGGCCGCCGGCGGAGAAGGCCGGGATGTCCAATGACCTGGGAGAGATGGGCCAACTCGATGCCCAGGACCTTGCCGAGCGGCTGATCGCAAGACGCAAGCGGGCGGGATTGTCACAGGCCCAACTGGCGCGCCTGGCCGGCATTCGTGTCGAAACGCTTAATCGGATCGAGCGCGGCAGAGTCACGCCCGATTTCGCGACCATTCGGAAACTGGTAACGGCCATCAAAACGGCCGAGGGCAACGAGCGCGATTGACCGCGCCGGCCCTTTTGTGAAGGAGAATATGTCCATGTCAACGACTCTGACCCGTGAGGATATGGAAGCGAAACTGTGCCGCCTGGCGGCCGAGGTGGCCGGTGTGGATCCGGGCACCGTGACGCTCGATACGCACCTGTTCGCCGATCTCAACTTCGATAGCCTTGACGCGGTGGACTACGTGATGAAGATCGAGGATGAATACGAGGTGGACATTCGCGACGAACAGGCTCAGGACGTAAAGACCGTCCGGCAGGCGGCCGACCTGTTGTGGCCGTTGCTCACCCCTTGAGTGGGCATGTTGTTCACGGCATCGTGGTGCAGAAGAACTCGCCGGATCTGTCTGACGCGAGCTTCTGCGTGGTGATGGCTTTGTCATCCACCTGGCTGTTGAACTCCCGGGGGGCTCGTTCGCCGCTCCGGTCGACGCAGACCCGATGCCGGAGCGGCCAAGGCGGAGCTGCATGGGGCATTCTCCGTGATCATGGCAGAGCGGGGTGTTGCCGTGCTTGACAGTGCCACCGGCCTGGGTCAAAGTCTGTGCCGAGGCTGACGCCACGGACAATACCCAAGGCCCAGGCGAGGGAACAGCCGCTCGCCGATGAAGCAAGGAGTTGATGGTGCCCCAGATCAAGCACGTGGTCATCATGAAGTTCAAACCGTCCACGCCTCCACAGAAGATCCAGGAGATCTTTACCGCGCTGGCTGATCTGCGCGGGAAGATCCCCGGCCTGCTGGATTTCACCGGCGGGCCTTACTCCAGCTCGGAGGGGCTCAACAACGGGTTCACCCACGGGTTCATCATGACCTTCGCGGACACGGCCAGCCGCGACGGCTATATCCCGCACCCTGAGCATGACAAGGTCAAGCAGCTCATCATTCCCGAACTGGACGGCGGTCTGAGCGGGATTGTGGCGTTTGATTGGGAACATCATCCGGCCTGAATATGTGAGGAGACAATATGTTGACGCGGTTACGCTTTGTTGGCTGTGTGGCGGGGCTCCTGACGAGCCTGGCTTTCGCCGCGGATACGCCTTATTTCCGGATCACGGTCGTGGACGAGCAGACCGGCAGGGGGGTGCCGCTGGTGGAGCTGAAAACGACCAACAGCATGCGCTTCTATACTGATAGCAACGGTGTGGTCGCGTTCAACGAGCCGGGCCTGATGAACCAGCGGGTTTTCTTCTTCGTGAAGAGCCATGGCTACGAGTTCCCCAAGGATGGCTTCGGCATGGCCGGCAGAGCCGTTGAAACCAGGCCCGGCGGCAGTGTCGAACTGAAGATCAAGCGGATCAACATCGCCGAGCGCCTTTACCGCATCACCGGGCAGGGGATCTATCGGGACAGCGTTCTGCTCGGCCTGCCGGTGCCCATCAAGGAGCCGGTCATCAATGGCCTGGTCATGGGGTCCGACAGCATTCAGCATATCGTGTACGGCGGCCTGAACTACTGGTTCTGGGGCGATACCGGCAAGCCGTCCTACGCGCTGGGCAACTTCCACATGACCAGCGCGACTTCGGCGCTGCCCGGCCAGGGCGGACTCGACCCCGACGTGGGCATCGATCTCAAGTATTTCGTTGGCAAGGACGGGTTTGCCAGGCAGATGGCGCCCCGGCCGGAGCCCGGCCCGATCTGGTGCGACGCCTATGTCACCTTGCCGGATGAGACCGGCCGGGAACGCATGTACTGCGGATACGCCCGCGTGACGCCGTCCATGGAGACGGTCGAGCGCGGCATCATGCGCTTTGACGACGAGCGGCAGACGCTCGAAAAGATCGTCGAGTTCGACAAGAACGCCCCGGTTGCGCCCCACGGGCATCCGTTCAAGCATCGCGACGGCGGCATGGATTACCTGTATTTCCCGCAGCCGTTTCCGCTGGCCCGTGTCAGGGCGGAGTTGAAGCCCTTCCTCGATGTGAATCAGTACGAAGGTTACACCTGCCTGGTCGAGGGTAGCCGTGCCGACGCGCCGAAACTGGATCGCGACGAGAACGGCCGGCTTCGCTACGGCTGGAAGCGCAATACCCCGCCGCTCAAGCACGAGGATGAACAGAAGCTGATCAAGGCCGGCGAGCTCAAAGCGGAAGAGGCCCTGATGCTGCTTCGGGATGTGGATACGGGCAAGACGGTCGTGCCGCACAGCGGTTCGGTGTATTGGAATCCCTGGCGGAAACGCTGGATCACCATCCGCTGCGAGATTTACGGCACGTCGATGCTGGGCGAGATCTGGTACGCCGAGGCCGACACGCCGGTGGGGCCCTGGGTTTATGCACGCAAGATCGTCACGCACGACAAGTACACCTTCTACAACCCCAAGCATCACCCGGTCTTTGACAAGGACGGTGGGCGGATCATCTATTTCGAGGGTACATACACCTATACCTTCTCAGGGGCCACCGAGCGGGAGGCGACGCCTCAGTACGACTACAACCAGATCATGTACAAGCTGGACCTCTCCGATCCGCGGCTGGTGCTGCCGGTGGCGGTGTATGCCATGGGTGACGGCCCCGGGGCGGCGTTGCGAACCTCGCAGCAATTGCCCGCGGCCGGCTCGTATCCAGTGGCTTTCTTCGCGCCCGATCGGGCCGGGCCGGGGCTGGTCGGTGTGTTCGAAGAGAAGGGTCCGGCGGGCGTCCGGCTGCGCGTGAGGCCGGCCGGTGAAGGGGCCGCGACGGGGGACGTGCCGTTGTTCTACGGGCTGGCGGCCGACGCGAAGGAGCCGCCGACCACCACGGTGCCACTGTTCGAGTTCGTCCATGCTGACGGCCAGCGGGCATACGGGGTGGATGAGGCCCAGGCCCCTAAAGGCTACACGCGCTCGAAGGACCCGATTTGCCGGGTGTGGCGATCGCCGACGGCGCTGCGGTGGAAGGTTGAACCGCCGACAGGGAAGTGAGGTTCGCCCCGCAGTCGTCCGGCGTCATCGGGGGGCGGACATCTTGCCCGCCTGAATTCTTCGGGGGGCGGGCATCCTGCCCGCCTTACGAGCCGAAGCGCGAGACTCCTGTGCTGGAACGACCATTCGTCACTTGCCCGCAGTATTCGTACGGTGAATGGCTGGGGGAGAACGGCCGGTACGGAGCCCGGCCGCTACGCAAGAGCGGGGCAGCGGCAAACGGCCAGTACAGAGCCCGGCCGCTACATTTTGGTGTCTACCAGCATTAATCGTGCCGCCCGCGCGGGGGAAGCCGCGCGGGCGGCCATCTGTGTTGACCTGAGTTCACGACGATCGATCAGGGACTGACCTCGATGATGATTCCCTGACCCGAATCCGTCTCGCCCAGCAGGAACAGGGTGCCCGTGCCGGTGGCGGCGATGCCGCGCCAGGACACCTGGGGGTTGGGGCTTTCGAAGGTGGCGATCGCCTGGAACGTGGCCGGGTCAATCTGAACGATCTCCTGGCCGGGGCCGAATCCGAGAATGCCCCACAGGTTGGTGCCATCGAAGGCGATGCTGGTGAGTATGACGTCGAAGTCAACCGCTTCGAGCAGGACGTCCGGTTCGACCTCGGCGTTGACCCTCAGGAAGCGGTTGACCCGATCATTGAAACTGAACCCGTGCAGCCACAGCACATTGGCGGTGGAGTCGAAAGCGATCCCGCGTACGCTGATTTGGTTGCCGAGGTCCGTATTCGTATTGACCGTATCCACGAGGACATCGGCCTGGGTTCGCCGCTGAACATCCTCACCGTTGCCGCAACCGCAGTGAGCCCAGAAATCAGCCCCCTGCATCGCGTGAACGTGCGAGAACTGCGAGTTGTCCAGCAATACGGGCGGGCCAAATGTTCCTGTGGCCGGATCGAAGGGATGGATCAATCGATTGTCCTCTTCCTCGTACCACAGCAATGTGCCGTCGTATGCCAGGCCGGTAAAGCCGTCCGGATCGAGCAGGTTCTCGAATGTCCGCAGGATGGTCAGCGTCTGGCACTGGAACTCCACCGGCACTTCGGTGACGCGGGTCAGGGTTGAGCTGGCCCCGCGGCTGTCGGTGAGAGTAAGTGAGTTGGCATCGGTGAGCTGATAGTGCAGGAGTCTGGTGGAATCGGTCAGACCGGGGGCCTCAATGATCAGCGACGATGCGTCGATAGTGGCAAAGAACGCCTGGTTGCACCTTAACACACCGGTGCCGGTTTTCTGAAAGGTCAGCAACGCGGTGCCGTCGGTGTTGAATGTGAGGAACTGCAACGAGAAGTCCGTCAAGTTCGAGAAGGCATCGCCGCCGGTCTTCTGCCAGATGCCGATCGGCTCGCAGGCATCGCCGATGCCGTTACCGTTGGCATCGGCCTGATCGACATTGGCCAGCGTGGGGCAGTTATCGCAGGCATTGCCGATGCCGTCGGCATCGTCGTCGGCTTGATCGGAGTTGGTTACACCCGGACAGTTGTCATTCTCCGCGGGAATGTCATCGAGGTCATCCGGTCCTTGAGGACCGCCGGGGCCGGGAGATCCGGCAGGGCCCTGGGGGCCTTCGGGGCCGGGGCAGCCGGCCCCGGTCAGCAGGACCAGGGACGGGCTCAGCAGGATGGCCCATACCAACATTCCCACGCAGCCGTTCATGCCACCTCGCCGGGGCGCTGGACGAGACTGCGCGCGATCGCGTCTTAACGTGCTATTCATCAGTGACCTCCATTCTCGGAAGCGCTGTTTACGGGTCCCCCATGAACACCATAAATTCGCGGCGCTGCTGACCGGGCAGCGGTCGGTAACCGGCATCATTACCTGGAATGAAGAAGCGAGAAGCATTCGCCCCATGAATGCGAGCAGGCAGGGTAATGAAACCGATCGGTGGGTGTCAACGAGCTGTAAGTTTTGCAGGAGGTAAATAGAGGAACTCAGCAGCAGGAAGAAGAAGGCTCCCCCCGCACACTTTACGGAAGAGCCATCCCGGGCTTATTGACGAAACAGACGGGGTTCAGCGAAACGGACGAGGTTCAGCGTCATCGCCGAATCGCCGGCAGGGCGTTGACGATGAAGACTGCAGCCGAAGGAAGACCGGCAGCAGAGCTTGATGCTGGACTTCCCCCGGCGTGGCGGTCGGAGGATGTGGCTGCGATTGGTCGGTCAGACGGCTTCTGCGGCTACCGGCTGTGGCGGAGTACAGTAGAGGCGCGGGTCGCCCGGGCCGGGTTGAGGCGCCTCGCCCATGGGCTGAGGTCGTTCATCATAGACGAATTCGCTCCGGCCATCCGGCGCTGGTCCTGACGCCCAGCGCCCATAGCGGCTCTCGCCGTCGGGCGAGCAATTCATGAACGTGTAGGCCACCTCGTTTTTCTGCAGATGCTGCGGGAAACTGCTCGGGCACGGTGTGGTCTCCAGGCCGTCACGCTCCAGGTCCTCGATGGCGGCCAGCCACTGGTTCTGATGCATGGTGTCCCGCGCGATCAGGAACGAGAGCAGGTCGCGGACGCCGGGATCCACCGTCAACTCGTACAACCGGCAAACCTGCAATCGTCCCTGCGATTCGGCGGTGACGTTGAATCGAAAGTCGGCCAGCAGGTTGCCGCTGGCCACCATGTAGCGGCTCGTCCACGGATAACCGACACTATCCGTGGGGGCCGCGCCCAGTCCTGTCACGATGAGGTGTTGCGGGTTGATGGCCGCCGCCTGGATCATGTCCCTGGGGCTGGTGCCGCCGAGAATGGCTCCTACCATTGAGCTGCCCTCGGCGGCCGCCTGCTGCTCGTCGGTGGAGGCGCCTTCCAGCAGGCGGCAAATCATCGTCGCAAGCATCTCGCAGTGGGCCAGCTCCTCCGTGCCGATGTCGAGCAGCATGTCCCGGTACTTGGCCGGACCGCGGCAATTCCAGCCTTGGAAGAGGTACATCATGGCCACGGTCATTTCGCCCCATTGGCCGCCCAGCACCTCCTGGAGCTTTTTCGCGTAGGCCGGGTCGGGACGCTCGGGCCGGGCATGGTACTGCAGACGTTTGTCGTGAAAGAACATGAGCCGATTCTCCTCTGGTTGTGGTAAGAAGCAAACCCCGTGGCTGTTGCCAGCCCCTTTGCGAATCCTAGCGACGGGAGTTCTTGAGAATCAACCAGAGCGTTGGCGCAGACTGATGACTTTGCGGGGCTCAGCCGGTAATGGAGAGCAAGCCCGTGATATCAGCGGATCGGTCACCGCCGCTTACTCGCGGCAGGCCGCATTGGGCAAGTCCCCCTCGCCGCTGAAACATCGCTGGAATATGCCGAAGTCGTCCTGATCAACGTCGTTGTCGCCGTCCAGATCGAAGGTCGCACAACCTTCCGGGATGGACAGCATCGGTCCGGCCGCACAGTCCACGAAGAGCGCGAGATCGTCGGCGTCCACGTCGCAGTCAGTGTCGAAATCCCCGAGTGCGACGGAGTTGGAACAGTTGCGGATCTGCGCAGAGGCGATGGCTCCGAATTCGCCGCCCATCGCGTCGTCTTTGACCATTCGCCATTCCGTTGTACAGACGCCCGGGGTTGCCGGCGCGGTCAGAGTCACGTCGAACGTCACGTTCTCGCCGGGGTAGATGACCACGTCAGGAGGCAAGGTGATTTTGGCGCCTGGCACAAATTGATCGGCAGGGGTGGCCTGGAGGCGCCAGACGGTGTAAGGCGCGTACTGTTTCGTTGCGGCGGTGAACTTGTGACCCCAGCACCAGGCCATGCCCAGGTTCCGCATGGTAATCGAGCCCTTGATGGTTTGATCGGGGGCGGCGGCAACGGGAAAGTTCACCGACACCACGTCCGCCGCCAAGTGCGGCTTGGGCGTTGCGTTGAACTGATGGCAGATGCCCTCATAGAAGCCCCACGCGACCGTAGCCCGCCAGATCTGGTCCATCATGAAGACATGATCCGGGTAGAACTTCCAATTGTCATGGAAGGCGACCTCGCAGAGCACGGCGGGCATTTTGGCATCAAGGATCTCAGGGGTCCACATTTTGGTTTTGAGGCCGCGGTCCTGCCAGCAGGTCTTGGAGTCCCCCGCGTGCGCGTAGCCGTCGTAAGCATAGGGGGCGTCCGGCGGCCACTCCGGTGGCATGGCGCCGACCGGATACATGGCGTCTGCCCAGAAGCCGTCATAAAGGTTGCGGATGGAGCTGACCACACCGCTGTTAATGTTGCCGGCGAGGCGGGTTGCGTCCTCCTGGAGGTATGAGTAGCGCGTATCCCAGTAAGTCTCCATTCCGCGTGCGGTGTCAAAGGTGCCCGCATTGCTGTGGATCGAGATGGAGACGCAGTGGCCCCAAACCAACGGGCTGCTCTGGTCCTGGCCTGGGAACTTCTGGAGCATCCGGTAATTGGCGTAGTAGGCTTTAGCGTAGAGGTCCGTCTCCTCCTCGTCTCGCCCTTCGGACAGGGGAGGATTCCAGACGCTGATGGGTATATCGCCGCGGTCCTGAAGGTAGTACTTGGCGGCGGTCTGCCACTTAGGCAGCGGGAACGAGCAGTTCGGATAGCCGTAGCCGTCGTAGTCGAAATCGCCGGCGTTCTTGTCGAGGTTTCGTGAAACCCATACCTCGGCCCCGGAGGATGCCACGTACTTCTCCACGAATCGGGCGATCTCAGGGGTCATGTCATCTTCGCAGAACGAGCCCCACTGGAAACCTCTGGTCCAGTAGTAGTAATCGCTGGGCTTGTACGTGCTTCCCTCCCAATCGGGGGGACAATTGGTCGCTGGATTGGGTCCACAGAGCGGTCGCATCGAGCGGAGCCAGGAACGCGTGAAGTTGTCCCAATAGCTGCCGTGGCTGGGATGCAGGATGAGCAGCTTGCTGGCGAGCTCGGTGGTGAGCACCTCCGCGCGGGCAGGTTGTGCCCAGGGCGACGAGAGCACGGCCATCAGGTAGGCCAGCGTCAGTCCGGTTGATTGCAGTCGAAACATGGATCTATCCTTCCCGTCAGTTGTCCCCGCCGAGGCTGACGGAAACGGCAATTGCGATAGATGGCGTTATACCGGATTGATGAGCCAAATGCCCCATCCCGGGCAATCGTCCGAGAAGACGCCGGACTGGAAGGGAAAGGCGGGGGCTTCGGGGGAAAACCACGTCAAAGCGCGGTCGGGCTTGTTCCTTGCTTGCGCTTCGGTCTTCAGTCCTCGTCGCCGGGGTCCAGGACGGCCATGAAGGCCTCCTGCGGGATATTGACCTGGCCGACCATCTTCATGCGCTTCTTGCCCTCTTTCTGCTTTTCGAGGAGCTTGCGCTTGCGGGTGACGTCGCCGCCGTAGCACTTGGCCGTGACGTTCTTCCTGAGGGCCTTGATGGTCTCGCGGGCGATGACTTTGCCGCCGATGGCCGCCTGCAGTGGGATCTCGAACAGGTGGCGCGAGATTTCCTTCTGCAGCCGGCGGATCAACGTCCGCCCGCGACGTTCAGCCTTTTCCCGGTGCACGATGATCGAGAGGGCGTCCACCGGCGTGCCGTTCACGAGAATGTCGAGTTTCACGAGGTCTCCGGCCTCGTAGCCGGCCAGTTCGTAGTCCATGGTGCCGTAGCCGCGCGTCGCCGCCTTGAGCCGGTCGTAGAAGTCGAAGATGGTCTCCGAGAGCGGAAACTTGTAGGTGAGCATGACCCGCTCGGGGGAGAGATATTCGGTTCGGCGGTGCTCGCCCCGGCGGTCTTCGGCCATCTGCATGATCGCGCCGATGCTGTCGGCGGGAATAATCAGGTTGGCGATGATCACCGGCTCGCGAATTTCCTGGATGACGCCGCGATCGGGCAGGGCGGCCGGCGAGTCGATGTGGATGACCTTGCCGTCAGTTTTGAGCACCTCGTAGGTGACGGTGGGCGCCGTTTGGACCACATCGATGTTGGCCTCCCGCTCGATGCGCTCCTGGATGATCTTCATGTGCAGCAGGCCCAGGAAACCGCAACGGAAGCCGAAACCCAGGGCGTTGGAATGTACGGCCTCGAAGGAGAACGAGCAGTCGTTCAGCCAGAGGTTCTCCAGCGCGTCGCGCAGTTCGGGGGCCTCGGTCATGGGGCCGGGGTAGAAATCGCAGAAGACCATGCGCTGGGGCGGCTGGTAGCCGGGCAGGGGGGTGGCGGTCCGGCGGGCATCGAGGGTGATGGTATCGCCGATGTTGACGTCGTTGAGCGTCTTGATGCCGGCCACGACATAACCCACTTCCCCGGCCGCCAGTTCATCCACGGCCTGAGGCTTGGGCATGAACTTGCCCACCTCGGTGACGGTGTAGGTCCGTTCGGCGGCCATCAGCAGGATCTTGTCGCCCCGCCGAATGGCGCCGTCCTTGATCCGCACGTGGCAGACCACCCCGCGGTGGACGTCGCTCTTGGCGTCGTAAACCAGGGCCCGCAGGGGAGCGTCCAGCTCGCCCGTGGGGGCGGGGATGCGCTCGATCACCGCTTTGAACAGCTCATCGATGCCCGCACCGGTCTTGGCTGAGGTAAAGATGGCCTGGTCGGCGGGCAAGCCGAGAACGTGCTCCACCTCCAGAGCCACGTCTTCCGGGCGCGAGGTGGGCAGGTCGATCTTGTTGATTACCGGGATGATTTCCAACCCGGCCTCAATGGCCTTATAGGCGTTGGCGACAGTCTGGGCCTGGACGCCCTGGGTGGCATCCACCAGCAGGAGCACCCCCTCGCAGGCGGCCAGGGCCCGCGACACCTCGTAGTGAAAATCCACGTGGCCGGGGGTGTCAATCAGGTTCAGCATGTACTTAATATTGTTAAGCTCGTAGAAGACCGTGGCGCGGTTGGCCTTGATGGTGATGCCCATTTCGCGCTCGAGGTCCATATCGTCGAGGAACTGCTCGCGCATCTGGCGAGCCTGAACAGCCTTGGTGGCCAGCAGGATGCGGTCGGCCAGGGTGCTCTTGCCATGGTCTATGTGGGCGATGATACTGAAGTTACGGATTAACTCGCGATCGAACATCGTTAGAGGGAAACTCCCGGGTCATACAAAATAAGCCCCATACTGTAGCGAGGCCGGACGGCCGGGGGAAGAGGCTGGGGCGAATGCCCGGTTCCATGCGAATGAGAGGCGGTACTATGCCACTGGTTGGCGTCATTATGGGCTCGAAGTCGGATTGGGAAGTCATGTCCAATGCCAGCGCGACGCTGGATTCACTGGGCATTGAGCATGAGGTGCGGGTGATCTCCGCGCATCGGACGCCGGCACTGCTCACCGAGTGGGTTTCCACGGCCCAGGGGCGAGGGTTGGAGGTCATCATTGCGGCGGCCGGGGGGGCGGCGCACCTGGCG
>JAAXZI010000216.1 GCA_012719955.1 Phycisphaerae bacterium | reverse complement strand
TCATCAAAAATCGTGAACCCAGGTTCAGAGAACCTGGGCCACCCAGGGATGGATTGGGACGGAAGATGGCCTATTGTTCGGTGATTGAGCCGGGGTGGCCCACGTCCTCCGGACGTGGGTTCACGATTTCTTCGCAGGAAGCGTCTCGGTCATCAAAAATCGTGAACCCAGGTTCAAAAGAACCTGGGCCACCCGGGATGGAATGAGACGGAAGATGGCCTATTGTTTGGTGATTGGGATGGGGTGGCCCACGTCCTCCGGACGTGGGTTTACGATTTCTTTGCAGGAAGCGTCTCGGTCATCAAAAATCGTGAACCCAGGTTCAAAGAACCTGGTCCACCCGCTATCATGCTTGGCGCTGTGCCCAAGGGAGTAACCTCTATCAAGCGTAAATCTGAAGTTCTCGCCATCGTCTGCCTGTTCGCCTCCATCATCTGCTGGGGCGTGCCGACGGTCATGCTGCGCTACCTGACCAAGGCCATTCCGGACGGCTACACAACCAACCTGGTGCGCTATCCGATCTCGACGGTGTTGTACATCCCGCTGATCGTGCTGGCGGTGAAGCGCGACCGGCAACTTCCCGCCCGGGGCCGCGGCAGTGGGTTGAGACGCTTCTGGGTAACGGCCCTGGTACCGGCCGTGGTGAACATCATCGGCCAGACCCTGTTCGCCTGGTCGCCGTATTTTCTTGAGGCCGGGGAGATGTCCTTCCTGGTGCGCGTCTCTGTCGTCTGGAGCATCCTGGGAGCGTTCCTGCTCTTTCCCGACGAGCGTCCGCTGGCCCGCAGCGGCCGGTTCTGGGCGGGGACGGCCCTGGCCCTGACCGGCTTCGTCCTGTTGTCGGCTGTGGCTTTGAAGGACGGCCACGTAAGCAGGATCGGGATCGTTGTTGTGCTGCTGTGCAGCATTTTCTGGGGCCTGTACGACATCACCGTCCGCTATACCATGCGCAATCTCCACCCGCTGGTGGTGTTCGGGATCATCGGCAACTACACCTCGATCGGGCTGATCCTGATGGCGCCCCTGGGAGAGCCGTCTTCGGTCCTGCAACTTTCCATGTCTGATACCCTCCTGCTGATCGGCTCGGCCTTCGTCGGGATTGCCGCCGCCCACGGCATGTATTACGTGGCCATCCAGCGGCTCGGCGTGGCCGTTTCCGCGCTGGCGCTGATGCTCACGCCGTTTGTCTCCCTGCTGGGTTCCTGGTTTTATCTGGGGGAGAAATTCTCCGCGCTGCAGTGGATCGGCGGCCTGACGCTGATCGCCGGGGCCGCGTTGGCCATCCTGTCCCGACAGGAGATGCTCCGCACCCGGCGCGGGCCCATCGACGTCAGCCCGGACTGATCGGGAAGGGGGCGTGAAAGGGGCTTCTGAGGCTGGATCGATCCGGAAACGCCGGCGAGGGATGGATCAGCGTACCTGGTTGTCCCTTGCTGGCGCTTCGGGCCCACAACTGATATTTCCCCTTCGGGCTCACAAACGGTATTTCCCCTTGAGCTGTCCTCTCCCCACAGGCCTATAATTGCCGTATCGGGCTTCGACGCACTCTGTTCGCCATCTGTTTCGGTCAGCGACCCAAGAGGGAATGCCATGAGCGCTGTTCACCCCGCCTCGGCCGCCGCAACCCAGCCTCGGCCAAACCGGCTCATCGACTCCACCAGTCCTTACCTGCTCCAGCACGCTTACAACCCGGTGGACTGGTTCCCCTGGGGACCAGAGGCCTTCGAGAAGGCCCGTCAGGAGGACAAGCCCGTCTTCCTGAGCATCGGGTACTCCGCCTGCCACTGGTGCCACGTGATGGAACACGAAAGCTTCGAGAACCCGGAGATCGCCGAGGTCCTCAACGAACATTTCGTGTCCATCAAGGTGGACCGCGAAGAACGTCCCGACCTCGACGAGATCTACATGACCGCCACCCTGCTCTACAACCAGGGGCAGGGCGGCTGGCCCATGAGCGTCTTTCTGACGCCTGATCAGAAGCCCTTCTTCGCAGGCACCTACTTTCCGCCCGCATCGCAGTACGGCCGGCCGGGCTTCCGCGACCTGCTGCTGACCATCAACCGGCTGTGGCGTGAAGACCGCGAGCGCATCCTGGAATCGTCCGAATCACTGACCGGGGCCTTGCAGAGCCTTGGCGGACTGGACCGCTCGGAGGCCGGCGTCGCCCGTGAGCTGGTCAGCCGGGTGGCCGATGCCCTTGGAATGGCCTTCGACGACCGGACCGGAGGCATGAGCAGCGGCGGAACCAACAAGTTTCCGCCCTCCATGGCCATGAGCCTGATGCTTCGTGAATACCATCGCTCACGTGCAGCGGGCACCGTCTCCGCCAGCCCCTCGGCGACGGCCGGCCCGGGAGCGCCAGGGAGGGCCTCCACTGCCGCGGCTGACGCCGGTGTGGCAGCCGGTATTCCCGCGGACAGCGGTTCCCGGCAGGCCCTGCTGGAGAAGGTGGAACTGACTCTGGACTGCATGGCCTCCGGGGGCATCTACGACCAGCTTGGCGGGGGGATCCACCGCTACAGCACCGATCCGGAGTGGCTGGTGCCGCACTTTGAGAAAATGCTCTACGACCAGGCCCTGGTTGCCGGGGTGTACCTGGAAGCTTTCCAGTTGACGGGCCACCCGCGCTGGTTGGCGGTTGGCCGGGACATCCTTGATTACGTCTTGCGCGACCTGCAATCGCCCGAGGGCGGCTTCTATTCGGCCCGTGACGCCGACAGCGAAGGCGTGGAGGGCAAGTTCTACATCTGGACCAAAGCCGAAATCATGGATGCACTGGGCGAGCGGGCCGGGGAGATCTTTTGCAGCTACTACGACGTGAGTGAGGCCGGCAACTGGGAGGGCGTGAATATCCTCCACGTGGAACGCGGGATCCAGGCCGTCGCCCGCCTGAACCGCCTTGACCCGGCCGAAGTGCTGCGCATTCTCCAGGAGTCCCGCCAGAAGCTTTTTGAGGTGCGCGAGCGCCGCGTGCCCCCCGGCCTGGACGACAAGGTGCTCACCGGTTGGAACGGTCTGATGATTGCCTCGCTGGCCCGGGGCGGGCGCATCACCGGCGAGCAGAAGTACACCCGTGCCGCCGCGAAAGCCGCTGATTTCATCCTCACGCGCATGACCCGCAACGGTCGCCTCCTGCGCGCGTATCGCAAAGGCGTGGCTCACACGGGTGGCTATCTCGACGACTACGCCTTCTTCGTCGAGGGGCTGCTGGAGCTTTACGAGGCCACCTTCGAACCGCGCTGGCTCGATGAGGCCATTCGACTGAACGAGGCCATGATCCGCCATTTCTGGGACGAGCGGGAAGGGGCCTTCTTCTTTACCGCCGATGACGCCGAACCCCTCCTGGTCCGCACCAAGGATGCCACCGATCAGGCGATTCCCTCAGGCAACTCGGTGGCCCTCCTGAACCTCCTTCGGCTGTCGGCCATCCTTGACCGCGACGACCTGCGTGAAAAGGCCGAGCAGTTGATGAAGGCGGTGGCCGGCAGCGTGGAACAATCCCCCTTCGGTTTCAACCGTTTCCTGGTCGGTGTGGACTTCTACCACGACCCCGGCCGGGAGGTGGTCATCGTCGGTTCTCCCGGCGACCCGGCCACCCAGGCATTGATCAAAGCGGTCAATCAGGTTTATGATCCCCATCGCGTGGTCTTGTTATCGGATCCATCGGCTCCCGACGCGGCCGCCTGGGCTGAGAGAATTCCGCTCCTGGCGGGCAAGGAACTGGTGGATGGCCGTCCGGCCGCCTACGTTTGCCAGAATCGTACTTGCCGCCGGCCGGTCACCCACCCCGGCGAGTTGGTCCGGGACCTGCAAGCGAACTGAAGTCCGGTAACCGCGAGGGAGTTGGACCACCCCGCGGCAACCGGCCGATGAACGATTAGGCGCCCTGGCCTTGTGCATCGATTTGCACGTGTGTGCCACGGCCCTTGAGCCGTGGAGGCAGGTTTGTGAGCTTCGCCACCGCTTCAACGCCGTGGCCCACAAGATGGGTGAGTACGTGATGAGAGGGCAACACATGACAACCGGTTTCTCACTTCTCACTTCTCACTTCTCACCTTCGCCGCGCCCCTCTGTGCAGCGACTCTGCATCCTCATACTGTTGGCTTCATCAAGCGGCATCGCACTCGCCCAGACGCCCGCCACCCGGCCGGCCACCGCGCTGCCGCCTATCCCTCGTGAGCCCGAGTATGCCGGCAGCGAGCGCGTTACCGAACGCATGATCAACGAACAGGCCGGCAGATCCATCGTTTTGCCGTCCGAGCCACGCGATTTCTGTGACGACCCGGCCCTCGCCTCCGGCACGGTTGTGGGCAAGGTGACTGCCGGCCCGCGCCCGTTGCCAGAGGGCTACGTGATTGCCCGCCGGCCCGCCCGGATCGAGCGTCAATCCACCGGCTTCGTGGTCCATGTGGAGCCGGACCCCCGGCTGCCGGCCGTTCCGCCGTTGCGGGTTCTGCCCAACGCCCGCTTGGCCCTGCTGGAGACGGTCCTGGCCGAGACCGGTGAAGATCACCGTTTCCTTGTGACCGGGCGCGTTACCGAGTTCCAGGGGGCCAACTACCTGCTGTTGAGTAACGTGGCTGAATTGCCCCCCGGCGTCG
>JAAXZI010000215.1 GCA_012719955.1 Phycisphaerae bacterium | reverse complement strand
GGCGAAAGATGGGCGAGAAGGTGGAGAAAGAGGATGCGAGGCAGGTGAGGATGTGGGCAGGTTAAGAGAGTGTGCGACGGGCAAGATTGGGACTTGCCTATGTTCCTGCTTCCCCACATTCTCACGTTCGCACTTTCTCCCGTTCCCGTTTACGCCGATCACTGGTGAGAATGGACAGAACGAGGCCAATACAGAGGAAAGCATATGGCGGTTGAAACACAAGCCAAAACGGCGGCCCGCGAGGGCGTGACAGCCGGGGAGCTGTCGCAATTGATCGCGGAAGGGCCGGCTGCCGGCAAGGTCGGCAGTGGGACGGCGATGCTCGCGATCATGCAGCGCGAGCTGGCGTCGCTGTTCTTTTCTCCTATCGCTTACATCGTGGGCGCGGTGTTCCTGGGGTTGGCCGGCTACGCGTTTGTGACCGGCACCCTGGTGGAAGGCAACGAGGCCAGCATGCGAACGCTGCTGGAATGGCTGGCCGGTGGACTGGTGATTGCTCTGCCGTTGCTGACCATGCGTTCCATCGCGGACGAATTTTCCTCCGGCGCGATCGAGACGCTGATGACCGCCCCGGTGACGGATACGTCGGTGGTACTGGGCAAGTTCCTGGGCGCCCTCGGGTTTTACCTGCTGCTGCTGGCGGCGACGGCCCTGCACGTCGTGCTGATGGTCAGGTACGCGACGCCGGTCGGCGCGGTGGTGTTTTCCGGCTATCTCGGCATGGTTCTGGTGGGGGCGTTCTTCCTGGCGGTGGGCATTTTCGCCAGCAGTTGCACGCGGCACCAGTTGCTGGCCGCGACGCTGGCCATGGGCATCCTTTCGCTGTTCACCTTCGCCGCCCACCAGGGCAGCCTGGTGCTGGGCAAGACCATGGTGCTCGGCCGGGTGATTGACTGGCGGAAGGTGTGCGCCTACGTGAACGCCTACGGGCATTTCTCCGATTTCGCGAAGGGTTCTATCAATCTGGCGAGCGTGGTCTTCTTCCTGACCGGGACGGCCCTGTTCCTGTTCCTGGCGGTCAAGGTTCTGGAGTCTCGGCGATGGCGGTAAACAACACCACAAAAGGCACCACGTCCCTGGGGCGGCGTCTGTTCTGGGGCACCAACGTGACGTTGGCTGTCCTGTTGGTCGTGTTCCTGGCGATCGTGGTCAATGTTTTGGCCAACAAATACAACGTGCACAAGGATCTGTCCGGCGGTCTGACCGGGCATCGACTGTCCGATCGCACCAAGCGCGTGCTTGACGAGGTTGCCAAGGCGGGCACGGAGATCACCATCTCGACGGTGTATACCTCCAACGACCCCGAGCGCAACCACAAGGAGTATCTGCCCAAGCTGCGCGATTTCTGCGACGAGGTCGCCCGCTACCAGCGCGGCATCAAGATCGAGCACATCTCCGCCCCCGACGATCAGGCTGAGTTGCGCGACCGGGTGAGCAAGAAGTTCGGCTCGGCCACCAGCACGAACCGGGAGGCCACCGACCAGGCCCTGGTGGTGTGGGAGAAGCTCAAGGGGACGCTCGATGAGCAGCGGAAGGCCCTGGATGCGCTGATGGGCGGCGCTTCCTGGCTCAAGAGCTTCAGCTCGCTGGCCGGGCAATCCGGCGCGATCAGGAACCTGGCGAAGAACCTCGAAGACACGACCCGCGAGGTCAAGGAGCTGGTCGAAGGCGAGGGCATGTTGCCGCGCTACAGCGAAGCCAACCCCAAGATCACCTCGTTCGACGACGAGGCCAAGCGCGTGCTCCAGGAGCTCCAGAGCTGGGCCCGGAACATGGACAAGCTGGCCAAGGTGCTGAGCGACCCGAACACCGAGTTCCTGAAGACGACCCAATCCAGGAACGAAGAGATTGCCGGGATGCTCAAATTGCTGCAGGGCGCGGTGGGCGACCCCAGCGACACCAATGTGCCCGACGATCCGGTCCCGGTGCTCAAGAAGTTCGGCGACCTGGCCAAGCCGCTGGCCGATCTGCTCAACGAAGAACTCAACCGGGTGGACGCCTTCGTCAAGCAGTATCCCACGATGAACCACTATTCCAAGTGGATCATGGAGATCCAGGACCCGCGCATCGGCCTGACCCAGATCGCGCCACTCTCGGAAACGCTGAATCTAGCGGCCCGCACGCTGACCTCGCAGGTGCAGCAGGTTCGCACCGAACTGGCCCAGCAGGCGCCCAAGGACGTGCTCCAGAGGCGCGTTCGGAGCACCCGTGAAGTGAGCGCCGTCTGCGCCCAGTACCTGAGCCTCTGGATGCAAAACTCGGTGGCTCCGTTTACCGAGGCCGCCCAGATCGATGAGGCCAGCAAACAGTTCCTGGCCGCGGCCGGCGGCGAAGATGCGTTCAAGGACCTGTTCAAGGACCTGGACGACGTCGGCACGAAGATCAAGGGTTTGCCCGAGCAGAAGATGGACGAAGTGGGCAAACGCCTCGAAGAGGACAACATCATCGTCGTCGAGAGCGACAAGGAAGTTCGCATCCTGCCGTTCGACGATGTCTGGCCGCTGGTGGATCGGCGGGCCGGCGAGTTCTCCTCGCGGGACACGGACAAGCCCCAGCGGAACCGCCGCGAGTTCAACGGCGACAGCGCGATCGCCAACGCGCTGCTCGATATGCAGAACGAGAAGCCCTTCGCGACGGTCATTTTCGTGAGCTACGAGACCCAGCCGCCGCCGCAGATGCGGCAGTTCGGGCAGCGCCCGACGACCGGGCCGCTGCCGATGGAAGAGTTCCGGCTCCTGCGCGAGCGGCTGGAGCGGGCCAACTTTGCCGTGCGGGAGTGGAACCTCGCGCCCGAGTCGTCCGGTCCGGATCAGCAGACGTCGACCGCGGTGCCTGAGCCGCCCGCGCCCGAAGAGGGCACGGAGCCGATCTACGTACTGCTTCCGCCACCCGAGCAGCCGCCCATCAGCATGTTCGGTCCGCAGGGCAAGCCCTTCGGCGACGCGGAGCTCAAGAAGGTCGGCGAAGCCATCAAGAAGCCTGGTGCGAAGGCCATCTTCCTGGCCCTGGGCTCGCCACGCCCGCCAGGGGCGCCGCCTTCCACGTACGCTTACGCGGACATGCTCAAGACGGACTGGGGCATCCAGGTCGAGCATCGCCACCGGGTCATGCGCGCCGTACCCTCGGCCAAAGAGCCGGGCATGTACAGCTTTGACCCGATCCAGTTCCACTACATGCGGCTGAATCACTTTACCGAGCAGCCCATCGGCAAGCCGCTGCGGTCCCGGCGCATGCTCTTCCTGCACGCCTGCCCGGTGATTCCGGCCGAGCAGATTCCCGAGGACGTGGTGGTCGAGCCCGTGCTGCTGGTGCCTGAAAAGGCCCAGGACATGTGGGCCGAGGGCGACTTCGCGCCGATCATCAAGGCCCTGCGCGAACGCAGCAAAGACACCATGTTCGCCAAGAGTTCGGACGTGAAGGAACCGCCGTTCCCGGTGATCGTCGCGGCCGAGAACAAGAAGACCAACAGCCGGGTGGTGGTCATGGGCACCGGCGCCTCGCTGTTGGAGAACTACCTCGAAGCGGCGGTGCCGCGGATCGACGCCAAGGGCGAGGTCCGGCTGGTCACCGACCCGCCGCCGACCGAGAACGTGGAGCTGTTTACCAACGCGCTGTACTGGCTGGGCGGCAAGACCGAACTGATCGCCGCCGGCCCGGCGGACGTGCCTATCGTCGGTCCCATCGCCGAGGCCAGCAAGCAACGGCTCTGGGGCATCACCATGGGTTGGGCCCTGGCCGTGCTGGTCATTGGCGGCGCGGTGATGTTCATTCGTAGACGGTGATAGCCTGTTCCGGTAACCCGGGCATCCTGCCCGTGATACGCCTGATGACAAAGGCTTGATAACTGCTGGCGGTGAGACGCACATGAACCTGAAAACAACACTCTTTCTGGCACTGGCGGCCCTCGTGGCCACCCTCCTGTGGGCAGTTTCCGAGAAGCCCTGGAAGACGGTCGAAGACGCGCCGAAGAAGCCGGAGACGGTTGAAAAGGCCCTGTTTGAGACCCCGCTCGAGGGCATTGATCGCGTGGAAGTGGTCCTGCGGGACGGCGAACGTCGCTCCTTCAAGAAAGAGGGCGACAAGTGGCAGATGACCGAGCCCCTCGATGCGCCGGCCAACAACTACGAGGTCGACCAGATCGTCGATGGCGTGACCAGACTCAAGTACGATCGCGCCTACAAGAAGGGCGAAAAGGGCCCCAGCGAATCCACATCCGGCCTGAACAAGCCCATCGTGGTGAAGCTGTATAAGGGCGACGAGCTGAAGGCGGATCTGGCCGTCGGGTCTCCGCTGCCCACCGGCACCGGCACCTATATTCGCCTGGCCGGCACGGACGAGATCCGTGAATCCACCTCCAATCTGGTCTCCACGTTCAACAAGCGGCTGGACTCGTACCGCGACAAGGTCGTGGTCAAGTTCAACACCAAGGACGTCCGGCGGATCAAGGTCGAGGGCGAGCATAACTACGTGCTGGCCAAGGATGGCGACGAGTGGACCATCGAGTCGCCGGTTCGCGGCCGGGCGGATAAGGAGAAGGCCAACTCGCTCGCGTCAGCCATGAGCAACCTGTACGCTCAGCACTGGCAGGACGACAATCCGGTCACGTATGACGCCTTCGGGCTCGATCGGCCGCGCGTCAAGGTGACTGTCGAGACCCAGGTCGAAGTGCCGGCCAAGTACAAGCCCGATGATCCGGCGGCGACTCGTCCGGCCGACACGCAGCCTTCCACCGAGACCAGAACGTACGCGATTGCGATCGGCGGTTTGACCGGCTCGGCCACGCCGACCTACTTCGCCCGGCTTGATTCCCGGCCCTGGGTGTTCTCGCTGGCTGAGTACACGGTCAAGAATCTACGGACCCCGCTGGCCGATCTCCAGGACAAAACCCTGGCCAAGGTCGAGCAGGTCAAGGTCAAGAAGGTTGAAGTCCAGGCCGACGGCGAGAGCATGACCCTGACCCGCGGCGACGATCAGAAATGGACCTTCCCCGATGGCACGGTGGCCGACAATGCCGCGGTCGATGATCTCATCAGGGCCGTCGCCGAGATGAAGGCGACCAGCTTCGTCAATCCCGCCGATCAGGGAGAGGTCCAGGACTGGACGAAACCGCGGGCCCGGGTCTCCCTCACGCAGGAAGGGCGGGCTGAGCCTATCACGCTTCTGGTCGGCCGGCCCACCCCGAGCGGGCGCATGGTGTACGTGCGCAACGCCGCCGAGGAGCCCGTGGCCGCCGTTAACGAGGACGTCGTGGCGCCACTGCTGCTCCCGCCGGTGTCCTACCGCGACCGCCTTGTGCTCAGCGTGCCGCGTGAACGCCTGAGCAAGATCGAAATCGCCCGGAAGGATGCTCCGGCAGTCACTCTGGTCAACCGAAACAGCCAGTGGTCGCTGCAATCGCCCATTGAGGCGCCGGCCGACAACGATGCCGTTCGCAACCTGCTCGGCGACATCACGACCCTCCAGGCCAAACGCGTGGCGGGAATGGGCGATAAGGCGAAATTCGGGCTGGATAAGCCGGATGTGACCCTGGCGGTGTGGATCGATCGGCTGACCGATCAGCCCAACACCGTTGTCGTTCCGACCACCCAGCCGGCCGCCACCCAGCCGGCGACCACCCAGCCGGCAACTACCCAGCCGGCGGCGTCCACGCGTCCGGCCACCACTCGGCCCGTCAAGGATCTGGCCACCCAGATCAAGGACGTCCAGGATCTGCTCGAATACCAGCGCACGCACCCCGAGACCGAAAACAAGCTGGCGACCGAAATGCTTCGTCAGCAACTCAATGAACTGCTGGCCCAGGCGGCTACGCAGCCGGCGTATGCCCATCTCGCCACTCAGCCGGCGGCCACCCAACCGGCGGCCACCCAACCGGCCGTGGCTGCTGCGGCGACCCAGCCCGCGGCCGAGGTGACGGCAACCCGGCCCACCGGACCGGAGGTGCGCCGCCTGTTCCTGGCCCGCAAGGACGACAAGACCTACGTCGCCCTTGAGGGGAGCGAGATGATCTGGGAGCTCGACAACCGCATCTACGACGATGCGACCACGGAGATGCATCAGCACCAGATCGTCAAGTTCGAGGTGCCCAACGTCGTCGAACTCTCGTTCGAAGACGCGAAGGGCGTTTTGACCTTCCGCAAGAGTGGTGAGGAATGGCGCTACGTGACCGACCCGTTGCTCCCCATCGACAAGCAGAAGGTCACCGATGTGCTGAACGGCCTGCGGGAGATTAAGACCCACCGCTACGTCGACTATGCGGCGGCCGATCTGGCTAAGTATGGCCTCGGTGATGACGCCCAACGGCTCGTCATCAGCCAGGAAAATGGTCAACGAACGGAAATCCTCCTGTCGAAGACCGGTCCGGCCAACGACACCGACAAGAGCCGCTATGCGGTGGTGGTCGGCACGAAGAAGGTTTTCCTGCTCAAGGAGGATCAGGCCAGGAAGTTTGAGCAGAAGCTGGATGACTTTGTGAAGAGCGACAAGCCGGCCGGCAGCCCAACGGCAGCACTGGACGCCCACGCCCCAGTGTTGGCCTCGGTGAGCTGAGCGGCCCTTGAAGGGTGTGCTCCAAAATGGTGCCCGGGTGTCCGGCCGGCGGTTTCAGCCGCCTGCCGGGCACCTGGGCTACCGTCTTTAATCCGGCGACCTTCAGGATTACAGTGCAGACAACCCAAGGGCGAATGGTGAGATGGTCTGCGGCACGGCTCGTCTACCACGGCCCTGTGTGCCACGGCTTGTGTGCCGCGACTCTTGAGCCGTGCATGGGCGGCGCTGAAGTCCCGCACTGCTCAAGTGCAGTGACAGACACCATGCGGGGGTGGGCTCCCAGGCGCCTGTGGGTTGGCGTAAAGGCACTTGGTGCTTGTTGCGGCCAGGGTTTTCATGGTTTGGCCTTCGAGGCGGGCAAGATGCCCGCCCTCCCTAGGCGTTGAGGCAGCCAGGATGCCCGCCCCCCGAAGAAGGGGGCAATTGCCCGGCCGTTACGATCTTACAATGTGGGTTTAATCCGGCGACGGGGGCGTTATGGCCGGTTCTGACCAGGCTGAAGAGGGAATTCCAATGTCTACCGCGTCCCATAAGGTTCGCTGGACGGTTCTGTTTTCCGGGCACGTGCAGGGAGTTGGTTTTCGCTATACCACCCGCCTGGTCGCCCGCGGTTTTTCGGTTACCGGGTACGTCCGGAACACCCGCGATGGCCGGGTGGAGATCGTGGCCGAGGGGGCGCCTGAGGAACTGGAACGGTTTGTGCAGGCCGTCGAGAATGAAATGAGCGGCTACATCCAGGATCGGAAGGTGGATACCGCTCCGGCCACAGGCGAGTTCTACGATTTCCAGGTTCGCTATTGAGCTTGCTTCCAGCAAGGCCAGCCCTTAAAATGCCGGGCTCGACTGTTTTGGTTTTTGAGATACGACCCGAGGCTTTCCATGCCGAAGACGAAGACACACAAGGGACTTAAGAAGCGCGTCAAGGTGACCGCCAAGAAGAAGGTGGTCCGATCCAGGGCCTTCACCGGCCACCTGCTGAGCGGGCGGCCCAGCAAGCGCCTCCGCAAGCTGCATAAGAAGGCGGTGGTGTTCAAAGGCGAGACCCCGCGCATCTTGAGGGCCTTGGGCGAGTAAATGGATGGACGATCGCCGCCTTGCCAGGCGGCATCAGTACCCCCGGCCCGGGCGGCCAACGCCCTGAACGTCGGCCAGGGGGGCCGTAGGAGAAAATGCAATGCCCCGTGCAACCAGTGGAGCGGCAACCGCCCGCAAGAGACGCCGCCTTCGCGCCGAAGCGAAGGGCTTCCGTGGCGGACGCAGCAAGCTCACCCGCGTTATGAAGATGGCCCTGCTCAAGTCGCGCTCCTACGCGACCCGTGACCGCCGGGCCAAGAAGCGCGAATTCCGCGCCCTGTGGATCACGCGCATCACGGCCGCATGCCGGGCCCGTGGGATCAGCTACTCGCGATTCATGAATGGCCTGCGAAAGCTGTCCATCTCGTTGGATCGCAAGATGCTCAGCCAGTTGGCTATTCAGGATCCGGCCGCATTCGATAAGCTCGTGGCCATGGTTCCCAAGGCCTGATTGGTCGAAGGAAGCGATCAGCGATCAGCATTCAGCGGTCAGCTTTCAGCGGGCAGAAATCAGCGAGCAGTAATTGGTAATGAGTGATGGGTGATGAGTGGCGATAGTGGGCCGCTCGTCACTCATCACTCATTCTTGCGCATTGCTTTCTCATTCGCTTCGGCTCATTCGCGTTGAATCTTGCGCGTGCTCCTGCGGGCGTACCAGGTTCGAATAGAGTCTTTCGAGTTGTTCCACCATCACATGCCAGTCGAAGCGACGAAGGCATAATTCCCGCCCGGCCCGGCCGAAACGCGCCCGCAGGGCAGGGTCGCCGGCCAGCGTCACCATCGCCTTTGCCAGCCCGGTCACGTCGTTCAGCGGCACCAGCATCCCCGTCTGATCGGGAATGACGACCTCGGGGGCCCCATCAATATCAAAACTGATGACCGGCACGCCCATCAGCAGCGCCTGCACGGCGACCCGCGGCAGACCTTCCCACTGGGAAGCGTGCACCAGCAGGTCCATGCCGGCCAACATCTGCGGCACCTGCTCCGGCGGGACCAGCCCGGTAAGCACCACCCGCGGGAGCAGCCCCAGTGTGTCCAGTTGCCGGACGTACTCGTCGCGCTGGGCTCCGCCCCCGACCCATACGAATCGCAGCCGTGGATCTTGCCGGACCGCCGCCGCCATGGCTGGTATGAGCTGCTCGTAGCCCTTGTTGCGGAACAGCCGGGCCACCGTGCCGATGACCACTTCGTCTTCGCCGACGCCCCAGCTTCGGCGGATCGCCTGCCGGTCGAAGCGCTCAGGCGAGAACAGCTCGGTGCGCATGCCCGAATAGATGGTCGTGAATTTATCCGGTTCCGCGATGCCCGCGGCCACCGCCTGGGCGCTCATGGCGTCGGCTACGCTGACCAGACAGTCGGTAAAACGAGCGCAGTAGCGTTCCAGGCCGCGATACAGGAATCGCACCGGTGCTGATTGCGTGCGATTGAAGCTCAGGCCGTGGATGGTATGGACGATCGCCGGAATGCCCACGTCGCGTGCGGCGATCCGGCCCAGCACGCCGGCCTTGCTGCTGTGGGTGTGGACGATCGTCGGCCGGATTGCCGTGAGGATCCGGCAGAGATCGCGGCGGGCGCGCAAGTCGGTGAACGGCCGGACCGCCCGACGGAGGCTGGCAATCACCTCCACCTGGTAGCCGCCGCTCCGGGCTTCGGCCAGGAGGCTTCCCTCCGGGCCGGCTTCCGGACCGGTGATGAGCGTGACGCGATGGCCGCGCTCGTGCAGGCCCTGGCAGGTGAGCAGCGTGTTTTCCTGGGCGCCCCCGATAATGAGCCGGGTGATAATGTGGCAGATGTTCATTCCGGGAGACTCGTCTCTTCCGCTTCGGAATCAGATGGGGCCGGCTCGCCGGAAAGGACTGGCCGGGAAGCCCCCTGTGCGACCTTCCAGGGGTCCGGCTCGTAGACGCGGGTCATGTCGTAGCGAACCCATCGCAGGCACAACCCTCGGGCGGGGGCGGTCGGCCCCGCCTTGCTTCGGTCGCGGCTTTCCAGGATCTCCCGCACGTACTCCGGCTCCCAGTGTCCCCGGCCGACCTCGATCAACGTGCCGACCATGTTGCGGACCTGGTTGTACAGGAAGCCCGAGCCTTCCACGTCGACGCGAATCTCCTCAAAATGACGGAATATGCGGATGCCCAACACCGTGCGGACGGTTGTTTCGCGGTTATGCCCGGCGCTGGCGAATGCCGCGAAGTCATGCCGGCCGATCAGGTATTCCGCTCCCGCCCGCATCCGGCCGACGTCCAGCGGATGCCAGAAGTGATAGACATAGCGTTGCCGCTGGTGCTCGACGGGGCGGTTGGGATCGTTATAGATCGTGTAGCGATACAGTTTCGAGATGGCGTGCCGCGAGGCCTGGAAATTCGGGGGGGCCTCACAGGTGTGGATGATGGAGATATCCTTCGGCAGTCGTCCGCCGATCGCCCGCCGGAGATTGTCGCAGGGCATTCCACAGGTGGTTTCGAAATTGGCGATCTGCCCGCTGGCATGGACGCCGGCGTCGGTTCGCCCCGATCCGTTCACCAGCACCTGGTGCCGGACCACCCGGCGGGTGGCCTGCTCCACCGAATCCTGCACCGTGCGCAGCCCCGGCTGCTTCTGCCAGCCGTGGAAATCGGTGCCGTCATAGGCAAGGAGCAGACGAATGTTGCGCATACGACGGATTGTAGATTGCTGCCGAGCCCCCTTCAACTGCCCCGGCTGTGGAGCACAAGCATCCGCGGCGGATGACCATCAGGTGAGCAACTCTTCCAGGTGCTTGTCCCGGAACCGGTTCCGCAGGCGGGCGATAACGTCCTTGTGGATCTGGCTGACACGGGACTCGGAGAGGGCCAGCACAACGCCGATCTCAGCCATGGTCAGCTCTTCGAAGTAGTAGAGGACCAGTACCAGCCGCTCTTCGCGGCTCAGCCCCCGGGTGACATACTCGGTGAGCATGCTGCGGGTCAGCTTGGCGGCCGGGTCGGTCTGATGGGGGTCGCCGATGTCCCAAGCCCGCTCGCCGGAGCGGCCGCGCGAGTCGGAGCCGTTGCGCGGGTCCATGGCCGAGAAGTGTACCTCACGGCCGAGCTGCGAGATTCGGGAGAGCTGATCGTAGCGTTCCTGGGAGATGCCCATTTCGCGGGCGATTTCGTCGTGCATGGGCGGACGGCCGTACTGGGCGTCGAGCATCTCGCGCACGCTCATGCGCTTCTTCTCAAAGGTGCGCACGGTTCGCGACTGCGGATCGAGGCTGCGCAGCCAGTCCATGACCGCGCCGACGATGCGCTGCTGGCAGAAGGTCTCGAATTTCGCCTTCTTGCTGGGATCGTAACCCTCGACAGCCTCAATCAGGCCGTCGTAACCGGCGCTGCAGATTTCGTCGTAACCAATCTGGGCGGGCAACTTGCGAGACAAACGAGCGGCCTGGATGTGAACAAGCGGCGCGTACTTCTCCACCAGGGCGTTCCGATACTGGTCATCCCGCGTCTTGAGGTACTTCTTCCACAGAGCCTGGACCGCCCGGCTATCGTCATTCTGCTGCGCCTTCAACATCGACGACCTCCCGAGATCATAAACCAACCCACACTCAAGAAGCCGCCACCCACACGGCCTCCCGCGTCGAACGCCTGTCCTCGCGCGTGCTCCAGCCCAACACAAGGACACGGTGAGCCAGTGACCCACCAGCGCGTTCCAACTTGACGGTTTGGTGTCTCGGCGAGGTGTGTGGCCTCCGTGCCGAGACTGACGAATCGACTACTCCTTCAGTCGATCGTGAATCGCGGACCTGGGATGTGTGTTCCTCAAAATCCCGCCCGGCTGCTTCCGCTGATCGAGCGCTCCGGTTGCCGACGGGACTCGCAGGCATTCAGGCCCGAGTCGTTTCACATTATCTATGTACCACATGTCCCATAACTCTGTCAAGGGAAAAAGCGGTTCAAGGCCCCGACAGTCGTCGACACAATGATTCACACTGCGTCGACGCGCAGGATTTGCGCGATACAGGGCCAGATCAAGGCCAATCGACGTGTTTCCGTCATGGCTCTGCGGAGTGACAACTTCTGGGCGCGGTTTGTGATGGGTGCACTGAGTTTGCCGGCCGGCGTTCTACGACATCACCGAAACCAGCAGCAGGATGTTTGCAATGACGGAGATGCCCAACAGCGTACCCAGAACGAACAGCCAGATGAGCAACTTGGTTGGTGGGGGGGCTTCCTCCGCCGCGGTTGATGACTCGTTCTCCACGGCCTCGCCGCTGTCGGCCAGGCTTTGCAGAATGTTCGGGTCGTAGCGTTTTCTGGCCCGCAGCGGCGGTTCGCCGCGCTGAATCGCTTCCAGGTCGGCGATCAGATCGGCCATCGAGGAGTAGCGCTCGTTGCGATCCTTGGCCATCATTCGTTCGATGACCTCGCCCAGACCGGTGGAGAGCGTGGGAACGAGATGATCGGGCGGAACCAGCGGTTCCTTGAGGTGCTTGTGCATCACCGCCGCCGGCGTGTTGCTCTCAAAAGGCACCTTGCCGGTGACCATGTGATAAAACGTGGCCCCCAGCGAGTAAATGTCAGCCCGGAAGTCAATGTGCCGTTCGCCCTTGATCTGTTCCGGGCTGATGTAGTAGGGGGTCCCGTAGGCCCGCCCGGCCTCGGCCTCGGCGGCCTCACGGTCGGACATTTCGCGGGCCAGACCCATGTCTGCCAGCTTGGCCACGCCATCCTTGGTGATCATGATGTTCTTGGGCTTGACGTCGCGGTGCACGAAGCCGCGCTCGGAGGCGTGCTCCAGCGCGCGGGCCACCTGGATGACGATGTTGAGCGCGTCTTTCTCTGAATAAGTCTTGCCCGCCGCCAGATCGTCGAAGACGGTTTTGCCGTCGATCAGTTCCATCACGAAGTAGTGGTATCCGCCCGCCTCGCCCACATCGATGGCCTGAACGATGTTGTTGTGGCTCAGTCGCGCCGCGGCGCGCCCTTCGCGATAGAAACGCTCCACGAACTCCGGGTTTTCTCCCAGCTTCTTGGAGAGAACCTTGATGGCCACCAGGCGGTCCAGGCTGAGCTGCCGGGCTTTGAAGACCGTGGCCATCGCGCCCGAG
>JAAXZI010000214.1 GCA_012719955.1 Phycisphaerae bacterium | reverse complement strand
GGTGGGTTCTCGATTTTTGATTTCGGAGTCGTACCTCCGCCGGGTGTGACAGCGATCCTCAGGGCCCCTCCAAATCGCGAACCCAGGTTCGCAGAACCTGGGCCACCCGCAAACGTCGGTTTCGTACCAGGGTCCTGGTGCGGGAATCCTTTTTCGCACCTATCGCACGCGAGGTTGTCTAATGGGGTGGCCCACCTTCTTTGAAGGTGGGTTCTCGATTTTTGATTTCGGAGTCGTACCTCCGCCGGGTGTGACAGCGATCCTCAGGGCCCCTCCAAATCGCGAACCCAGGTTCGCAGAACCTGGGCCACCCGAAGCGGTGGGGTGGGGGGGCAGCCGTGGATCCGCGGTTGAATAATTCCACAAAATTAGAATCGCTCTCGCCGGGGTGATCGCTATACTGGTGGCCCTGAGAGGAGGTGTGCGGATGCCGGGCCCCAGCCAGATTGACCCCGATCATGAATCCACACGGGATGCATTGCGCGTGGTTGGTCCGCTGATTGCGGTCGTTGGCGGGCTGTTCGCGCTGGTTGGCTTTGTCAGTTTCTTCTCGAGCTTCGGATCGTTTGAGCCGCCGCGATTCTTTTGGTGTGCCTTCGTCGGGTTGCCGCTCCTGGGATTCGGGGTCATGATCACCAAGGCCGGCTACATGGGCAAAATCGCACGCTATAAATCGGCGGAAATCACGCCGGTGGCGACCGACACCCTGAAATACGCCGCTCGGGAATCACAGGACAGCATCCGCCAGATAGCAAAAGCCGTGCATGACGGCATAGCCGGGGCCCAGCCCGCTCCCCCGGCTGAGCTTGCCTGCCTCCGATGCCTGCACAAGAATGACCCCGACGCCCGGTTCTGCTCCCAGTGCGGCTCGGCCCTGGTCCGTCCCCAGGAATGCTCCAACTGCGGTCATGGGAATGACTTCGACGCCAATTTCTGCGATAATTGCGGGCGGGCGTTGAACGCCTGACGATCCGTACTTGCTCGCTTCGCGTAGAAGTGAGGCGGGCAAGATGCCCGCCCTCCGAGACAGAGGTGGGCAGGGTGCCTGTCTCCAACATAAAAGGTGGGCCGGAGGCCTGCCGCCGAGAAGACGACGAGTTATGCCGAAATCTGATCTTGAAGCCCAGTTTGCTCAGTTGTTGGTGGACCGCCGGTTGCTGGCTCACGATGAGACCGTGGTGGTGGGGGTCTCTGGCGGGCCCGATTCCGTGGCTCTATTGCATTTGCTGCACAGCCTGAAAGGGGTCGGCGATTGGAGCCTGCGACTTCACGTCGCCCATCTGAACCATCAGCTTCGCGGGGCTGATGCCGATGCGGACGCCGCTTTTGTGGAATCGCTGGCCCGGAAGCTCGGCCTGCCGGTCGCGATCGAGTCGGTGGATGTGCGTGCCGTGGCCAGGGAGCGGGGGACCTCCGTGGAGCAGGCCGGCCGGCAATGCCGATTTGAGTTCCTGGAGCGGCTTTGTCTGAAGCTGGACGCGCGGACGGTGGCCATGGCCCACCACGCCGACGACAATGCGGAGACCATCCTGCATCGGATCATCCGCGGGACGGGCCTGCGTGGGCTGGGCGGTATCCGTCCGGTGCGGCCCATCCGGCCCGGAAGCGACATTCGCATCATCCGGCCGTTGCTGGCGTTTCGCCGGGCTCAAATCATGGACTACCTCACCGAGCGGGGCATCGAGTCGCGCGTGGATGCGACCAACCATTCGTCCGAGTTCACCCGCAACCGTATCCGCAACATCGTCCTGCCGCTCTTGCGCGAGAAGTTCAACCCCCAGGTGGACGAAGCCCTGCTGCGGCTGGGTGAACAGGCCCGCGGGGCCGACGCCTACCTGAGCGAGACCAGCGAGCGGCTGCTGGAATCGCTGGTGGTCTCGCACGACGATCGTCAGCTTACCCTGCACGCGGACCTGCTGGCGCGCAAGCCGCAGGTTATGCGCGCCCAGGTGGTCCGCCACGCCCTGTTGCGGCTGGGCATCGGCGAGCAGGAGCTGACCTACGGCCATCTTGAGGCGGTCGCGAACCTGGCCGCCGGGCGCGAGGGCAACAAGACGCTCGATCTGCCGGGCGGCTTCCGGGTGTCGAGACGCTACGCGCGCCTGGTTTTCGAAGCGGCGACTGGCGCGCCGGTGGAGCCGCTGGCCGATCAGATGCGCGTATCGATGAACGGCACGACCCTGCTGCCGGCCTTCGGCATGGAGATCTCCGCCGAATTGATCGAAGCGAACGAGACGCTCATCGACGAGCACATCCGCCGACAGACCGGACGCGGGCAGGCCAACTATGAGGAATGGCTCGATGCCGCGGAGGTGCGCCCGCCGCTGGTGGCCCGGGCCCGCAAACCCGGCGACCGCTTCCTTCCGCTGGGTATGACGGGCATGAAGAAGCTCTCCGACTTCTTTATCGATGAAAAGATTGATCCGGCCCTGCGCGACCGGTCGGTGGTGCTATGCGATCAGCTCGGCCCTATCTGGCTGGTGCCGTTCCGGATCGATGACCGGGTGCGGCTGCATCGCGGGACGCAGCAGATCCTGCGTTTGCGGGCCCGCCCCCTGGACGCCCGGGAGCGCACATGAGCCTGCGGCCTCGAAAAGACAACGCGGCCGGCCGGGTCCGCACAGGGCTCCTGCTCCTCTTCCTGTTGGCGGCCGGTTTGCGCGTCGGCTGGGTCCTGGTTCGCTGGGGGCCGGAGGGCCGGGCCGAACATCTCGATTATCCCGACGAAGAGGCGTACGTATTGAGCGCCCGTTCCCTGGCGGCCGGGGAGGGCCTGATTGACGAGTTTGGCTACCGGGCCACGTACATGCCCGGGTATCCCGCGTTTTTGGCGATCTTTCAGGGGTTGCCCCGGCCATTGCTCTGGGCGCGCATCGCCCAGGCCCTTCTCGCGGCCTGGGTGGCGCCCGCGACGTTCCTGCTGGCCCGGCAATTTCTTGCGGGAAGGCCGGGCCAACCCGGCGATGGGGCTCTATGCCACGACTCGACGCGCAGTGCTGACGGCGCGCAGCCTGTTGATGGCCGACCATGCACCGGCACGGCCGACGCGGCCGTGATGCCCGCGCGTGAGAGTCTGCTGATTCCCGGGCTAGCCGGGTTGGGTGCGGCATTCGATCCGTTCCTGGTGTTTTTCTCCGGCCTGCTGTTGACCGAGGCGCTGTTTGCGGCCGTGCTGGTGACGGCATGGATTTTTATGCAGAAGCACCCGCCGAAAACGGGGCGCGGCTGGTTTGCGGAGGCGATCTGTGCGGGCCTGTTTCTCTGGCTGGCGATTATGCTCCGGCCGTCGGCCGCGATTCTGGTGGTTCTGACGCCGGTCGCGCTGGTGGTGTTGAGGCGGTTCGATCGCAAGGTGGTAGTTCAGGCGGCGGTCATTCCGTTGGTGGTGATAATCGGGCTTCTGCCCTGGGCAGCGCGCAACCGGGCCGTCATCGGCCGGTGGCACTGGCTCTCGACCCGGGGAGGTATTTCCCTCTACGACGGCCTGCAACCCGGCGCAACCGGCGGCAGCGACTTGGCCCACACCAAAGAGGCCCCGGACGTACAAGGCCTCGGCGAAGTGCAATGGAACGAGTATTTCCAGGAGCGGGCCCTGGCAGAGGCCCGCCGTGACCCGATGCGCGTGCTGCGGTTGGCCTGGCGGAAGTTCCTTCGCACCTGGAGTCCGATACCCAACGTCGAGGAATACAGCAGCGGATTCATCGCCCTGGTCAGCGCGGCCTGGATGCTGCCCGCGCTGGGGTTCGCGGCGATCGGCTGGTGGCGCTGTCGCCGGCCGGCGGCGGACTGGCTGCTGCTGTTGCTGCCGGTGATTGCGTTCACCCTGCTGCACATGATTTACGTGGGCAGCGTGCGTTACCGGGTGCCGGTGATGCCGTTCGTCGTGGTGCTGTCGGCAGCGGGGTTGGGGGCCGTGGCAATGCTGTTTGTTGGAAGAGGCCGTGCGCCCGGGGGGCGCGCATCTTGCACGCCTTAAGGAAGGCGGAATGCACGCCCCCGGCAGGAGCGGTAGTCGGTGAAAACCCGTGCGTGATCGCGCCGAGAAAACCTGGAGACCGAATCGGCCGTTTCGCCGGCGGGTGTCGCGCCTGCGCGCGATCCTGGGACTGCTCGGACTGGCTTTGCTGGGCAGCGGCGCGTTCCTCTATTTTCATCTGACGGACGAAGAACGCCTGCGGAGTTATGCCGAGCGGTGGCTGCATGACTTCAGCGGGGGAGAGGTTCGCATCGCACAGCTCCGCCTCAATCCTTTTCGCGGCATCGACCTGAGGGGCGTCACGGTGGCAATACCGGAGGAGGCCCGCTTCGACCCGCACGACAATACGCTGGCCGGCCGGACGATCTTCAGGGCCCGCAGCCTATACCTGAGACTGCATCCGTTCAGCCTGCTCACCGGCAACCTGGTGGTGCCCGAGATCGTGGCCGTGGACCCGGAATTGACGCTTATTCACCGCCTGACCGACGACGCGCGCAACTGGCAGGTACTGCTCAACCAGCGGCCGCAACGACCTCCGCGGCAGGCCATCCGGCTGCCGGTGCTGCGACTGCGCAACCTGCGCGTGGTGCAGCACCGGCTCGATGAGCGTGGCCGGTCCGCGGGAGCGGCCCAGTCGCTGTGGGCGGACGCCCAGCCGGCATCGTCGGACAGCGAAACGTATGACCTGAGGATCGTCCGGGTATTCGACATGGAGGATCCGTTGAAGACGGAGGAGGGGCGGCTGCGGGTGAACATGCGCACGCTGGCGGTGGCCGGCAGCGTGCCGTCCATGTCGGTGGAGGACCTGGCCGGTTCGGCGCCGGCGCATATCCTGCGCCAGCTCGACGTGCTCGGCCTGCGCGGGTATGTGCGGGCCGAGTCGATCCGGTTCGATCCGCGGACCGGGGGCGAGGCCAGGCTGATCCTGCGGGACGCGAGCCTCTCGGTGCCGATCGACGAGGTAGAGAAGCCTCTGCCCGCAAGCGAACGCTTCATTCAGTTCAGTCAGGTCGGCGGCACGGTGCAGGTCAGCTATGGTCGGGCCACGCTGGACATTTCCGGGTTGTTTCGCGACGCGCCCATGCGGCTCAAAGGCACGGTGACCTTCAACGCCGACGGATTCACGGTGGACGACCTGGGGTTTGACGTGCACGTGGACGTGAGGGGCGTGACCCTGCCGGTGAACGACGAGCAGGCGCCGGCGGCGGAGCGGCGATTTGCCCAGCGGTGGTTTCACCTGCGCGAGTTCGTGGTGGATTACGACCCGCGCGGCCGGGCCGATTTCCGTCTGCATTTTCAGAAGCTACCCGGCAAGGACAAGGGCATCCGCTTCGTGGATGGTCTGCTCACGGCCCGCGGCGCGTCGGCCCGCTATTTCCGCTTTCCGTACCGGTTGTACGATCTGTCGGGCTGCATCTACTTTCGCCCGGACGGCCGGATCGAGTTGCGCGAGTTCACGGGTGTTCACGGCGGTGGCCGGGCGGTGATCAATGGGATCGTCAACGGCTACAACAACCAGGGCCTGGATGTAAACATCAAGGCCACCTCGATCGAGCTGGATGACGACCTGACCCGCTGCCTGGATGAACGCGACCGCGAGCTGATCGCGATGTTCAATACGCGCGCCCGCATGGACCTCGACGTGCAGCTTCATCGCGATCCCAAGCCGCATGGCCTGTCGCTGTCAGAGAATCCCTGGAAGGCCGTGGTGGATGTGCATTTCCTGGACGGAGCGGTGCGGTTCGAGGATTTCCCGTATCCGCTCGAAGGGCTGGCCGGACGGCTGCGCATTCAGAATGGCGGTTTTGAACTGGACCGGGTGCGGGGAGCCAACGGGCCGGCCCGGGTGGAGGTGAGCGGCCGGGTGCAGCGCGGTTCGGAAGGGCCGGCCGTGGTGGATCTCCGGCTGGATGCCCGGACCGTGCCGCTTGATGAAAAGTTGGCCCAGGCTTTTCCGCCGGACGCCCGGCTGATGTATGAGCGACTTGCGCCGCGTGGGCAGGTAGCGGTTCACGGGCGGATCTATACGCCGCCGGAATCGGCGGAGGTGGTGTATGACCTGACGGCCAGCCTAGACGGGGGCGAGTTGAGCGTTCCCCAGACGCCGGTGTGCCTGACCGACGTGCACGCCCGCATCGGTATCAGGCCCGAGCAGCTTGCCATCGAGTCGCTGAGCGGGCGCTTCGGAGCTTCGACAGTGGCGCTGACCGGACAGGTCGGTATACGGCCGGACGATCAAGACCTGTCGCTGCGCGTGACCAGCCAGCGGCTGCTCCTGGATGAGACTTTGCGCGGAGCACTGCCGGAGGCGGTCCGGCCGATCTGGCAGTCGGTGAACCCGGGTGGGGCGGTTCGGCTGGATTTGACCTACGAACAGAAGGCCGTAGTCGCGGCTTCCACCTCTGATTCAGTACGACTCTCGGCTCCCTCTGCCTCTCCGGGTGAAGCTCAAACCGATGCTTCTGCCGGGTCTGCCACTCTTCCTGCCGGCACGGCGGCATCCCGGCCGACCACGCTTCCCGCCTCGCAGCCTGCGTTGCCGGAGGTTCACTACACGGCCATCATCGAGCCCCTGGATTGCACGGCCATGCTGGAGGCATTCCCCTTGCCCCTGACGCGGGTGCATGGGCGGTTCGTGTTCACGCCGGAGGGCGTGAAATTTGAGAACGTCAGCGCATGGCATGAGGGCATGAAGTTCGAGCTGGACGGGCGTATGGACATGAAGGAGGCCGCGCTGGCCGGCGAGATGTCGCTTCAGATCCGCGGGCTTACCTTTTCGGAGACGCTTCGCAAGGCGGTGCCCTGGCGGCTTCGCCGGCTGTGGTACGATGTGAAGCCGACGGGCAAGGCGGATATTTCCATCAGCCGGCTGATCTTCTCGTATGACGCCCGGGGAAGCCAATGGACGGCCGAAGGGGCCGCCGATCTGGACGGCCTCACCATTTATGTGGGTAGCGAACTGGCCGACCTGACCGGACGGGTGAGCGGCCGGGGGGGGATGGCGGAGAGCGTCTCGCTGGACCTGGACTTTACACTGTCGCAAGCCCGGGTGGATGGCCGGTTGATCACTGAGGTCCGGGGCCACATGGCCCGGCCGGCGGGGGATCCCCGGCTGCGCATCACCGACTTGCGGGGCGGCTTCTACGGCGGCGACGTGCTCGGCGAGTTGGAGGTGAACTATGCCACCGGCCGGCCGACGTTCGGACTTTCGCTGGCGACGCGGGGAATGTCGCTGGAGGAATTCCTGAACGCCAAGCGCCGGCCCGACGAGCCGCCCGTGACCACCAAAGGGACCGTGGACGGCAGCCTGGCCCTGGCTGGCCGGTTTGGCGATCCCGACAGCCGGCATGGCGGGGGGAGCGTGTTCATCCGGCAGGCGCAGATGGCCCGCATTCCATTGATATTCTCCATCTTTCAACTCGTCCACGGCCAGCGCGACGACAACGCCTTCGAGGATGCGCGGTTCGCCTACGCCATCGATGGGGATGATGTGCTGCTCCAGGAAATCGATCTGCGTGGCAAGTCGCTCTCCATGGTGGGGGCCGGTCGGGTGAACAGCTCGACCCAGGCGATGGACCTGACGCTGCTGGTGGGCAGCGCCTTCCGGCTGCCACGCATGGAGGTGCTCAGTGAGCTGGTCGAGGGCGTGGCTCGCGAGCTGATGGAGGTGCATGTCGAGGGGACGCTGGAGCAGCCGCAGTTCCGGGCGGAGATGGTCCGGAGCGTTCGCCGGGCGCTGGAAGAGGTATTCGCGGCACGACGAAAACCGGGGCGGCGGTGAGGCCACAGAGGGCACGGAGAGAAAATGGACGGGCTCCCACCTTCTTCGGGTGGAACGGGTGGCCCACCTTCTTTGAAGGTGGGTTCAAGATTTGTGCGTCAGAGGCCCCTCGTCTGCATGAAATGTTCGCCATACTCGCAGCCCATGAAATCGCGAGCCCAGGTTCAGAGAACCTTGGGCCACCCCCGCGCGATAGTGGAGCCACAGAGTCTCTTGCGGGTGGCCCACCTTCTCCGAAGGTGGGTTCATGATTTGTGCGTTAAAGACCCCTCGTTTGCATGAAATGTTCGCCATACTCGCAGCCGATGAAATCGCGAGCCCAGGTTCGGAGAACCTGGGCCACCCCGCGCAGCACCGAGGCTGCGTGTTATCATCCGGCATCCTTCATCCGTCTTCACCTCACTCCAGCAGCTTGTTGACCCAGTCATTCACCTTTTGAGCGCTTGGGATCGGCTTCGCGGCCTGCGCGCCTTCGCGGGTGAAGCCGGCAGCGCCGCGTTGGTCGAAGAATGACTTGGGGCCTTCAGCGAGGAAGCGGGTGAGTTGGGCGTAATGGTGCGTGTCGCCGAGGCCCATGCGGGCGCGGTAGTAGCGTAACGGGAAGTAGACGTAGAGCATGTCCTTGGCCCGGGTCATCGCCACGTAGAAGAGGCGGCGCTCCTCCTCGACGCCGTCCTGGTCCTGGATGGCCATGTCTGAGGGAATGTTGCCGTCGGCGGCGTGGATGATGTGCACGACGTCCCACTCGCAACCCTTGGCGGAATGGATGGTGCTCAGGACGAGATAATCCTCGTCGAGGTGCGGTGGGCCGGCCAGATCGGAGGTGGACGTCGGTGGATCCAGCGTCAAATCGGTGATAAAGCGGGCCCGCGAGCGATAGCCGGCGGCGATCTGCTCCAACTGCTCGATGTCGCGCAGGCGGATGGTGGCGTTGTCGTAAAGCTTCTGGAAGAGCGGTTCGTAGAAACGGCGGATACGCTCCACCTGGACGGCCGGTGGGAGTTCGCCGGGGCGGGGGGCGGGGTCGGCGTCGTCCGGCTCGCCCGCGGAACTGAGCCCGACGCGCGAGCGAGGGTCTCCGTCGTCGGCCTGTCCCTCGCTTGCGCTTCGGGCTCGGGGGCCTTTGGCCCGGGAGTGCTTCAAGACGAATCCGCAGCAATCGGCCAGGGCACGGCGAAGCTGTTCAAACTGCCTGGCGGCAGCGGCCGGGACAACAGGCGGTGTCTCGAAGAGTCGCCGCAAGGGCGACGCAGACGCGGCCAATTCCGCGCCCCGGGCGGCGGCCGCCTCACCTGCCTTTTTCGCCCCTTGCCCGGAATCCTCCTGGGGAAGCGCTGCCGCGCCTTCCTGAACCCTGACCCCCGAACCCTGAACCCCTGAAAGGCGGGCAGGATGCCCGCCCTCCGATTCAGAACGCTTGGCAGGATGCGCGCCCGCCGGTTCAGCACGCCGGGCACGAGCCCCACCCCCCCGGACGCCGAGGTGGTCCATGATCCGCCGGGCGGATCTTGGGCCGATGCCTTCGAGGAGTTGCAGCACGCGGAACCAGCTTATCTCGTCGTGAGGGTTCTCCAGGATGCGCAGGAAGGAGAGCATGTCCTTCACGTGGGCGGCTTCGACGAACTTGAGCCCGCCGTACTTGTGAAAGGGAATGTGCCGGCGGGTCAGCTCGACTTCCAGCATATCGCTGTGATAGCCGGCGCGGAACAGGACCGCCTGGCGGTGCAGCGGGATGCCGCGCTCGTGGTGGGCGAGGATGTTCCGGCAGACCTCTTCACTCTGCTCGGCCTCGTCCATGCAGGTGATCAGCAACGGCTTCTGATGAGAGGGCCGTTGCGACCAGAGGTTCTTGGTGAAGCGCTCGCGGGCACGGGCCATGACCGCGTTGGAGGCGGCCAGGATGGGCTCCGTGGAGCGGTAGTTCTGCTCCAGCGTGACGATGCGCGTGCCGGGAAACTGCTTGGAAAAATCGAGGATGTTGCGCACGGTGGCGGCGCGGAACGAGTAGATGGACTGGGCGTCGTCGCCAACCACGCAGATGTTGTGGTTGGTCTTGCGCATGTTCCGCAGGATGCGACTCTGGACGGCGTTGGTGTCCTGGTACTCATCGACGAGGATGTGGTCGAATCGGCGTTCGACGGTGTCGCCCAGTTCCTGTGATTCGGCCAACGTGGCCCAGTACAGCAGCAGGTCGTCGTAGTCGAGCACGTTCTGCTCGCGCTTGCGCTGCATGTAGACCTGGAGGATCTGGCGGATGGGCTCTTCGTACTGGGCGCACCAGGGGAAGTAGCCCTTGAGCGTGGCAGCGAGCTTGCTCTCGGCGTTGACCGTTCGCGAGTAGATGGCGGCCAGGGTTTCTTTGCGGGGAAAGCGCTTGTCGCCCTTGGCCAGGCCGAGCTCGCCGCGGATGAGATTCATGAGATCGGCCGCGTCGGCGGCGTCGATAACGGTGAAGTCGGACGGAAGGCCCATGGCCCGGCCGTAGTACCGCAGCAGGCGGTTGCCCACCGCGTGGAACGTGCCGCCCCAGACCTTGCCGGTGGTCTGGGCGCCGGTGAGGTGGCCGGCACGGGTGATCATCTCGGCGGCGGCCCGGCGGGTGAAGGTCAGCAGCAGAATGCGCTCCGGCGGCGTGCCGTGCTCGACCAGCCAGGCCACCCGGCAGGCCAGGGTCTTGGTTTTGCCTGTGCCGGCGCCGGCCACAATCAGGAGCGGCCCGTCGCCGTGAGTGACGGCGTCGCGCTGGGCAGGGTTGAGTTCATCGAGCCAGTGAGGCATGAGGATCCTTCCAGTTGGTTTCTCGCTTGGGAGAGGATAGTCGGAGGGGGGCGGGGGTGGTAGGGTGCGGGTGGCGCGGGAAGGGTGGCGAGTGGGAG
>JAAXZI010000213.1 GCA_012719955.1 Phycisphaerae bacterium | reverse complement strand
CCCCTGACCCGTCGCCCCCTCGCTGGCGCTCAGGGCTCTGTTCCCTCGCTTGCGCTTCGGGCTCGTGAGGCACCAGCGCGCTGAGAAAGGCATAGGCCGCCTCGATGCTCTTGCGGGTCACGTCGTGGATGTTATGGCCGGCGATGCGCACGGCGAGCGCCTCTTTGCGCAGCCGGGCCCCGCCGCAGGTCTCGCAGGGGCGCTCGCTCATGAACGACAACAGACGGCTCTTGAGCGCCTCGCTGTCGCTGTTCTCCCAGCGTCGCTTCAGGTTGGGCAGGATGCCCTCGAACTTTGCGCCGTACTTGGCCTCCGTGTCCCGGTTTGTTCCGTGCAGCAGGATGTCGCGCAGCTCGGCCGGCAGATTCTCCCAGGGCACGTCCGGGGAGACTTTGAACTCCTCACAAAACTCGTCGATGAGCTTCTTGTAGAACACGTTGAGCCGTTTGCCCGCCTGGCGCCAGGCGGCCACCGCGCCCTGGGCCAGCGAGCGGGTCTCGTCGGGCACGACTAGGCCAGGATCGAACTCGAGGATGTGGCCCAGGCCATCACAGGTCGGGCAAGCCCCATGCGGCGCGTTGAAGCTGAACAGCCGCGGGGAGAGCTCCGGCAGGTTGGCTTCCGGGTGCAGCGGGCAGGCATAGCGGGCGCTGAACAGGGTATCCTGCCACTCGCCGGACGCGGTTTCAGAGGCGATGATAACCGTATCGTCGGCCAGGCCCAGGGCGAGATTGACGCTGTCGGCCAGACGGGTGGCCACTCCCGGGCGGACCACGAGGCGATCCACGACCACGTCGATGTTGTGTTTGCGGGTTCGGGTCAGCTTGGGGGCGAGCTTCACGTCGTAAAGCTGGCCATCCACGCGGACGCGCACGAAACCTTCGCGCTGAACCTGCCTGAAGGTCTCCTGGTGTTCGCCCTTCTGACCGCGGACTATCGGGGCCAGCACCATGATGCGGGTGTTGGCCGGCAGGGCGAGCACGGCATCCACGATCTGGGCGACCGTCTGGCGGTCGATCCGCCGGCCGCAAACCCAGCAGTGCGGCTCGCCGACGCGGGCGAAGAGCAGGCGGAGATAGTCGTAGAGCTCGGTGGTGGTGGCCACGGTGGAGCGGGGCCCGCCGGAGCCGCTGCGCTGTTCGATGGCGATGGTGGGCGGCAGACCCTCGATATGATCGACGTCCGGCTTCTGGAGCTGTTCGAGGAACTGGCGGGCGTAGGCCGAGAGGGTCTCGATGTACTTGCGCTGGCCCTCGGCGTGGATGGTGTCAAAGGCCAGTGAGCTTTTGCCCGAACCGCTCAGGCCGGTCATCACGACGAGCTTGTCGCGGGGAATGTCCAGGGAAACATTCTTGAGATTGTGCTGGCGGGCGCCCCGGATGCGGATGTAGCGAGCGTTGTCCACTTTGTTCTTCTTTCTGCAATGCGCAGCCTGAAAAGCTCCGATTCCCCTATTTGGATCCCTTGGTAGAATCCAAAAAGAACCCAGATTAAGGGTAGAGAGATGCCACGCCCTTGGCAAGGCTCAGGAACCGGCTTGCAGCACTTCCTCCGGCGTCACAACAGTTATGCCCGGAAATCGGTTGAAGTGGCTGGCGTTGAACGTGAGCAGGTGGGTCAAACCGTGCCTGTGCATGGCAGCGACAAGCCGAGCATCGTGACTGGTCTTGCCCCTCACCTGGTGCGCAATCACGAGCCGCTCCCATTCCTGCAGAATTCCTTCCTCATCGCCCAGTAAAGTGAATACCTCCTTCACACGAGCGAGTTCGGATTCGGCTTCGACCATGCTCATTCCCAGGCCGTTTTCGGCCGGGGAGCGAGTAGCCACGGCCCAGAACTCGTAGAGGTTCTGAGGCACAATACAGATCTGCTCACCGCGATCAAAGAGCTGCTTGACCGCGTTTCGGGCGGGCAACTGCTGTGGATGTCCAGATTGAGCGGACCGGGTCAGAATGTTTGTATCGAGGAGCGTACTCACTCGCCTCGCCCCTCGTAGATGCTTTCGCGGCTGTCATCTACAAAGTGCCCCACAGGGCGGTGGCTGTCGACCCAGGCAAGCCACTTCGCTGCCCGCTGTTTATTGGAGAGCTTCGACGAATCGGCCGCGGGCCGGGCACTTGCAGCCAGCTTCTCCTCGACAGCTTCACGGGCGAAGGCCGCAGGATCTTTCCCCACCGCCGCCGCCTGCTCACGGAGCCGGGCCTCGATTTCTGGGGACAGCTCAATCTGCAGGGTCATTGGATGTCCTCCGTCAGAACCTGAACGCACCACCAATAAATGATAGTGAGTCAGCCAAAAAGGAGCAAAACCGACCAAACGTCTGCTGACCTCGGCTTTTTGTCAGCCAAAGACTCCAAAGCCTCTGCTCACGCCTTCCGCTTGAAATCCGGAATCGCCACGGGCGCATTGCCCTTTCGGATCGACTCCGCCGACAGCGGAATGATGCAGCTCCAGGTCACCGCGTCGTAGACGTCGATGGGCGACTTGCCGCCGGAACGCAGGGCGTCGAAGAACTCTCTCAAGACGAAGAAGTCCGCGCCGCCGTGGCTGGTCCTGGATGCCTCTTTTTCCCACTTCTTCCACAGCGGATGATCGAACTCAGCCGCGTATTTGCTGAACGGCTCCCAGCGCTCCCACTCGCTTCGGCTCTCAAACCAGATTTCGTTCGTGCTCGAGTTGTACGCCCCTGCATCACCCTGAAGCTGGAAAGGCGTGGTCGTATGCAGCGGGTGCGGAGAGGCCGTGTCGTAACGCAGGTGGATCACAGCGCCTTTGGCGGTCTGGATCAGCGTGCTGGTGGTGTCCCCCTTTTTGTACGTGGCCTTGGCCTGCGGGCTGTCCGGGCCGAACTTCTTGGCCGCCCAACGAGCCATGCCGGTTGAGCGGCTGGTCATGGACACCAGGCTCACGAAACGATCCGAGCGGTTGATGTCCATCCACTGCGCCACCGGGCCGATGGGGTGCGTGGGGTAGAGATTCCCGATGTGGTCGCGGGCCAGTTCGCCGCGCCAGGTGAGCGAGCCGTCGGGGTTGAAGTCGATGAAGCGGCAGTCGTGCACGTAGCCGCACTCGGCGTAGGTCAGCCCGCCGAACAGACCGGCCTTGACCATGTTCAGGATGGCCAGCACGTCGCGGTAGTAGCAGACGTTCTCGGCCAGCATGTACAGCTTGCCGGTGCGCTCCACCGCGCGGACCAGCCCCCCGCACTCGTCCATGGTCATGGCCGCGGCCACCTCGCTGAGCACGGCCTTACCCGCGTTGAGAGCGTCGATGGACATACGGGCGTGGTCCTGCATGGGCGTGGCGATGATGACCGCGTCGAGATCTTTGCTCTCCAGCATCCGCTTGTAATCATCCGGCCCCTTCTCGCCGAACCCGACCGGCCTGGGGCGGCCCGCCTTCTCTACGATCCCCTGGGCCCGTGTCAGGTGGGCCTCCTTCACGTCGCAAATGGCCGTGATGTCCACATCCTGGAACCCGGCCAGAACAGGTAGAAACGACGTTCCCCGACCGCCGGCCCCTAGCAGGGCGCAGCGGATCCGCCCGGAAGCGTCGGCCCGGGCCGGACGCGCTACGGCCGCCGTAGCCAGGCCGGCACCGGCCAGTTGAAGCAGGTTACGTCGATTGATCTGGTTCCGCATGGTCGGTCTCCTGGAAAGCTTGCCGGCGATTTGCCTCTTTCGCCGCTTGCGGGCATGATACGCTCCCGCATGCGAAATATCAGCCTCTCGGTGTTCATGCCGTGTTACAACGAGGAGGCCAACGTGGAGCGCACCACGCTGGCCGCATTGGACGCCCTCCGCGCGTTCTGCGACGATTTTGAACTCATCATCGTCAACGACGGCAGCACCGACCAGACCGGCACGATCGCCGAACGGCTGGCCGCCGAGCACCCCGAAGTGCGGGTAGTGCACAATCCGGTCAATCGCGGCTACGGGGGGGCCCTGCGGGCCGGGTTTGCCGCCACCCGCAAGGAATGGGTTTTCTATACCGATGGCGACGGCCAGTTCGACTGCCGGGAGATTTTCAAACTGCTGCCGGCGCTGAACCATTTCGACCTGGTCAGCGCCTACCGCCTGGACCGTAAGGATTCGTGGGTCCGCCGATTCAACGGCCGGGCATGGACCTGGCTCTGCAACCTGATTCTGGGACTGCGCTTGCGCGATGTGGATTGTGCCTTCAAGCTGCTGCCGCGGCGGCTGCTGGAGCAGATCGAGCTGCGTTCGGAAGGGGCCCTGATCGACGCCGAGCTGTTGGGCAAAGCCGCGGGGCTGGGTTATCGAATCGGGCAGGTGGGAGTGCATCATTACCCGCGTCTGGCCGGTTCGCCGACCGGGGGCCGCCTGCGGGTGATTACCAAGGCCTTTTGGGAGCTGGTCAAGCTGCGCCGCGAGATCCGTGCCGCCACCCCGCCGCCCGGGCCCGGTGTGGGCAAGAGCAAAGTCGTCTGCTAGCGTCCTTCCCGGTTCCACCGTTCCACCACCTCCTCGCCGGATCGGTCGTGACGGGGGAAATGCCCCTCTGATTCCGGTTGACTTGAAAACCGTCCGGGTTATGATCGCAGCTCGTCATTTCCCGCGCGTATCGGGAGATCTGGCTGCACAGGAGGTTCGGTCATGAGATCCACGTTTGTTTGTGCAATCGGCATGGGCCTGTTGGCAGGCCTCATCGCAGGATGCGAAGGTAAGAAGGCCCAGACTTTCGAAACGGCTCCGCCGCCCCCGCCGGTGACGGAGACGCCGACGTATCCGGCGGAAACCATGGCGCCCGCCCCGGCCCCCGCGCCGGTGACGGCAGCGCCGCCCTCGGACGTTTACATGCCCCCACCGGCGGAGGAAACCATCCCCATCCCGCCCGAGGAGGAGGAACCGGTTGTCGAGCAGCGCAGCACCCGCAGAACCACGGTCCGGCCGGCGCCGCGCAATAATTACGCTTCGACGGCCAAGAAGACGGGCCAGACCTACACTGTTCGGAAGGGGGATACGCTCCAGAAGATCTCGCAACGGTTTTACGGTACGACCCGACAGTGGCGCAAGATTTACGAGGCCAACCGTCGCACGCTCAAGGGCAACCCGGAGAAGATCTATCCGGGCATGAAGCTAACCATTCCGCCCAAATAAAGCGCCGGGTGGGACGCCGGCTGGGGCGCCTGTCGGAAAGAAAACGGCTGGCCCGGGCACGGCGTAGAGCGGTGTTACGGGCCTTGGGCCAAGTATATGAACGGCCGGCGGTGACCAAACCGCCGGCCGTCTCTGCTGAGAGCCGGGGGCCAGACTCACTACGTGGAGGTTCCACGGTGCGCGGGATGCGGCCGGACCAGACATCCGCACAGAACACCAGCGGGCCAGACCAACCCGCGGGCCCGCATCCGCGGCCGGCTCCCGGCGCCCGGCAAGGCGGGCGAGAGGCCCGTGCCCCCCTGCACCGGCAAAACGCCGGTGCCACACCCAGGCCTAACCCCAGCCCCAAGCCGGGCGCCCAGGGGGGAGCCCAGAATGCCCCTCCCGCCGGCCCCCTGGACAAGCCTGTTCAGTATCTTCGCGGCGTCGGTCCGGCTCGGGCCCGGCTGCTGGCCAACCTGGGCATTCACACCGTTGGCGACCTGATCGAGTTTTTCCCCTTCCGCTATGAGGACCAGGGCCGACCCCAGCCGATAGACACGCTGATCCTTGACGAGCCGGCCACGGTGCTGGGCATGATCGAGCAGGTGAGCAACCGGGGGGGATACTACAAACCGATGGTCACCGCCACCGTGGTGGACGGCAGCGGCAAGCTCAAGGCGACATGGTTCAATGCTCCGTACCTGGGTGAACGGCTGGCCCGGGGCCAGGTGGTGCGGCTATACGGGCAGGTGGGCGTACACCACGACACCGCCCAGATGGTGAATCCGCGAATTGAATGGCTCGATCCCGACGCGGGGCCGGAAGGGTGGAACTACACCCGCGTGGTGCCGGTCTACCACGCGGTTCTGAACCTGAACTCCGCCCAGATTTCGCGGCTGGTGGAGACCGCTCTGGCGGAGGCCCTGCCGGCCATCCGCGAAACGCTGCCGGAGACGCTTCGCCAGGCCCATCGCCTGTCCGGGCGTGCGGAAGCCATCAAGGCCATGCACCAGCCCGCTTCGCTGGAAGAGGTGGCCCCGGCCCGGCGACGCCTGGCTTACGAAGAGCTCTTCCAGATGCAACTGGCCATCTCGCTCCAGCGACGCTGGTCGCGGCTGCGTGCCCGAGCCCCGGTATTGCCCACCACGCCGGAGATCGACTCGCGCATCCGTCGGCGCTTTCCTTTTCCCCTCACCCGGGCCCAGGACAAGGTGATCGCCGAAATCTCCGCCGATCTGGCCCGCGAGCGACCGATGACCCGGCTGCTCCAGGGAGACGTGGGCAGCGGCAAGACGGTGGTGGCCCTGTACGCCGCGTTGGTAGCCATCGCCAACCGCCAGCAGTGCGCGATCCTCGCTCCCACCGCGGTGCTGGCCGCCCAGCACTATGCCAACGTCGAGAAATACCTGGCCGGTAGCCGGGTGAACCGCTGCCTGCTGACCGGCAACACCCCCGAAGCCCAGCGCCGCAAAGCCCTGCGCGAGATCGCCGCCGGCCGTATGGATCTCATCGTGGGTACCCAGGCTTTGCTGGAATCGCGCGTGCGGTTTTACTCGCTGGGACTGGTCATCGTGGATGAGCAGCACAAGTTCGGCGTGTCGCAACGGGCCGCGCTGCGGGGCAAGAGCAAGGAAACGCCAGCCGGCTGCGTGGACAGGAGAGGGGTGGAAGCGGGCAGGAGGCCCCTGGGACAAAGCGACAAGGAGACAAGGGGACAAGGAGACAAGGCTCGGACCGGCGCGGGGGCTGCACGGTCTGCTCTCCCGCCGATCAGTGTGCCGCATTACCTGGTGATGACCGCCACGCCCATTCCGCGGACGCTGTCGATGACCGTGTTCGGCGACCTGGACGTCTCGACCATCGATCAGTTGCCACCGGGACGTCAGCCGATCGTGACGCGCGTGATCCGTCCACCGCAGGAGCGGCAAGCCTGGCAGGAAGTCCGGCAACGGATCGCCGCGGGCGAACAGGCCTACGTCGTCTACCCGCTGGTGGAGGAATCCGACTCCCTCGATCTGAAGGCCGCGACCGCGGAGGTGGACCGGGTGTCCCGGGATTTGCTGCCAGGTGCGCGGGTGGGCCTGCTGCACGGGCGGATGAAGAAGGCCGACAAGCAGGCGGTGATGCGCCAGTTCGCCTCCGGCCACCTCGATGTGCTGGTTTCCACCACGGTGATCGAGGTCGGCGTGGACGTACCCAATGCGACGGTCATGGTCATCCAGCATGCCGAACGATACGGACTGGCTGCCCTGCATCAGCTTCGCGGACGCGTGGGGCGCGGGTCCAAGCCCTCCATTTGCCTGCTCCTGACCGACAGCAATTCCGAGCTGGCCAACCGGCGGCTCACGGTGCTCTGCGAGACCACCGACGGCTTCCGCATTGCCGAAGAGGACCTGCGCATGCGCGGCCCCGGCGAACTGCTGGGCACGCGTCAGCACGGCTGGCCGGAGTTCCGCGTGGCCAACCTGGTCGAGGACGTCGAACTGCTCATGCACGCCCGCAACGACGCAGCCAGGATCGTGCGCAAGGACCCGTCGCTGCTGCACCCGGAACACGCCGCCCTCAAGGCCGAGCTGCGCCGGCGGTTCCGGGAGAAGGTGGCGTTTATTGATGTGGCGTGAAGGGTCAGTGGTCAGTTGTTCGTGGTCAGTTGCAGGGCCATTTGTCCACTTGTCAGTTGTCCGTCTGTCGCCGGCCGTTTTACCCGTAAAACGGCCGGTACGGAGCCTGGCCGCTACAGAAAATGGCCCACTTTGTGCTGCAGTGCAAAAGGACCACGGCCCCAACGACTGACTATTGACAACTGACCACTGACAACAGTCTATCTTGCGACAGCGGCCACAAGGCCCTAAGATCATCGCCGCTTTGCAGGAGCACAACAGCATGATTCATCAGAACGTGATTCCCGGCGTTCGCGAGCTGCAACGGCTGATTCGCGACGTTCCCGACTTTCCCAAGCCGGGCATTCTCTTCAAAGATATCACCCCCCTGCTGGCCAACCCGGCCGGACTGTCGCTGGCGGTCGAGTTCCTGACTCAACCCTTCCGCGATCAACACATCGATATCGTGGTCGGGGCCGAGTCGCGCGGGTTCATCTTTGCCACAGCCGTGGCCCGCAACCTGTCCGCCGGCTTCGTGCCCGTCCGCAAGCCGGGCAAACTGCCGGCTAAGAAATTGAGCATCACCTACGAGCTGGAGTACGGCACAGACACGCTGGAAATTCATGCCGATGCCATCAAGCCCGGCCAGCGCGTGCTCGTACTGGATGACCTGCTGGCCACCGGCGGGACCATGCGGGCCTGCTGCGACCTCGTCGAGAAGCTCGGCGGTCAGATCGTCGGCATCGCCATCCTGATCGAGTTGGCCGGCCTGGCGGGTAGAAAAAAGCTTGAGAAGTGGCCGCTGCATTGCGTAATGTGCTACGAATGAAGCTTTCAGCGTTCAGCGATCAACTTTCAGCACTCAGCTTGTTGCCCGCTGACGGCTGACCGCTGATTGCTGAATGCTGATTGCTGACCGCTGAAAGCTAATCAAAAACCGGGAAACACTTCGTTGGGAACGCTCTACTGGTCCATCGTGTCGTTGCTGCTGGGGGGGTGCATTGGCAGCTTTCTCAACGTGGTGATCTACCGCTGGCCACGGGGGCTGTCCCTCCGCAAGCCGGCGCGTTCCTTCTGCCCGGCGTGCGGTCAGACGATCGCCTGGTACGACAACATCCCGGTCATCAGCTATCTCGTCCTGCGGGGGCGTTGCCGGCGGTGCGGGGTGCCCATTTCGCTGCAATACCCCATTGTGGAACTGGCCACCGCCCTGACCTTCCTGATGGCTTACGACGTCTTCTTCGTGGCCCATCTGCGGATAGGGATAGGGAATGAGCCCGTCGATGCCGTCATGCTGATCGCCCACTGGATTCTGCTCGCCGGCCTGATCGCTCTGACGGTCATGGACCTGGAAGCCTACATGGTGGACATTCGGGTCACCTGGCTGGTATCGCTGGCCGGAGTGGTGGGCCATATTTTCTGGACGCCGGCCGGCAGCCAGGGCTGGATTCGTCCGGGCGCGACCCAGGCCGGCGTGGTCCTGGCCGCCGCCGTCGGGCTGGGGCTGGGCATGTGGTGGGCGTTCCGGGGTCAGCCCCCCGCGTCGCTCGAAGAGGACATGACGATAGACGGATATCCGTCAGCCGGCCTGCCGCCGTCGCTGCCGGTCAAACGAAGTTGGCGATGGCTCTGGTTGGTTATCCCTGTGGGGCTGATCCTCGCCTATCTGGCAAGCCTGGCCTGCTGGCCGGGCACAACGTTCCACCTGAAGCTGCCGGGCATCAGCCCGGAGGATGGGAGCTGGCAATGGCGGGCGGTGGCCATCAGCGGGCCAACGGCCCGGGTGCTGGGCGGGTTCGCGCTGCTGTTCGTCGGCCTGACCCTGGCAGCCAGCCGACCGGTGGCCGAGGTGGACACCCAGATCATGGAGAGCATCGAGTCGGAAGCTCCCGATGCGCGGCGTATGGCCCTGTGGGAGCTGAAGTTAATTGCTCCGGCGATTCTCCTAGGCGCGCTGGCCCTGCTGCTGCTGGAGAGCCAGCCGGCAGCCCGGGAAAGCCTGGAGCGGTTGCTCGGGTGGCGGGTGTGGGACGATTGGCGACCGGCGCTGGGGTTCTCGACGGGTCTGGCCGGCTGGATCATCGGCGGGGCCGTGGGCTGGCTGGCCCGGATCCTGTTCACCCTGCTGTTCGGGAAGGAAGCCCTGGGGATGGGTGACGTTCACATTCTGGCGGCGGCCGGGGCGGTGGCGGGTTGGCCGGTGGCCTTCCTGGGATTCTTCCTGGGGGCCATGCTGGCCCTGGCGGGCCTCGTGGTCATTCGTCTACGGCGACAGAGCCAGGCCTTGCCCTACGGCCCCTGGTTGGGGCTGGGTTTCTTTCTTGCAGTTATGTTCCAGGATCGAATCCTGGAGTATCTTAACCTGCGCTGGTGGTTCGAGTGACGGTCCGCGGCCCGGCGCCGCGGCGTCCTAACCGGTGTTTTCTCTGAAAAGAGTGCGACCATGTCGCTTGCTCTCAAAAGCATCAAAGTCTATCTTAAGCTCTCCGCGATTGTGGCAGTCGTCTTGCTGATCCTGCTCATCATCTTGATGAACAAGGAGAACAAGGCGGACATCTGGATGTTCGGCGATTACCAGGACGTGAACGTCCTGTGGCTGCTGCTGATCACGGCGGTGTCGTCCATCGCAAGCTGGTGGCTCGTCATCAAGATTTTCGCCACACTGCGCGAGCTGCGGGAATTGCGTCGGGCACGGCAGACCCGGGAGAATATGGCCGAACAGCAACGGTTGGCCCAGGAGCTGGCCGAGCGGGAAAAACGAATTGATGAGAAGCTTCGTCGCTCCATCACGGACGAATAGAAGGCACAAAGGAGGACACAGATGGCAGGTTGGACACGGTACAGCGCATTGGCAGCATTGGTGATCGCGACAGGCCTGGCGGGCTGCGGCAAGAAGACGGCCCCGCCGGTACAGTTGCCGCCCGATACCAGCGCGTATGATCAGCGCATCCGTGAGCTGGAGGATGCGCTGCGTCAGGCGGAAGCCGACCGCGACGCCAACCGGGACCGGCTGGCCCAGCTTCAGAATGAGTTGGATAATCTTCGCCGCCAGTTGGCCGAAACACCTGAACCGCCCCCCCCGCCGGACTGGAAAGCCGTCGAGGGCGGAGCCATGACCTCGATCGAAGGGACGCTCCTGTTTGACTCGGGCAAAGCCATCCTCAAGCCGGGCGCGCGTGAAACGCTCAACCGCATTGCCGATGTCATCAGCGACCGCTACCCGGACTATGACGTCTACGTCTTCGGCCACACGGACAACGAGCCCATCCGCTACAGCGCGTGGAAGGACAACTACGAACTGAGCGCCCAGCGGGCGTTGACGGTCACCCGCTACCTGAGGGACGCGCTGGGCTCGACCAATATCTGCGCCGGAGGCTGGGGCGAGTACCGCCCGGTGGCCGAAAATACCACCGCCGAGGGCCGGCAGGCCAATCGCCGCGTGGAAATCTACGCCATGCGTCCTCAGGCCGATGCGGAGCCGGGGCAGAGCAACCCGCCGCGAGGCCGGTAGTATCCGACTGCATATTGCGTCACAACACTGTACCTGCCTGTCGCCGAACAACCGGCGGCAGGCAGGATGTTTTTCAGCCTTACCTTGAATACCCAGTCCTGCCCTGGATGGCCGCCGGTCCGGGCCGCGATCCCTGCCAGACGTCTTGCGAATCGTAACCCCCTCGGCCGGCATTCGGCCCGGCAAGATGGCCGGCGTCTGCGGAGCGACTGCTGAAAACCGGCCCGTTTTTCCGACAAATACCATGTCCGCTTGTAGACTCCGACCCCGGAGCGGAGGCATTGCTATGCGCGCATGGTGGCTTTCCCTGGTGTCTATTCTGTTCGCAGGTTCCGGTTGTGTGATGGTCAACCCCGGGAACGTCCGTGTCGGGGGACCGGCGCCCATTGAGGTGGGCAGCCCCAAGCCCTCGGAACCGATGACCGCCTACGGCCCCACGCTTCAGAAGGTCATCGCCCAGCAGGACAAGGTGCTCAAGGCGCTGCGGAAAGGCAAGTGGTCCAAGGTCGCGGATGAGGCCAGCGAGTGGACAGAGTACGTCCGCACCCTGAACGGGTATGCCGGCACGTCACACGACCCCGAACAGTTCCACTCCTATTGCGAACAGTTGCTGGTCCACACCCAGGCGGCCCGCGATGCGGCCGTGCGCGAGGATGCAGTTCGCTGCGAACAGGCCATTCGGGCCTGCGACCCCATCCTGAACCGCTTCAGCCGGGACTTCCCAATCAGTGCCGTAGCCCCGCCGGTGACCAAACCGCCTAAACCCACAGCCAGCAAAACGCCTCCACGCGTGCCGTAGCGCCTAAAACAGCCACTGTAATCATTCCAGACAGGCCCTTATCCGGTTAAAATGCGGGCTCTATTGGCCCTTCGCGCCGCCCGGCCAAGGCCCTCGGCGGGCTTTTCGCTTTCGGGATGGCGCCATCAAGTGGCGCCCCAGCGCCCAAAGAGGGAAAAAGCCATGACCAGCAACTCTGAACCGGATGCCGGGGACAACCTTCAATTTGATCGCGCGGAGTTCGAAGATGCGCAAGCCGCCGGCGTAGTATGCTCGTCCTGCCAACAGGCGATCACCGATTGGTACTACGAAATCAATGGGCTGATCACCTGTGCGACCTGCCACGCGAAAGTGCGCGAGGCCTTCTTCGGCGGCTCGCGCCTGCGGCGGGCTGCCATGGCCACGGTGTTCGGGATCGTGGCCGGCGTGCTTGGAGCGGCTATTTACTATGGCGTGGCGGCCGCCACCGGCTATGAGATCGGGCTGGTGGCCATCGTGGTGGGCCTGCTGGTCGGCGGAGCCGTCCGCAGAGGATCCGGGGGTAGGGGCGGTTGGTTTTACCAGCTTATGGCCGTGGCTCTGACGTATAGCGCCATCTCGGGCTCCTACTTCATCTTCGCGGCCAAGGAATTCGCCAAACAGGAGCAAGCCACGTCGAACCAGGTGACTGAATCGGCTCCGGCGGATTCACCGCCGGCCCTTGCCGGCGCAACCAGCCAACCGGCGGCTGCCGCACAGGCCGATGACGCATCAACCGAAGCGCCCTCGCCGGCCGCTTTCCTGCTGGCATTTGCCCTGGTGCTGGGGCTCGCCCTCGCGCTTCCCATCCTGGTCGGGATCGAGAGCCCGATCACGTTTCTGATCATTGGCTTCGCCCTCTACGAGGCGTGGGTGATCAACAAGCGTCCGGCGCTTCAGATCAACGGGCCCTGTCGCATCGGAGATGGAGTCGTTCCCGCGGCCAACGCGCCCGTGGCCGCCTCGGCATCGGCGGATACCACCCATGCGTGAAACCACATTGCCGGCACGGCATTGCCCTTGTGGCACTCAGATCGCATCCGGGCTGCTCAGTTGCCCAGCGTGTCAGCGGCTGGTTTACGCCGAGGAACTCAAGCGCCTGGCGGCCCGGGCCCAGACAGCCGAGCAGGAGGGCGATACATCCGGTGCGCTGCGCGAGTGGAGGCAGGCACTCGACCTGCTTCCGCGTGATTCGCGGCAATACGGCGTTATCCAGGCGAAGGTTGAGAAGCTCAGCCGCCTGGTGGAAGCGGGCGTCCCGCCCCTGCCGAGCAAATCAGGTACACGACCGGCCCCTTCAGGCGATAAAAAGCACAGCGCATGGAAAGGCGCCGGGGCGGTGGGCGTTGTGTTGCTCCTCTGGAAGTTCAAGTGGCTGGTCGCTGCCGCGCTCTCGAAGGGCAAGCTGCTGCTTCTGGGTCTGACCAAGGCAAGCACGCTCTTCAGCATGATATTGTCACTGGGCCTGTATTGGACGGCCTGGGGCTGGAAATTCGCGCTCGGATTGATCGTCTCCATCTACATCCACGAGATGGGCCATGTGACCGCGCTGATCCGCTACGGGATCAAGGCCACGCCGCCCATGTTCCTGCCGGGAGTCGGAGCGGTGGTCCGGCTCAAACAGCAGATCGTCTCGCCGCGCGAAGACGCACGGGTGGGGCTGGCCGGTCCCATGTGGGGTCTGGGGGCGGCGGCGGGAGCTTACGCGGTGTCGCTGGCGATGAGCTGGCCAAGCTGGGCAGCCATTGCCCGCGTGGGCGCCTGGATCAACCTGTTCAACCTGCTGCCCGTCTTCTCGCTGGATGGCGCCCGGGGGTTTCATGCCCTCTCGCGCGGGCAACGAGCGCTTGCGGCGGCAGTTGTGGCGGGAGCGTGGTTCCTGACCAGTGAGGGCCTGCTGTTGTTGCTGTTGATCGTGGCCGGCGCGCGAGCCTTTGGCGGCCAGTCGGCGGAAAAGGCGGACCACGTGGCCCTGGCCCAATACGTCTTCCTGGTTGCGGCCCTGTCGGCGCTGGCCGTGATCCACGTCCCGCTGCCGATTTAGGCACGAGTTCGCTGATACGGTCGGGTCAAGCCGGCTCGGGCTCGCCAGGCGTCCACGCGTTGCACCTCGCGAGCACTTAACGCTCTCGCGCGGCGCGGCATGCCCGTTGCGCAGGTCAAACGGTGAGCTTGGGGCCGTGGCTGGCCTTGGCCTTCCGCACCGCCGCGAGAATCTGCTCCGCGCGGGCCCGGGCCGCCTCCATTTTCGGCCAGCGAATTTCCGAGTAGCCGGTCACGGTTCTCACCGTCTCCAGCGCTTCCACATACTGGGCATAGCTGGCGTCGTCGGTGAAGGCGAACCCGTCCACCAGCCCTTCGTACCAGCGCAGGAACTGCCGGTCCTGCGTGTGATACCAGGGCAGTACCCGCCGCAGGAAGCGGAACTTGCGCAGGATATACAGCGTCCAGTGCGGGATGGTGATGTCGATCTGCCGGCCGAAGAAACGCGGGTGGAAGGTTCGCTTGTAACGGATGCGGTCGCCGTTGGCCGGATTGACGTTATAACGCTGGCGATCACGACGCAGCTTCTCGTAGCTGGTCAGCAGATAGGCCACGTAGAATTCGTCCTTGATGAGCATGAGCTTGGCCAGGTTCCACACTACGGCCCGCGTGGCCGCGAAGTTGTGGCGCTCCAGGTCGGCCAGGAATACCCGCCGCACCCGCTCCACGTAGCGCTTCGCGTAGCGCACGCCGCCCCACTGGATAAGGTCGTAAATGCGGATGGCGATCGCCCGCATGGTCTCCCGGTCCAGCTCACGGCAGGCGCGCAGCGTCGAATAGACCAGGCTCTTGTATTTCCGCCCCAGATCCGTATCGGGGAGCCGATGGCTGCCGGCCGCCCGCGGGTTCTCATTGCGCAGGGCCCGGCGCGAACCCAGCAACCGCATGTTGAGATACGCGGTTTTCTCGCGAACCGTCCGGGCCAGCGACGGGGCCGGCTCGCTGTCCCAGAACAGCTCCGGATGGCTGACCAGCTTCCGCCCCACCTCGAAGGCCCGCAAGTTCTTCTTGAAGTCCGCCTTGATGGTGTTGCGGATGCCCTCCTTGAGCGCCTCCAGCGTGACCGGGATCAGGCCGCGTTGATAGGCCACCCCCAGCATGGTGATGTTGGCGTACAGCTTGGTGCCGAAGATGCGCTCGCACAGCGACGAGATCCGGGCTGAGAAGTAGCAATCCGGACGGGTGGCTTTGCGCAGCGCTGCTTCGAGGTCTTCCACGCGGAAGTCGTCGCGTCCCATCAGCATCGGGATCGTCGGGGTGCGGTCGGTATTGACCACCGCCGCGGTGCGCTCGGGCACGGCCACGCGGAAATTCTGGTTGGCATCCACGGCCCGCACCGCCTCCAGCAGGTCGATGCCCATCAGCAGATCGGCCTTGCCGTAAGGCACGGTCATGCCCACGTGATCGGGCTTGCGGCTGAAGATGACCTGTGAATAGACCCCGCCGTTGCGGATCGCAAGCCCTTTCTTGTCGCTGAACTGGACGTAGTAACCATCGTGCCGGCCGGCATGGACGAGGATGCTTGTTACCGTGCCAATGCCCATGCCGCCCACCCCGGCGATCCAGGCCCGCCAGACGTCGCCGTTGAACGCCACCGCCGGCTCCGGGATGTCTTCGAGCATGATCTTGTGCCCGCGCGGCCGGGGCGGACGCTTGCGGGTCACGATGACCTGCTCAAACGAGGGGCAGGCGTCGAGCCGGGCGCAGGCCCCGTCATTGACGCACCAGGACAGGTCCGTGCCGATCTTGGGGCCGTAGTCGGTCTGCTCAATGGTCAGACCCGGACAGCCGGTGTTGTTGGTGCACTCCCGGCAGTTCTCGCACACCTCCGGGGTGATGTTCATGTAGATTTTCTTGGGCACGAAGCCGTAGCGACGTTGCTCCTTGCGCTCCTCGCGAAGCCGGCGGCGGTTGTACGTGATGCCGCATTCCTTGTCGGCGATGATGACCTTCACGCCATCGGCGAGAATGGTCTGCTCCAGAATGCGCTTGTAGTTGGGCCGGTCCTCCGGATTGACCCGCAGCACCAGGCTGTTGCCGCCGGTCACCGCGCGGACGATCTGCTCGATGTCCTGGGCGGGAATGGGCCGGTCCAGCAGATCCGTGGGCAGGGCCGGCAGCGGCTGATGACCGGTCATGGCCGTCGTCCCGTTGGCCAGGATGACGAAGGTGATGTCCTGCCGCCCGGCGATCGCGTTGCTGATGGCGATGGTCCCGGAGTGGAAGAACGTGGAATCGCCCATGAAGACAAGCTGCTTGTTGCGGATGAAGGGGTCGATGCCGCTGCCCGTCCCGCCGCCCAGGCCCATGCCGGAGTAGTTGTGCATCAGCGGCTTGTTGGGCTCGAACATGAGCATGGTGTAACAGCCGGTGTCGCCATGGAAGACAAGATCGATGGCCCCACGGCGGTGGTGCTTGCGCATGTAGCCTTCGTCGGCGAACAGCTTGCGGATTTCCAGCAGCACGCCGGCGGAGTCGCGATGCGGACACCCCGGGCAGAAGGTCGGCGTCCGGGCCGGCAGCGAGAGGCTGTGTCGCCCGGCATCGGCGATCAGACGAAGCTGGGCGTCAATGCCGGCGGCGGCCTGTTTCGCGAGCGGGGACTCGATGGCCCGCAGGAAGCGTCCCAGCCGGTCGGCCACGATCGAGGCATTGAGCCCCAGGGCCGACGGCAAGCCGCTGACTCCCTTGGGAAACTGCTTGCCCCAGATCTTCGCCACCCGGCCCGGGCCCGCCTGGGTCAGACGCAGTGCGATGTGGGCGATCTGCTCTTCTATAAAGGAGCGCCGCTCCTCCACCACCACCAGGTGCTCAAAGCGAGCCACCAGCGGCTCGATTTGGCGCCGGTCGAGCGGGAAAGTCACGTCCAGCTTCAGGATGGGGATCCGGCCCAGCAGCCCCGCTTCCGCGAGCGCCTGGTGCACGTACTGGTAAGCCATGCCGCTGGTGACAATCAGGAGTTCGTCGTTCGCCGGCACGTCCATCAACCGATTGAGCCCCAGCCGGTTGATCTCGCGAAACAGCCGTTCGTACCGCTCCGGCAGCTCCACCTCATTCCGCCCTGTCCGCGGCGGCAGCAGGACGGTCTTCTCGAGGTTGAGCATGTAGGTGTGCAGGTCGATGGGATGGTTGCTGTTGGTCAGCGGGTAGTGGTTGGGCCGGCACTCCACCGTCCCTCCGCCCTCGGCCAGGGTGGTGGTAAGAATATAGCCCGTGTACAGGCCGCTGCCGCGCGAGAGCTTGAAGCCGATGTCAACGAAGTCCTTGACCTCCTGGGGCGTACTGGGCTCCAGGCAGGGCACGAACAGGTGGCGGAACAGGAACCGCGAATCGGCGGGCACCTGCGTGCTCTCGCTCCAGGGGTCGTCACCGGCCACCACGACCGCCCCCCCATCGGGATTGGGGCCGGCCAGGTTAGCCAACGCCAAAGCGTCGCTGGCCACGTGCAGCCCCACGCTCTTAAAGACAGCCATGCCCCGCAGCGGCCCCATCTGCGATCCGTTCAGGGCCGCCACCGACAGGGCCTCGTTGTTGGCCAGCCGCCCTTCGATGCCGTGCTCGCGCAGCAGGGGCGCGCACTCGTTGAGCACATCAAAGAACGTGGCCACCGGCGAGCCCGGGTACCCGGTCAGCAGGTGAACGCCGCCCTCGGTTTCCAGGGCGCCTTTGACCAGCAACTCGTTTCCGTTGAAAACATCCGTGCCGCCTTCGCGCAAGAACTTCGGATGAATGGTCGTCTTCTTGCTCATGGTTTTTGTTTGCTCATGTCTCGCCCAACCTCACCGGGGGCAAGATGTTGTGTCGCTTGAATGCAGCTCCGGTTAGTCCAGCGCGTCAAGCCCGGCCCGCGCTTTGCCGAGCTCATGCCAGGAGCCAATGGCTACTCTCTCCCGTCGCTTGCGGTCCTGCCCTCCGTGGCCCGTTTTGCGGAGCGTCCAGGAACCGGCTCAACACACTATAACAAACCCCCGGGCCTCTGTCAGCAAGCCGTCCGAATCCGAGAAGCTGGCGCCCTGTCATGCGTCGCTTGACGATTTACCCCCTGTGCGATCCTGAGACACGCCCGGGGGCACGCTGACATCCCGTGCAGGCCACTGCTTTTGAGCAGTGCTGAACGTCGGAGCCGTTTCCGCACGGCATCAAGAGCCATAGCACACAGTCTCAGGTTGCCCCCACATGGCGCAAGAGCCGCGGTACACGATTGCTTAAATTTGCAGACAATACTTCCGACCGAAGCGCCAGAAGACAGCGGCAGTCTTCGTTCTAACCCCTGAGAGGGCCTTCGCGTATAATTCACGACCCATGATCCAGGCAGACCCCATTTTGCTTCGTGGCCGGCCGGTGACGCCCGGTTCGGGGCCGTTCATTTTCGGCATCCTGAACTGCACGCCGGATTCGTTCAGCGATGGCGGGCTGCACGCCTCGCCGGAAGCCGCCATCGACGCCGGGTGCCGCATGGCCGATGAGGGCGCGGACGCCATCGACGTCGGCGGCGAATCCACCCGTCCTGGCAGTCTGCCCGTGCCGCCCGAGGAGCAGATCCGCCGGACGCAGAAGGTTATTGCCGCCCTGGCCAGGCGATTCGGCAGCGACGGACCAGCCCTTTCCATCGACACCCGTTCCGCCCAGGTGGCCGAGGCCGCCCTGGATGCCGGGGCCGTCATCGTCAACGACATCTCCGCCCTGCGCGACGACCCGGCCATGGCCGACCTGATCGCCCGCCGGCGGGCCGGCGTGATCCTGATGCACATGAAAGGGACGCCGGCCGACATGCAGATCAACCCCACGTATGAGGATTTGATCGGAGAAATCGACGCGTTTCTGCGCGAGCGTGTGGACTGCGCGCTGGCCGCCGGCATCCCGCGCGAACGGATCATCATCGATCCCGGCATCGGCTTCGGTAAGACCACCGCCCACAATCTCCAGATCCTGGGACGGTTGGACGCGTTCCGCGGGATGCATCTGCCCATCCTGATCGGCCCCTCGCGCAAGCGCTTCATTCGCGAAGCTCTGAACTTGAAAGACGATGAGAGCCGCCTGATGGGCACCGCCGCCGTGGCCGCCGTTTGCGCCCTGGCGGGCGTCGAATGCCTTCGCGTGCACGACGTGGCTCCCTGCCGCCAGGCGGCGCTGATGGCTCAAGCCATCAGAAGTGAGAAGTGAGTCGTCGCCGCGCGACGATGAAAAGTGAGAGGATGACTGGAATGAACAGCCGCACGAGCAACAGATGCTGCCGTTGGAGGTTTTTTTCTCACTTCTCACTTCTCACTTCTCACTTTGCGAAGGTTCTTCTCTTCGCGGCGTTGACGCTGGCTCCTGTTCGTGCCGAGGATACCTCCGTCCCACTTGCCCATCCGCGTCTGCTGATCAACCCCGAGGACGTGGCCGCCATTCGCATGCGTTGCGGGATCCGGCCCACCGGCCCCGCACCAGCCGTGCGCGCCTCTTTCGGGGTCCAGCGCGACGTGCTGGAGCGCCTCAAGGACACCGCTCACGAGATCATGAAGGGCGAGGCCCGTCATGGCGATTTGTTCGCCCCCGCGCTTCTGCACTTGGTCACCGGCGAGCCCGGCCGGGCGGACGCGTACACCCGCTACGTCACGGACTCGTTACTCGATCCCCGGCGGCGACTTTTTGAAATCGATGCCCTGGTGGCCCTCGACTGGTGCTGGGAGAGCATCGAGGAACCCTCGCGAACACGAATAATTGAGCGCCTTCCGGTCGTGCCCGAGGCCTTCAGCCCCGCGGTCAGTCCGCTCAATCACCTGGATTTCAACAAGAAACTGTGCGGGCTGGCGGCGGCCATCTTACGCTATCGCTCCGGCGACCAGACGCAGGCCGAGACCACCCAGCTTTACCGCGTGATCAAGGCCGGCCGGGAGTATCTGCAAGGGCCTTTTGTGGAGTTCTGCCGACAACGCGGGGCCGTGCCCACCTCCGGCGAGCAGGGCATCTGGGAGGAAACCGACTACTGCCTGGCCCTGGAGCTGCTCCGCAGCGGGCTGGGCATCAATCTCTGGCCGGAGCTGGCCAACTCCTTCGGCCGATCGATGGAGCATTATTTCTACGCGGATACCGAGCACCCGGGGCTGGAGCACGGCTTCATCCATGATGACGGGACGGAGATTCCCCACGCCCCCGGCCGGATCTTTCGTGGTTTTGCCCCGGCCGTGCCCTGGGCCATCGCCGCACAGACGGGCGACCCGGTGGCCATCTGGTACGCCAACCGCAGCCTTCCCCGCCAGGGTCAGATCGTTCCGGAGGTCGATCGCTACGGCTGGGTCCGGCTGGTCTATGGACCACTGAATGAACCGGAAGCCGACCGTTCGGCCTGCCCGCTGGGGCGCCATTTCGGCGGCGGATGGGTGGCCATGCGCACCGGCTGGGCCCCCGGGGAGACTGTGGTGCTCTTCGATGCCGGACAACCCTTCTGGCGTTCCCGGCAACATTTTGACGCCGGCCACTTCCAGATCTATCGCAAGGGCCGCCTGACGGTACAGAGCGGTGATGATGTCACTTTCCAGGCCATTCCCTCCCAACAGGGACGTACCATTCTCATCGAACGAACGGGCGCCCTGCCCAAGTCCGCCGACTGGGACCATTACTTCCAGTCCACCATTGCCCACAACTGCGTGACCGTGGCCGACCCCAAGTTCCGTCAACATCTCTATGGCCGTCCCTGGACGGCCCTGGGGAACCAACGCCTCATCGGTCACAATTACGACTTCACGGCCGGCGACGTGCGCAAGGCCGGCCGGGAAACCGGCCGCCTGACGGCTTTCGAGACGCATCGCCTCTACAGCTTCGCCGCGGCCGACCTGACCGCCGCTTATCCACCTGAGACGGTCCGCTCGATTCGGCGGGAAATCCTGCTGCTCAATGCGGGGGCCGTGCTGGTACTTGACCGGGTGCATGCGGCCACCGGCAAGTCGATCAAGACCTGGCACCTTCAGCTTCCCGCCCCCCCACAGGTGCTCGGAGGCACCGCCGACCTCTCCGCGTCCGCGGCCTCTGTTCCGGCTGAAGAGCCGGCCTCTTCGGGTAGTGTGCCCGTAGCGCCCGTTTCCATCGGGGCCAAGCAGATTCACGGTACGGAGCCGGATGCGGGTCTCTGGCAGTTGGGAGAGGACCAGGACTGGCTGGCCGTCACCCACTTGGGCGGGCGGCTCTTCGTTCGCACGCTGTGGCCCGCCGGCGCGACCCGCCGGCTGATCGGCGGTCCAATGCGACCCCGAATCATTCCGGGGGGACCCTCGGCGGGCCGGACCTATTTCGGCGGCGACCCCGCGGGGTTTGAATACCGGCTCTGGCCGGCGGCCTTTCTGGATGCGCCCAGTGCGGCCTACGAGCTCGGCCGTCCCATGGGACTGGGACCTCAGTTCGGCGTCGGGGCCGCGTGGGGCCGGCTGGACGTGTCTCCGTCTGAAAAAATGGAAGAGGTGGTCTTCCTCCATCTTCTGATACCCACCGACGCCACGGTTGAGACGCCGCCCGCGTTTAGCTTCAGCGAGATCGAACAGACGGGCAAACTGGACCTCACCCTGGGAGCTCAGCAGATTTCCGTGAGCCTGTCCCTGGCCGCCGACGGTGAAAGCTCAATCCAGATTCGCGACGAGTCCGGTCAGGTAATGGTTAACCGACGGCTGACCAGGGAGATCGAGCCAGACGAGCAACTCCCCCGGCTCCGGCTGCGGCTGCCCTGAGTCAACGTGGGATCGCCGCCGCCATGAGTCATGAAGATCTTCTTCGATATCAACGTGTGGATATCTGAGGCGCTGCTGGGCAAAACCGCCAATCGGTGTGCTCCATATTTACAGACAGGGTTCATCTCTGGCCCGTCTTCTCATCTGGTCCATACCCTTCACTGACTTGTCTTCCGACCCCCGTCCCTCCGTGCCCCTTGAACCAGACGAACCCGTCCTGAACCCGCCGCAGTCGCCAATATGATCTTAACTTACTGTGGACAAATAACTAATGGCATAAGAGTCTCGGGACAGGCTCCCCTCCCAGAGACCGCTGAGCCCCCGAACCATCCATTCCCGCCGCTTCACCCCCATCCCCTTGTCTCCTTGTCCCCTTGTCT
>JAAXZI010000212.1 GCA_012719955.1 Phycisphaerae bacterium | reverse complement strand
CCGCAACGCCTCCTTGCGTGCTTCACCCATTGGATTCTCCAGGTTTCAGCGGCTTGAGCTTCGTTTGCGCCTGTATTCACGGGGGAAATCGTCACCTCAGTATACGCCGCCGCAAGTGTCATCTGGGAAATTCGGGTTCAGGTGGAGTTTCCGCGCCAGCCCCACACCTTCCTGTACGAGCCGGACAGCGAGGCAACCAAGTGGCCCGCCGAGCAAGTCATCCGCTTGGCGGTGGCAAACCGCAAGGTCTTCGGCGGCAATAGGAGAAGCGCCAGGCCTCACGCCCAGGATATTCCGGCGGGCAGCTTCACCACATGTGCTCAGCATGCCCGCGATGTCTTGGCCTTCCTGGCAAACATAGTTCGCCTGTCCCTGATCCCAACACTCCATTTCTCAGGCAATTACCGCCGGTTCCTGCCGATTGACCTGCTGGATCCGCTAACAGCTCGTGGCAGAAGACCTGTTCACAGCCTCTCGCAGATCTCGCGCCGCGCGAAGCTGGAAGCTGACAGCCCCGTCATTGTGGCGTCCGGCCATCTTGGCACCGCGACGCTCATCATCCGACGAATATCCGTCTGGAGGCAATCCTGAGGCTTCGAAAAATACCTTTTTCATTCGCCACTGTCAATCACAAGTTAAATACAACATAACTATCCTCGCACAATATAGCAAGTAGAATCCGTTTCAGGATCTCTTGCCGAAAACTTGCGCCAGCAGCGCACTTATGTAAACTCGGCCGGCGAATCCGATGAAAGGACACGCCATGGCCAAGAAGGGGCTCACGGTTGCTTGATTCCTTCTCGTTTCAGTTTTGACGTCCCTTCCAGATCGAAGCCGGTACGTTTCTTGAGATACATGTGGTAAATCTATGGTAGCGCGTGGGCCTGGCCAGGCTGGACTCGTGAGACATCTGATAGGATTGCTCGTCGCTGCGGGCGGCAGCCCGCTTGCCGGTTATTTGGGCGGCATGGGGGCAATGGGGTCCCATACGCATGTCAAGTGGCCAATCCTAGCGGGGTTCCGGTGGGAACGCTCAGTTCTCTGACGGCTCCCAATCGGCAAGTTCTCATTGCCTTCTGTGAGGGCATCTCGCAGTCGTTGCGGCAGTGCTCGAGATGGCTCGGGTCCAGTTCCAGAGTGGACACTGGCCGATCACCGACGAATTCACCATCGCCATGTACGGCGCCGAAACGCAAGCCATCATGCGAGTCGCAGTCATATATGGTATCTCCATCGTTATCCCGTATCTGGTTGCCGCAGCCTTGATCGCTCTGGCCAACCAGCCCAGCCTGCGAACGGACAGGGCCCCGGCCCACCGCCTGTCCACCCCACCTGGCTGCTTCTGAATTTCAGGGCTTCCGAAACAAATACATCCCCCAGCCCATGCAGTTACGGCCCCAGCGGAGATAGGCGTCGCGACTCCTGCGGGTGCTGCGCAACAGGGCCTCCACGTCGGGATCGTCCGGATGGTCGGCCGCATAGCGCTCCGCCGCCTGCCATTGGAGCCCCTCGTAACGGTCCCAATCGTCCGGGCTGGCCACCAGCGTATAGAGCAGCGCCAGCCCCACCTCCTCGCCGATGGCCACGTTGTCGGCATGGGAACCACACAGGTCGGAACCGCAACCCGTGAGCTTGAGGTATTCCGGGTCCGGGTCGCGCATCCAGAACGGCTCGCCGACCAGCACCAGGCCGCCGGGCCGGGTCATCTTCATCAGGGCCTGCAGCGTGCCCCTGTGATTCTGGAACACCCACGAGGCGCCGATGCAGGCGGCCAGGTCCAGACTCTCGGGCGCATTCGGCTGGTACTGGCCGCCGTCCATGTGCAGCAACTCGATGCGGTCGGCCAGGCCCCGGCTATCCACGTTCCGGCGGGCGGCCTCGATGGTATAGGGGGACAGGTCGATGCCCGTGGCCTTCACGTTATAGGCCTCGGCCACGAAGCAGAGGAACTCGGCCTTCCCGCAGGCTATATCCAGGACCCGACCGCCCTCCGGCAGCCGCAGAAGACGCACACACTCCCGGATCTTCTCCAGGCTCAAGGGGTTCATGACCGTGTGGTCCGTGTGGGTGATGCCGAAGTACTTCCACATGTCCATGCCCAGATCCATGGTCGGGTCCTTTCTATCAGTGCAAACGCGTGTACCGTCGGTATTTCTTCACCCACTGCGGGCGACCGCTTCCGGCCAGCGCCCCCAGAGTTCGAAATCGCTCCGGGCTCCGGTGCGAACAGGCCTGTCAGCCGTTCGATCGCTGTCAGTCAGGCCGGGTTGCCAAATCCCGCCGGCCGTCCTGGGCCATCCGCTTGATCGTGGCGGGGGGCAGCGCGTGCCCGAAGAGTTGCACGTCACGAATCTCGCCGCGGAAATGGTCGTGCGGGCCGAAGCCAATCCGGAGCGGCTGCTCGACCGATACGTCGATCGGGCGATCCACTGCGGGCGACTCACTGACCAGTTCACCATCGACGTACAGTTCCAGCCTGCCTCCGCGACGCACGCCGGCCAGGTGCCGCCAGCCGGGCTTGAGCTCATGGTCGTAGGTGACGCACTGACCCGCGCCGATCGAGTAGACATGTCCTGACGGCAGCGTGCCGCAGTACAGCCTGCCTTTGTACACCGCCATGGACCATGCCCGCCGGTACAGGACGTCGGGGGTCCAGTCGAGCCGCCCGATGTTGGTCCACGACGTCCCGCCGTCATAGCGGTAGACCTGCGCCAGCGGCAGCGTGCCGGCGTAGAGCTGGCCGTTGTACACGGAAACGCCCATGACTTCGGTCTCATCCCCCAGGCGGCCGCGGTTTGTCCACTGGTCATCCGGGCCGAGCTGAAAAACGCTGCCGGTCGGCCACGTGGTCACGTGGAGCCGGCCTTCGTAGACGATGAACCCGTAGGTCTGGGTCACGTCGGGAATGGCCGGCAGATCGGTCCATTTGCCGTCGGGCCCATATCGGCAAACGGTGGCGTCGTCGTAGGACGTGGCATACAGGTGGCCGTTGTAGACGCTCAGCGTCTCGACGCGCCGCCCCGGGTTGCCGCAGTACTTCCATTCCCGGCCGCCGACGTATTGGTACAGGCCGAACCCCTCCCGGTTGATCGTACTGGCGTACAACCGGCCACGGTACACGGCCAGGCTGTGCACGTTCACCGCGGCTCCGGTGACCGGGTTTTCCAGCCGTCCGCAATCCACCCATTCGCGCCCGCCGGCGTAACGGAACACCCGGCCACCCGGCGTATCGTTGGGCGACTCAGGCAGCGCGGAACCCTTGGCCAGATACCTGGCCGTACCGGCATACAGCGCCCCGTCGAAGCTGGCCAGACAGAACACCGCGTTGGACCGGTCGGGACTCCCGCAGTCCACCCATTCCGTTCCGCCCGCATAGCGCCAGACGCCACCGGCGGCGTCCGCTGCCCATTCGAAGGTGCCGGCGTAAAGGCCTCCCTCATGCACGGTCAGGGCGCAGACGAACTGATTGGTGCCGGGACGGCCGCAATCGGTCCATGCCTTTTCGAGACGGTTGTTGTCGATGCCGAAGGTTATGTTCCGGTAGTTGGACTGGCCGGAGGTGACCCCAGCGTAGTTCATCGTGCTCATGACGAAGCCCTTGCGCAGGGCGGGGTCATACATGGTGACAATATCCCCCAGCACGTCGTCCAGCTCGCGAGGGGTATGGATCCAGACGCTGACCGAGAAGTCTTGGGTTCCGAGGGCCAGCGAGGAGGCGGACGGGACTTCGAGGTAATCATCCCGTCCATCGAACCGGGCGGCTTTGAATGATCCCGTCGAAGGGGCCACACCAAAGGTCACCCCGTGAGTCACGCCGTGATGGCCCCTGCCGGATGAGTCCCGGCCGTCTTCGCTGAGCGGCCACCACCCGAGGAGCCCTCCTTGCGCCGCACCATCGGCCCCCGGCTCCAGCGCGGCGAGCAGATGGGCGCAGCCCACCACCAGACCCTCGACAAACACGCCGTCACCCCATCCCGTGGCCCGGTCGCGCAGATAATCCATCAGCTTCCCGCGAACGGCAGGGCTGTGTCGCGCCAGGCGCGCCCAGAAGAAGGGCGCGTCCTTGTATCGGTTCGCCCCGCGTCCGGCCAGGTCGTCGGCCACCTTATCCGGACCCAGCAGGACCCGGCTCAGGAACGTCTTTTCCAGTTTGCTGATCAGTCCCGCCGGGGCGAGATTGTGTTCCACACACTGGATCATGAAATCGGCGTTGATCGATGCGTGGGAGACATCCTCGTAACCTTCGCCGGCGTTCTCCAATGGTGGCCAATAAGCCCAGACCATGGCGCCGTCGGGCATGTGGCGGGCGCGGTTGAGGGTGAAGCCGAGCAGACGCTCGGCACGCTGGCGATAGCGTGCCGCACCCGTGGCGCGATGCAGCCACAGGCAGGCACGGCCCACCGTATTCTGCTGGTTGATGGGCAAGACCTGCTTCAGCGAATAGCCGTATAGATAACCTTCATCCGGACCCGGCCCGTCGCGGTATTGGTCCTCATGGGCGGCAATGGCCTCGACCGCGGCTTCGAGCACCCGATCCGCGGCCGGTCCGAACTGCTTACGCAGACTCTCATCCCCCTTCACGACGACCGCAAACTGGGCCATCGGCGCGGTAATCATGCCGGTGTGGACCGCCCACACATAGTGCTTCCCGTCGGTGTACTTTCTGGAACCCCAGGCCGGGAGTATCCGGCCGCGAATCTCATCGCGCAGACCTCGCTTATCATCGCGGGCGGCGATGATTTCGTCGGCCACTTCCAGAAACTGCTGGGCATACCACGGCTCGCGCGTGGCCTGAAGCATCTCCACCAGGCCTTCGAGTATATAGGCGTGGCCCCAGGCAATCGTCCCCTGCTCGTTGGTTAGCGGCCGGGGGCTGGCGGCCTTGGCCCGCTGCAACTTCTCCTGGAAGCGAGCCCGGAGCCAGACCTGTTCCTCTGCTGCGGCCGGACGGCTCGCCGGACTGGTTGCGGGGGGTTCAGTTAAGACGGCAGGACGCGTCTGGGCGGACGCGACGGCGGTCGCCAGGCCGGGAAGCCAGGCGACCGTGGTCAGGATCAGCCCTCCCTTCAGGAGTCGCAATGAACGCTCAACGCCCGCTGTCGATGCAATCCGCTTCATAAAAGCCCTCGCCGAAGAATCAAGAACCGCCTGTCTGAAGAGCCTTCATCATAAGCTATTTCGCAGGTCGTGCCTACACGCCACCCGGCGACACTCACGACCTTCACAGATTCGCAGTACCAAGCACACTTGGTGCGATCAGACGACGTTTGATTCTCTAATCGGGTAATGACGGGCCAAGTGGCCGGCTGAAGCCGACCTACAGGCGATCGTCGGTGGGTGGCCCACCTCTTCCACAACGTATTGCATCTACGCCACAAGTTGTTGTTTTCGTGCGGTTCGCGCGGCGTTGATGATGATCTTCATCTGTACCCAGGTGGCCACTCGGTGGGGTCGACGAACCCAGGCGGGCAAGGG
>JAAXZI010000211.1 GCA_012719955.1 Phycisphaerae bacterium | reverse complement strand
TCATGAATTTCAGCAGCTTTGGACATACGTGCGTGATTGGCCTGCACTGGGGCGACGAGGGCAAGGGCAAGATCGTTGACCTGTTGACCGAGCATTTTGATATCGTCGTTCGCTACAACGGAGGCGGCAACGCCGGCCACACCGTCCAGATCGACGGCCAGAAGTTCGCCCTGCACCTGCTCCCGGTAGGCGTGCTCAGCCCCGGCAAGACCGCCGTCATCGGCCCCGGCATCGCTCTCGACCTGCCGCGCATGCTCGAGGAACTCGACGCCCTCGCCGCCCGTGGCATTACCGTCGGCGACCGCCTGCGGATCAGCGACCGCGCCCACCTGGTCATGCCCTACCACAAGAAGCAGGACACCCTCTCCGAGGCCGCCCTGGGCAACAGCAAGATCGGCACCACCGCGCGCGGCATCGGCCCCTGTTACGCCGACAAGATGCTTCGCGCCTCCGCCATCCGCGTCGGCGACCTCTTCAACCCCGAAGCGCTGGCCGAAAAGGTCAACCGCATCGTCCGTCAGAAAAACATCATCTTCAAGGCCCTCTACAACAACGAAGAACCGCTCGACGCCGCCGCCATCCTGGCCGAATACCGCGGCTACGCCGAGAAGATTCGCCCCAATGTCTGCGATACCACCCAGTATCTGCACGACGCCATCCAAGCCGGCAAGAAGCTGCTCTTCGAAGGCGCCAACGGCACGCTGCTCGACATCGACCACGGCACCTTCCCCTATGTCACCAGCAGCGCCACCGGCCCCGTGGGCATTCCCGCCGGCGCCGGCGTGCCGCCCAGCACCCTGAAAACCTGCATCGGCGTGACCAAGGGCTACACCACGCGCGTGGGCGCCGGCCCGTTCCCCAGCGAACTCAAAGACGAGATCGGCCAGTACATCCGCGACCGGGGCCACGAGTACGGCACCACCACCGGCCGGCCCCGCCGTTGCGGCTGGTTTGACGCCGTCGCCGGCCGGTACAGCGTGCGCTTGGGCGGCATCAGCCAGCTCGCCGTGATGCACCTCGACACGCTCACCGGCCTGGAGCGCATCGGCATCTGCACCGGCTATCGCACCCCGGATGGACCTTTGCCCGGCTTCATCTCGGACAGCGCCCTGCTGCAGAAGGCCGAGCCGGTCATCGAGTACCTGCCCGGCTGGAAGGAGAACCTCCGGGAGGTTCGCACCATCGACCAGCTCCCCCGCCAGGCCCGCGACTATCTCGACCGTATCGAGTCGCTCATGGGCGTGCCGGTCACCATCGTCAGCGTCGGCCCCGATCGAAGCCAGACCCTTTTCAGGACGTGATATGAACGGGTGGACGTCGTATTGGGGGGTGGGTGTCTCACCCGCCTCAAACTGAGAACTGAAAACTGAGAACTGAGAACTGCCTTGCTGCCACCGTCAGTTCTCAGTTCTCACGTCTCAGTTCTCAGTTCGCAAGGAACCACCAGATGCCTCAACCACCGCTGGATCCCCGTGCCGAGTTAGGCCTCGAACGCCACCAATTGCCGCGCCATATCGCCATCATCATGGACGGCAACGGTCGCTGGGCCAACCAGCGCGGTCTGCCCCGCATCAACGGCCACGTCCAGGGCGCCGCCGGCGTCCGCGAGATCATCACCCACGCCGCCCGCCTCCAGCTCGACGCCCTCACCCTCTACAGCTTCTCCGCCGAAAACTGGAAACGCCCCAAGGAGGAAGTGGACGCCCTGATGGAGCTCTACGTCGAGTATCTCATCAAGGAACGCCAGGAGATCATGGAGAATAACGTCCGGCTGCGCCAGATCGGCCGCCGCCAGGGCCTCCCCGAACCCGTCCTGCGCGAGCTCGACATCACCCAGGAGGTCAGCCGAGACAACACCGGCCTGACCCTCTGTCTGGCCATCAATTACGGCGGACGCAACGAGATCGTCGATGCCGTCCGGGCCATCGCCCGCCGCGTGCAGGCCGGTCAACTGCAGCCCGACCAGATCGATGAAACCACCATCAGTGACTTCCTCGACACCGCCGGCATTCCCGATCCCGACCTGCTCATCCGTACCGCCGGCGAGCTGCGGGTCAGCAACTTCCTCCTCTGGCAAATCAGCTACGCTGAGTTCTACGTCACCGATGTGCTCTGGCCCGATTTTCGCAAAGAGCACCTCAACGAAGCCATCCGCGCCTATGCCGCCCGCGACCGCCGTTTTGGCGGCCTCCACACCGACGCGGGGGGAATGTCTAATGTCTAAATCCTAATGTCTAAAGAATGCCCAATGACCTAATTTTTAATGACTCATCCCAACATTCCCCTTTTAGACATTAGTCATTGGGCATTAGGTCATTCCTTAGGCATTGGTCATTAGACATTAGTCATTAAGCAATGCTCTGCTCGACATCTCCCCGCCGGCGGAGAACTATTAGGTACTATGCGTCTCCGCGACCTCTGGACCGTGCCCAAGGAAACCTTCGATGCTTTCATGACCGACAAGGCCATGCAACTCGGCGCGGCCATCTCGTTTTACGCCCTGCTGTCCCTGGCCCCCCTGCTGCTCCTGCTGGTCGCCATCGCCGGCCTGGTCTACGGCGGACGACAGATCAGTGACGAACTGGTCAGGCAGATGCAGACGATGGTGGGGCCCCATGGCGCCGAGGTCACCCAGACCATCCTCGAAAATGCAGGCCAGCAGAGCCACGGCGGCCTGGCCCTTCTTGTGAGCATTGTCAGCCTGGTGCTGGGCGCCACCGGCGTGTTCGTCCAGTTACAAACCGCTCTCAATCAGGTCTGGAAAGTTGAGAAAAAGCCCGGCCTGGGCATCTGGGGCATCATCGGCGACCGACTCCGATCCCTCGGTCTCGTCCTCTTCATTGGCATCCTCCTGTTGGGCCTGGTCATTACCGACGCCGTACTTGCCACCGTCGCAAGCCGAATGTCGGCCGTACTGCCCATCCCCGGCGCCCTGCTGTACGGAATCAACGTGCTGGTATCCGTGACCATGCTGACCGTCCTCTTCGCCGTCATCTTCAAGATGCTGCCGGATGTCGAAATTCAATGGCGGGACGTCTGGGTCGGGGCCGCCGCCACAGGGATTCTCTTCACCGTGGGCAAGTTGCTTCTGGGGCTGTATTTCGGCTTCAGCGCAGTCGGCTCAGCCTATGGAGCGGCCGGTTCACTCATCGTGGTCGTGGTGTGGGTCTACTATTCCTCGCTCATCTTCCTCCTGGGCGCGGAATTCACCCAGATCTATGCCCACCGTACCGGCACGCAAATCCAGCCCAGCCAATACGCAATCCCCACCAACGGCGGGCGCCTGGCCGGTGCCTGATGCAGGCGATCGAGCCACTCCACACCCCGGAACGACTGCTGCAACTCCCCGTGCCCAGAGCCATACGAGGGCACCGCCATCCATAAGCCACTGCCACGCAAAGAGTTATGCATAACACCAAACTCCTCACGGCTGGCGACCCGCCCACTTGATTGCCCCCGCAAACCACGCTATCCTATGGGGTTCCGGTTCCTGCCCGGCTGCTTACGGGCGGGCCGGTGCTTTGTTTAGGTCGCTGGAAGTTCTGCGGATCTCAAGCTATGTCGCAGTCGATCGACCCGGATTTGATGGAAATCCTGGTATGCCCTGAAAGCCATGCTCGCCTCATCCAGGTGGGTGACTGGCTCTACAGCACCGATCCGGCCACGCGACGGCGCTACCCCATCCGGGACGGCATCCCGATCATGCTCATCGACGAGTCGGAAGTCGTGGATGAGGCCGAGTTCCAGCGAGTCGTACAGAATAAGCCTCAAGCATGAGCCCGAAACGCAAGGAAGGGCCAACGTCGAACCTGAAGCGACAGCAAGGGTTGCAGGAGATTTTCAGCCAATGGCAGTGAATGAACGCGCTGGTGCAGGCAGTGGACAAAAGCGCAAAGCGGCGCCTCCCCGGGGTCGGTCTCGCTTCCCTGATCGGGGCGGCAAGGACTGGAAAGGCCCCATCGTCGATTACAAAGAGGTCGAACTGCTCCGCAAGTTCCTGACCGCCAGCAGCAAGATCATGTCCCGCAAGCGTGCCGGCACCAACGCCCGCGAGCAGCGTGCCCTGGCCCAGGCTATTAAGCGAGCCCGGTTCCTGGCCCTGCTGCCCTATACCGGTACGTGACAGGCGGAGACAATCAGGTTTTCCCCCACGCGCCCGTAGCTCAATTGGATAGAGTAGCAGGCTTCGAACCTGACGGTTGGAGGTTCGAGTCCTCCCGGGCGCGTTTCTTATTTCGATGGTATCGGACCTGTGCGCCACGGCTGAGCCGGCCGTGCCTGGTCTTCCGTTCCGGCACCTCCTCTGTGGCGGGGCCGCGTCGGGCCTTGGGCATGGATCTTCGACTGCAGATTTGACCTCCCGGCCAATCTGGAGTATTTTGTACTCAGGTCGTTTTGTATGCTGACTCAACACGACAACCCGACCGCCTGCCTCGCCAACGGCCGTAATTCCGTGCCCGCACTCGTTCTGTTCTCGTTTAGCTGGTGGTTTTATTTTGACGGCGACCGGCGTCTGCGGGCCTGATCTGAAAAGTAAGATCGATCCTGAAGCCCTGAGACGCCAAGTGTCGCTCAGGGCTTCTTTTTTTAGGTGCGTGAACACATGATCGACATCAAGCTCATTCGCCAGGATCCGCAGCGATTCAAGGACGCTGCGCTTGCCAAGCGTATCCACACCGACATCGACGCCATCTGCGCCCTCGATGACCGCCGTCGGGCCATCCAGCGGGAACTCGACCTGCTCAAGCACCAGCAGAACGAGATCAGCGGCCAAATCGCCCTTTATAAAAACCCCAAGAGTAAGTGGTACCAGCAGGCCCTGGCTTCCGGCCGCAAGGAGGATGAGCTCAAGGCCGAGGGCCAGAAGCTGATCGACCAGGTGGCCGAGCTGAAGGCCCGGACCAAAGACCTCGACGCCGCCTTCAAGCAGGTCAACGACGAGCTGACCGCCGCCCTGCTCACCGTCCCTCAACCGGCCGATCCCGAGGTCCCGGTCGGCAAGGATGAGAGCGAAAATGTCGAGCTTCGTCGCGTCGGCGAACCGCCGAAATTCGACTTCGAGCCCAAGGATCACGTCACTCTCATGACCGCCCTGAACATGCTCGACATCGAGCGTGGCGTGAAGCTGGCCGGCACCCGCAACTACCTGCTCAAGGGCGACGGCGCGGCCCTCCACCATGCCGTGCTGCGTCTGGCTCTTGACCTCATGGTCGAACGCGGCTTCACCCAGATGGTCGTCCCGGTGCTCGTTCGCGACGAGATGATGGTCGGCACCGGCTACTACCCCGGCGGAGAAGAGCAGGCCTACCGCTGCGAACGCGACGCCATGAGCCTCATCGGCACCGCCGAGGTGCCCCTCACCGCCTACCACCGCGATGAGATCCTCACCGAGGACGAGCTGCCCAAAAAGTACGTCGCCCTGAGCACCTGCTTCCGCCGCGAGGCCGGCGCCGCCGGCAAGGACACCTACGGCCTCTACCGCATCCACCTGTTCGACAAGGTCGAGCAGGTCATCATCTGCGCGAACGACGAGCAGTTAAGCAAGCAGTTCCACGCCGAGATTCTCCAGAATGCCGAAGACGTCCTCGCCCGGCTGGAGCTTCCCTATCGCGTCGTGAACGTCTGCACCGGCGATCTGGGCCAGGGGCAGGTCCAGAAATTCGATATCGAAACCTGGATGCCCTCCCGCGGCGGCTACGGCGAGACCCATTCCGCGTCCCGCTTCTACGAATATCAGGCTCGCCGGCTCATGCTCCGCTATCGCGACGGAGCCAAGAACATCAAGTATTGCCACACGCTCAACAATACGGTCATCGCCAGCCCGCGGATCCTGATTCCGCTGGTGGAGAATCATCAAAATCCGGACGGGACCATCAGGATCCCCCCGGCCCTTCGCCCCTACCTGGGCGGCCGGGATGTCCTTGGAGGCAAGTAAACAAAAATGTTCCTCGAACCGCGTCGCGACGCAATCGAATACCTGGAACATCTCATTCAGGAGGCGGCCGGCAACGCCTACAAGACGCGTCTGCTGGCGGAGCGGATCCTGTACGAATTGAGCTATCAGGCACGCTCATCGCGCCCAGACCACGGGGCGTCCCCGGCTGCTCGCCGGTCCCGCACCGAGGAAAGCCCCGAGTCCGACGCGGAATCTGGTTGGCGACTGGTGAGATCTGACTGGCAGGTGAGGTGGCGTAATTGGCGGCGAATGCTCTGCCCGCCTTCACAATTCCGCGAAGCGCCGCGCGAGAACGGCCGCTACGGCCGTTGGACCTTCGTATTTACCCGGCCACCGGCTTTCGCGCCGGTGGCCACCCTGCCGGCCGCGGCAAAAGGCCGGCCCAGCTCTGTTCCAAACCTCGTTCGTCTCTGCGGCTGATACGCGCTGATAGCAGGTAATTCCAAACAAGGATAGATATAGGTAATTCCAGGCGAAAGCCCATCGCCTTTTCAAAAAGAGAACTGGAGTTCATCTCATGATTGTCGTCATGAAACAGGGTGCAACCCAACAGGAAGTGGATCGCGTGGTCCATCTGATCCGCGAGATGCACCTTCAAGACCATGTCATTGTCGGTATCGAACGAACCGTCGTCGCGGTCATCGGCGATGATCGCTACAAAGACCAGAGCACCATCGAGAGCTGCCCGGGCGTGGATCGCGTCGTGCCCATCCTCGCCCCCTACAAGGTCGCCAGCAAGCAGAGCCATCCCGAACCAAGCGTCATCCCCATCCCCGGGCCGCTCAAGCCTTCTGTCGGCGGCCGGAAACTCTGCCTCATGGTCGGCCCCTGCAGCGTCGAGGATCGCAGCCTGCTCCTCGAGGTTGCCCATGCGGTTCGCGAGGCCGGCGGAACCTGTTTGCGCGGTGGCGCCTTCAAGCCTCGCACCAGCCCCTACCAGTACCAGGGCCTCGGCGAAAAGGGCCTCGAACTCCTGGCCGAAGCACGGGAGATCACCGGCCTATCCGTGGTCACCGAAGTCATGAGCATCGACCAGGTCGACCTGGTGGCCCGATACGCTGACGTGCTCCAGGTCGGCACGCGCAACATGCACAACTTCAACCTGCTGCTGGCCTGCGGCAGGGCCCAAAAGCCCGTGCTGCTCAAGCGCGGCTGGAGCGCCACCCTGGACGAGTTCCTGCTGGCCGCCGAGTACATCATCCAGGCCGGCAACCCCAGGGTCATTCTGTGCGAACGCGGCATCCGCACGCACGAAACCTATGTCCGCAATACGCTCGCACTGGCCATTGTGCCGGCGGTCAAACGTGAAAGCCATCTGCCCATCATCGTCGATCCTTCCCACGGTACCGGGCGCGCATACATGGTCCCGTCCATGTGTCGGGCCGCGATTGCCGCCGGCGCCGATGGATTGATGATCGAGTGCCACGCTGACCCCGAGCACGCCCTCACCGACGGCGCCCAGTCCATCACTCCCCAGGTCTTCGCCCAGACCGTCAAGGAGCTCCGGGCCATCGCCGAGGCCGTCGGCCGCGAGATATAACCCAACTCCTGAAGCGCCTTACGGGCTCGAGCCCCAGGCACAAGCCGGGGCTCGGGCCCGAAGTGCAAGCGAGGAACCCGACCCGAATTGCCGGCCATGCGGGTGTGAGGCCTCCGCCTCGCACCCATTCACCGGGAATCCCACCCCCGCAGACGTGGATAAAGCCCCAACTTGCGGTAACAATCAGGGTGAAGACATCCGGATTCCCGGGACAGACGGACGCGCGGCCGCCCGCCTCGGGATCCCGCTCTCAGGAAATGTTTATGACCAGGCTCGCATTTGTCGTGACGTTGACCGCCTTGACGGCCCTGTCTCTGGGCTGCGTGAGCCCGCGTTCCCGGCGGGCCGAAGCCCAGGCCCAGGCGCCACAGCAGATCGCCACCCCGGCCGACCGCCCCACCGCGGAAGCCGCCGAACGCATCCAGGCCGACCCCTTGGCCTACCTCCGCGACGTCCTGGCCCGCGCCGACGCCCTGGACCAATACCGGCTCACCTTCTATCGCCAGGAGCGGCTCGGTGGACGGCTGCGCAGCATGGAGCGAATCAACGCCCTCTTCCGCAAGCAGCCCTTCAGCGTGAAGTTCGTCTGGCCGGACCCCCAGGCCGATTACTTTGAAAGCGTGTACGTAGCGGGGCAGAACGACAACAAGCTCGTGGTTCGCGAGCGCAAAGGCGCATTGCCCCTGGTCCCCCCCACCACGCGCAAGCTCGACCCCATGGCCGTGGTACAGCTCGGCCGGTCGCGTAACCCGATCACCCAGTTCGGCCTGGGCCTCCTCGCCCGCCGAACGGTCACTCCGTTCGACGATCCGGCCATCGGGCCGGGGCTAACCATTCGTTACCAGGGCATGGTTAACCTCGACCCGCAGAACCGCCCCGCCCACCACTTCCTGATTGAGCACCCGCCCATGCCCGGTCTCGAATACATTCGGCAGGATTTCTACGTGGATGCCGAGACCCAGCTCCCCGCGGGCACGGATCTCTACGAAAAACCGGGCCAGTTGGAGGCCCGCTACCGCTACGCCGACATCGACCCGAACGTCAACCTTACCGACGCCGATTTCCAGCTCAGCAGGAGCAGCCAGGATTAACGGCTCCCGAGATTAATCATCCGCTCAACTTTCGGTTTCGCCTCCGAACGCGACGGTTCAGGCATATAGTCACAATGTTGACCAATGCTCTCTTTCCGATTGGAGACAGATATGAACCTCGCTGATTCGATCAACCATCTATTCACCGGCGATGCGGTCAACCGCATCAGCGGAACGTTGGGACAACCGCCGGACAAGGTCAAATCCGCCCTCAACGGAGGAATCCCCGCCGTGCTGGGCTCGCTCGTACAACTGACCACCCGGCCCGGCGGCGCCAGGGCGCTCCTGGAAGGGATTAGAGAAAATGAAGCCACTGCTCCCGAATCACCCAGCGGACTGCAAGGCGAGCAGGCGTCCGGCGTGATGGAGAGCGGTTCTCGCATGCTCTCATCACTTCTGGGCAACAATACCACCGAGGGGATCGCGCAGGCCGTCAGCCGGTTCAGCGGCCTGAATCTCGACTCGACAAAGAATCTGATCGCCCTGATCCTGCCGCTCATACTTGGCAAGATCGGCTCCAGCGCCCGTAGCGCGGGCGTTTCCGATGCCTCCGGGTTAAGCAACTTCCTTTCCTCGCAAGCTCCCAACATCGCCGCCGCGATGCCTGCCGGCCTGAAGGAACAGCTCAATGCAATACCCGGCGTCTCTTCCCTGACCGATCCGCTCCGCGGAGCCACGCCGGGCAGAGGCGAGGCCGTCGCCGCCGGGCAGCGGGCCATGAGCACACCGCACAGGGAGAAAGCCTGGCCGTCCTGGCTGATTCCGGCCGTGGTGGCCCTGGCCGCCCTCATCGTGCTGGGTTATTGGCTCTGGCCACGGGGCGAAGATAAGGGTCGAGAGCTGGCCAAAGAGGAAACCTCGGCCGTACGCCCGGCAGACGAGCGGGAGACGGGCGCCGAGGGCGAGCCTCGCATCACCGGCCAACCCATCGGTGAGGCCGATAGGGCGGCCCACGAAACGACGGCCAAAAACTGGATGGGCGACCTTGGCCCGCTGAGCAATACCGAGCTGGGTCGAGAGATGACTTCGACGTTCACGCATCTCGCCGGAGTTTTCGCGGATGTCCGTGATTCCGCTTCAGCTCAGGAGGCCGGGGATAAGCTGCGCGACGTGGCCAACAACGTTGAGGCCTGGGAGACGAAAGTTCACGGTCTTCCCGAAGACGCCAAGAGGCACTTCCACCAGGTCATCAACAGGGCCTTGCCGTCCATCGAGTCGGCCTCTGCTGAAGCCTTGAACGTGCCCGGCGCAGAGCAGCATCTTCGCACCTGGACCGATCGGATCATCGAGAAGCTGCGATCTTACAAGCACGAACCCCAGGCGGGCGCCAAGCCGGCAGGCACTTGACACTGCAGCGCAAGGCAGTAGCGGCCGGGCTCCGTACCGGCCGTTTTAGGGGCAAAACGGGTGGTATGGTGCCCGACGGCCGCATCCAGTCGTCAGGTGCTCCAGCTCTATTTCCTCAGCTCGTCTCTTTCGACGGGCAGTGCGGCGCGTTCGGCCTCTTCGCCCGCTTCACGCACCGCGAACCTGTGGCCAAACCACGTGGTCAGCGAGACGTAGAGATAGCCGACCATGAACAGGCACAGGAAAGGAATGCCGATCGTCACCCGCCTGTCGCCCAGGGCCATGATCAGGCAGGCCATGAGGTAGAGCCCGATGGCCAGCTCGACGAAGGGCTGCCACTTGATGCGCTTCTGCCGGCTGCGCTGCAGGAGCAACTGCTGTCTCCAGTCGCCGGAGCCTACGCCGTACTTGGGCGTGCGCACGAACTCGTTGGACTTGCCAAACAACCCGTCGAGTACGGCCCGCGCGTTGTTGAACGCGATGCCGATGCCCAGCGACATCAGGAACGGCAGGTACTTGAGACTCTCCGTCCAGGTCTTAAACAGGGCCCGCTGGCTGGCCACGTAAAACATGCTCGCCGAGCAGGTCGCGATCAGCAGGATACTGGCGTCGAAGATGTAGCGCTCCCACGCCTCGGGGAAGATATGCACCTTGATATACACGACCGGGGCCAGCATGATCGTGAGCAGCACGACGTAGAGATACACCGTACAGCTCGTCAGATGGAAAAACGCTTCCATCTTGATCCGCTTGGGCAGGTTGGACCGCAAAATGGTCGGCAGCAGCTTCCGGCAGGTCTGAGCTCCACCCTTGGCCCAGCGATACTGCTGCTGCTTGAAGGCCTCCATGTCCGGCGGCAGTTCGGCCGCGCTGGTCACTTCCGGCAGGAACAGGAACTTCCACCCGCGCATCTGGGCGCGATAAGACAGGTCGAGGTCTTCGGTCAGCGTGTCATGCTGCCATCCGCCGGCGTCCTCGATGCAGCTCTTCCGCCACATGCCGGCCGTGCCGTTGAAGCTCATGAACCGCCCGGAACGGTTGCGGGCCGCGTGCTCGATCACGAAGTGCCCGTCCAGCAGGATGGCCTGCGTCTTGGTCAGCAGCGACTGATCGCGATTGAGATGCTCCCAGCGAGCCTGCACCATCCCCACGGACGGGTCGGTGAAGTAATCGATCGTGGAGGCCAGAATCTCCGGCGGCGGGATGAAATCGGCGTCGAAGATGAGGACGAATTCGCCGGTGGCCGTCTTCAACCCGTTGGCCAGGGCCCCGGCCTTGTAGCCGGCGCGGTTGTCGCGGTGGATGTACTCGATATCAAAACCCTGGGCCCGCCAGTAGTTCACCGCTTCACGGGCAATCTGGACGGTCTCGTCCGTCGAGTCGTCCAGCACCTGGATCTGGAGGCGGTCCTTCGGATAGTCGATCCGGCAGGTCGCATCGATCACCCGGCGGGCCACCGCGTGCTCGTTGTACATGGGGAGTTGAATGGTCACCCGCGGCCGCTCCCGGAAGCACGCGGTAATTCGCGGAATGTTGCGGCGGTACTTGTAATACAGGTGAACCAGTTGGTACCGGTGCAGCCCGTAGATACAGACCATGCCCAGGACAACCAGGTAGGCGATCAGGAAACCGGTCACGAATGCACCGCTGGTCCAGGACAACGCACCGGAATCCGCAACGCACCAGGGCAGTCCCGCTTGGCTGCTCAGTAAGGTCAAGGCGTGGTCCATAGTCTCATCGACACCCCGGCTGCCGCTCCCGCAACGAGACGGTTCCGTCCCCCCTCCCGGCGATACGACTATGAACGCCGGTCGGAAACCCTCAGCACTGATAATGATAAGACTGCCTCGCGGAGTCAAGCCCGGACCAACTTCACGTGGTCCGGCAACCGGAAGCCAGCCTCATAACCGCCGCCCCCAGAGGCGTGGCCGCCACGACCGAATCGCCGAAGACAGTCTCCCGAACTTCAGGCGCCCAAGGCGGCGATAACCGCCTTCCGCAGTTCCTCTCCCCGACCGGCCGGATAACTCCCCGCCGGCCAACGATAGCCCAGCGAGTCGCCCTCCCGACGAGGAATAATGTGAAAATGAACGTGCCCGACGGACTGCTGCGCGGCCGCGCCGTTATTTTGCAGCACGTTATAAGCCTGTGCCCCCGTCGCAGCCATGACCGCACGCCCAAGCCGCGGAAGATGACGGGTTACCGCCGCCACCTCGTCCGGACTCATCTCTTCCAACCGTTCGCGATGGACTTTGGGGATAATCAGCAAGTGCCCCTCCGCCAACGGGTTGATGTCGAGGAACGCCAGGGTGGCATCATCCTCAAACACCTTCATCGAAGGGATCTCGCCTTTCCCAATCCGACAGAAGATGCAACTCGCGTCAGACATGCGATGCCTCCATACCGATCAGTCTTGCAACAGAAATGGGCAAGCCCAGCGGCTTGCCCATGTCCCAATTCCGATTAGTTTCGAGTCACGCACCCATCGGATGCCTACTGGGCCGCTTCCTCGCCCGCAGGCTCGGATGCCTGGGGAGCGGCGGCAGCTTGCTCGCCACCCCGACCCGGACGACGGATGGCCTTGGCCGCGGCCGCATAGCGGCGCTCCGTCCGGCGTTTGCGAGCCGTCTTCTCAGGACGCGTCACGGTGCCGGGGGATTCCTCCCGGCCAACAAGCTGCAGCACCGCCTTGGGTGCGGCATCGTTCTTGCCATAGCGTCCGAGCTTGATCACCCGCGTATAGCCGCCCGGCCGATCCTCGAATTCACCCGCCACGTTGGTGATCAGATGGTGAATGATGGACATGGCCGTCCACTTCTGACCAGCCCGGGGCTGACCCAGCCGATACCGTCGCCCGCTCCGCGACCGCAGCACCCGCTGCCGGTCCGCGTCGGACATGGAATCGTATTCCTCCTGATGCTCGGCCGGAATCACCGCCCGATCGCCCATCAGCCTCTCCAGCCGCTGCCGGGCCGCCAGGCTGCCCGCACGGGCCTCGCGTGCCAGGGTGATCAGCCGCTCGACCCACGGCCGAAGCTGCTTGGCCTTTACGAGCGTGGTCTCGATCTGTCCGTGCTCGAACAGGCTCTGGGCCATATTCCTGCGGAGCGCCAGACGGTGCTCCTTGGTTCGACTCAGTTGTTTACCTGCAACCCGATGCCTCATCACACAACTCCACGCTCGTGGGGATTACTTCACCGCCCCAATGCGGCGGTCGGCCTCTCATACCGGCCGTAAATCTCCCGCCACAAACGGCCGGCGCCGGGGCCGGCCGTCATGAAACCAAACCAACAACCTCTCAGCCTACACCCGCCCCGCCGGCACCAGCCGGAACGGGACTGTTCTGGCCATCGCCAGGGCCGCCGTCTTCAGGGAAATCATCCTCACCCAGAGATCCGCCGGAGCCCTGATCCGGCTGTCCGCCGGCGCCCATACCCAGGCTCAGCCCCAGATCGGCCAGCTTACGCTTCACCTCACGCAGGGAGGTCCGACCAAAGCTGCGCACCTTGAGCAGATCCGCTTCCGTCATCCGGGCCAACTCGCCCACTGTCGTGACCTTGGCCGAAGCCAGGCAGTTGCTCGCCCGCACGGACAGATCCAACTGCGAGATGGGCATGGACAGCCGCTCCTGGAGGGCCTTGTCCATGACGTTCGAGGCCACCGGCTCGGCCGGCACGTCCGCCGAAACCGTTTCCTCGCCCAGTTCCCGGTACTGCAGGAACGGGTTGAGATGCTTGCGCATGATCTTGGCGGCTTCAACCAGGGCGTCTTCCGGACGAATGGTGCCCTTGGTCCAGATCTCCAGAATCAGGCGGTCATAATTGGTGCGCTGCCCGACGCGGGTGTCTTCGGTCTTGTAGCGTACGCGGGTCACCGGTGAGAACACCGAGTCCACCGCGATCACGCCCAGTTCATCGGTATCCTGGTTCTCGTCGGAGGTTCGATAGCCCCGGCCGCTGCTGACCCAGAAATCGATGGCCAGTTCGACCGGCTCGCTCAGAGTCGCAATCAGTTGCCCGGTGTTGACAATGGTGATCGACGGATCGGCCTGGATATCCCGGGCATACACCTCGCCCGGTCCGCGGCGCACCAGCCGCATGGTCTTCTCGCCTTCGCCGTCAAACTGGATGACCAGGCGCTTGATGTTCAAAATGATATCGGTGACATCTTCCATGACGCCCGGCAGGCTCATGAACTCGTGGCTGGCCCCGGCGATGCGCACCTTGGTCACCGCCGCGCCCTCCAGGCTCGACAAGAGAATCCGCCGGAGACTGTTTCCAATCGTGGTCCCGAAGCCGCGCTCGAAAGGCTCGATGATCAGTCGCGCATACGTATCGGTGCTGATCGTCTCGTCGCGAACGACCTGGGTCGGCAGCTCAAGGCCGCGCCATCTGATTCGCATTGACATTCCTCCACACAAACCGCATCGTCACCGGCTGCACATTTCGACGATCAACTGCTCTTCGACCGGAATCTGCACGTCGTCGCGGGACGGCAGCGTCACCACCACCGCCTCCAGCCTCTCGGAATCGCGCTGGATCCAGGGCTGCGGTGGACGGTCGCCAATCAACTCGAGATGGCGCTTGGCCAGCGCCCGGCTCTTATCACTGGGCTTCACGGAAATCTTGTCGCCGACATTGATCATAAAGCTCGGCCGATCCACGCGGCGACCGTTCACGTAAATGTGCCCCTGGGTGATCATGACCCGGGCGGATTTGCGCGACGGTGCGAAACCGGCCTTGCAAACCACGTTGTCCAGCCGCCGTTCGAGAAGCTGCAGCATGGCCGTTCCGGTGTTCTCCTTGGAACGCTCCGCCTGCCGGAAGAGCAGCATGAACTGCTTCTCGAGCACGCCGTAGAAGCGCTTAACCTTCTGCTTTTCGCGCAAACGAAGGGCATAGCCGCTGCCCTTGCCGCGACGCCAGGCGTGCATGCCCGGAGGGTTCGACCGCCACTGCTTCTCCATCGGGCACTTCGCCGTTTCGCAGCGAATGCCCTTGAGCATCAGCTTGATTCCTTCGCGCCGGCACTGCCGGCAAACCGGACCAATGTATCTCGACATCTATCGTTCCTCGCCGGGGTCCTGAAGCGCCCGACTGAATCGCGGCCGCCGCGCGGCCCGCTGTCCCTGTTTTCGCTCGTCCGTGTTCCCGTCGGGGCCCGGCATCCTGTCCCGAACCCTGAACCCTGACAACTCCAACTAAACGCGCCGCTTCTTGGCCGGCCGGCAGCCGTTATGCGGCAAGGGCGTGGTGTCCTCGATGGACTGGATCCGCAAGCCCGCCGCCTGCAGGGCGGTAATGGCCGGCTCGCGCCCGGCCCCCGGCCCCTTCACACGAACTTCCACTTCGGTCAGGCCAAACTTCTTGGCCGCCGCCGCCACGGTCTCCGCCGCCCGCTGGGCCGCGAAGGGCGTGCTCTTGCGGGTGCCCTTGAAGCCGACCGTGCCGGCCGAGGACCAGCACAGCACCTCGCCGGCGGTGTCCGTGATCGTGATCTGCGTGTTGTTGAAGGTCGCCTTGATGAAGGCGATCCCCCGAGCCACGCTTCGCCGGGCCTTCTTCTTGCCGCCTGTCGATTTAGCCACGATGCATCTCCTTCACACCCTTCTTGCCGGCCACCGTCTTCCGCGGCCCCTTGCGCGTGCGGGCGTTCGACCGCGTGCGCTGGCCCCGACAGGGCAGACCACGGCGATGCCGGAGCCCCCGGTAACAGCCGATGTCCTTCAGACGGGCAATATGCTGTTGAATCTGCCGCCGGAGCTGCCCCTCGACCACGAGCTGTCGGTCGATCACGGCCGCAATCCGGGCTACCTCATCCTCGGTCAGGTTCTTGGCCCGGGTATCCGGGTTGATACCCGCCTCTTTCAATACCACCTTCGCGAGGTACGGCCCGATTCCGTAGATATACTGCAGGCCGACCTCGATCCGCTTGTCGTTGGGTACATCCACGCCAGCAATACGCGGCACGGCTTACTCCTTCCAGTTACCAGTAACCAGTTTCGAGTTGCCAGTTGCCAGTGCCTGGTCATCCAACGGAAGACTGGAGACTGGAAACCGCAAACCCATCTCGTTCTATCCCTGCCTCTGCTTGTGTCGCGGGTTCGTGCAGATGACCCGCACCACGCCGCGGCGACGGATGATCTTGCAGTTCTCACAGATCCGCCGGACACTGCTTCGCACTTTCATAACCCTAACCTCCGCCACTCTCCGGGTTCCGCTGTGCCGCGGGGAACCGTGTGCCCCACTGCGACCTTTGTACCCACGGCTCTTGAGCCGTGGTTCCTGGAAACCCATTCGTATTTACCACTGCCCAAGAGCAGTGCCACGCGGCTCACCACCAGCCGGGAGCCGTGGCGCACAATGGTGGCCCACCATTACCGCCCGTCCGTCAACACTTCCGCCCCATTGGCCGTCACCGCAATGGTGTGCTCAAAATGAGCGGAATACCGGCGGTCCCTGGCCACCACCGGCCAGCCGGTATCGTCCTCGTACTCCACCTCCGGCGTCCCCTGGTTCACCATGGGTTCCACCGCCAGAGTCATGCCTTTCAGCAGCAGGAAATCCTCCTTGCTCTCCTTCCGGTCCACGTAATTGGGAACCTTGGGCTCCTCGTGCATCTCCCTCCCGATGCCGTGACCGACAAACTCCCGCACGACCGAGAAGCCGGCGGATTCAACGTGTTCCTGCATAGCTGCGGCCACGTCGCTCCACCAGCGGTTCGGACGAATCCGGGAGATAGCGATATCCAGAGCCTCCCGCGTCACGGTCAGCAGTCGCTGCACCTCATCCGTTATAGGGCCGACAGGTATTGTAGTCGCACTGTCGCCACAAAACCCGTTCAGACGCACTCCACAATCTACACTCACCACGTCGCCCGGCTCAAGCTTACGGTCCGACGGAATGCCGTGGACCACCTGGCTGTTCACGCTCGTGCACAGGGCCGACGGGAACGGGAACTTCGAATGCTGGCTCTTCACACCCCGGAACAGGGCCACCGCCCCGGCCCGGCGGATCATCTCTTCCGCCACCTCGTTTAACTCGCGAGTCGTGATGCCGGGGCGAACCATCTCATGCATTTTGACGAGCACTTCATGCACGAGGCGCCCGGCCTGACGCATCAGTTCAATCTGCTCGGGCGTCTTGAGCTCAATCGCCCCACGTCTTCTTCGAAACAGGCTCCTCACGAACTCGCCTTTTTAATGATGCTTTGGCCGATGGCCAGCAATTGCTCTTCAACCTTCTCAATGGGCTGATCACCGGGCACTTCCGCCAATACGCCCCGCCCACGGTAATAATCCGCCAGCGGAGCGGTCTGCTGGTGATAGGCGGCCAGTCTCTCCCGGACCACCTCTGGCCGGTCGTCCGGACGGTGCACCAGCGCCGCACCATCCCGGTCACATTTTCCCGCCACCCGCGGCGGCTGGACCTTCTCGTGGTAGATCGCGCCGCACTGCGGACAACTGAGCCGGCCGCTGATCCGCTCGACGATCACCTCGTCCGGGACCTTCAGCAGGACCACCCCATCGATCTTCCGCCCGGCCTTCTCAAGGGCCTCATCCAGGCTGCGGGCCTGACCCAACGTTCGCGGGAACCCATCCAGCAGGACACCCTTGAACTCCTCGGGCAGGCTCAGCACCCGGGCAAGCATCACTTCCACAATCACCGGATCGGGCACCAGCGCGCCCGCGTCCATGATCGCGGCCACCTGCCGGCCCAACTCCGTCCCACTGGCCCGCTCGGCACGCAGCACGTCTCCGCTGGAGAGGTGCTGAAGCTGGAGTGCCCGGCCCAGGCGCTGGGCCTGCGTGCCTTTGCCGGCACCCGGAGGACCGAGCAGGACAATGTTCATCAAACCGCCTCAAAGCTCGCCGGCTGGAGTGCCCGGATCGCACCCCATACCGACCTGACCCGGGGCGGCCAGACAACCGCCCCAACAGGGCTCAATCCTCGCTGAGGAAGCCCTTGTAATTGCGCATCACCAGGTTCGCCTCGATCCGCTGGACCACGTCCAGGCACACGCTGACCACGATCAGCAATCCCGTCCCGCCCAGGAAGGCCGAGATCTCCCACGGAATCTGGAGCTTATAAGCCACCACCTGCGGGATAATCGCGATCAACGCCAGGAACGACGCGCCCACGTAGGTAATCCGGCCCATGACCCTTTCGAGGTAATCGGCCGTACGCTTGCCGGGCCGCAGGCCCGGGATAAAGCTGCCGTAATCGCGCAGGTTGTTGGCCATCTCCTTGGGCTGGAACTGAACCGCCGTCCAGAAGTAGGCGAAGAAGTACACCATCGCGATGTAGCACACCACATACAGGAAGCTGTCATGCTGGAAGGCGTCCGCCAACCGCCGCACGATACCACTGCCGGTGGCGTTGGACAGCCAGTTGAACACGACGCCCGGGAAGATCATCAGCGAGCTGGCGAAGATGATCGGCATGACGCCGCCGTGATTGACCCGCAGGGGCAGGTACTGACGCTGCCCGCCCAGCACGCGCCGGCCGCGGGTATGCTTGGCCTGCTGAATCGGGATCCGCCGCTGGGCCTGGGTGATGAGGATGGTCGCCGCCACCACGGCCACAAACGCCGCGATCACAAAAACGATCTTGAACGGCGTCATGGCGGCCATGCCCGTCTCGGAGCCCTGGAAGCTGACCCGCCGGTAAACCTCGATCACGGCGTTGGGCAGCCGGGCCACGATGCCAGCCATAATGATGAGGCTGATGCCGTTGCCGATGCCGTACTCGTCGATCTGCTCGCCCAACCACATCAGGAAGATGGTGCCGGTGGTCAGACCCAGCACACCCATCATCCAGAAGGCCATCGAATCCCGAAATTCGGGGTAGACAAATTGATTGCCGCGCGTCCAGTTGATCCAGAACGTGGCCTGGATCAGGCATAGAGCCACCGTCGCGTAGCGGGTGTATTCGTTGATTTTCTTCCGGCCGGTCTCGCCTTCTTTCTGCAACTTCTCCAGCGCCGGGAGCACGGTGGCCAGGAGCTGGAAAATAATGCTCGCCGAAATGTACGGCATGATTCCCAGGCCGAAGATCGTACTCTGGTGCAGCGCACCGCCCGTGAACATGGAGAAGGCCGCGGCCAACTGGCCGAAGCCGCTCTGCTGCTCGCTCTCGCGTTGCATCTGCTCGGCCATGTACGACTGGTCAATCCCCGGCAGCGGGACATAGTAGCCCAGCCGGTAGATGATCAGCAGACCGATCGTGAAGATCAACTTCCGCCGCAGTTCCGGAATCCGGAAGATGTTCGCTAACGTGCTAAACATTCGTCACCCCAGTCGCAGGCCTCCCGCCCGCGCTGCCGGCGCCGCCGGCACGGTGTCAGGACTTCTCTGTTTTGCCGCCTTGCTCCTTCTTCCCTTTCTTCTTCTTCTCGCCAGCCTCCGGCTCGGCGGGGGCCGCGGCTTCCTTCTTGGCGGCCTTTCTGGTCGCGCGGGCCTCTTCCCGGGCCGCCGCCTGCTCCGCGAGAAGCTTCTCGCGGGCCGCCGCCTGCTCCGCCGCCGCTCGCTCAAGCCTGGCTTTCCGCTTGGCAGCCTTTTCTTTCTTCGACGCCGTCTTCAGCTTCGGCAGCGCATCCGTCGACTGGCGGGCTTCGCCGCCGGCGCGGGCGATTTTCTCGGCCGCCGACGCGCTGAAGGCGGTAGCCTCGACGTCCAGCTTCTTGGTCAGCTCGCCGGTGCCCAGGATCTTCACCGGGCCGCTGGCGTCATGGATCAGGCCCATGTCCTTCAAGGCCTGGGCCGTCACACGGGCCCCGTTCTCGAACCGTTCCTCGAGCGTCCGGAGATTGACCACCTGGTACTCGGTCCGGAACTGGGCGTTGGAAAAGCCGCGTTTGGGAATGCGGCGGAACAGCGGCATCTGGCCGCCTTCATTCATCCGGTGAGGCCGGTCCGACGAGTGCGCCCCCATGCCCTTGGTTCCGCGGCCGGCGGTCTTGCCATGACCCGAGCCGATACCGCGGCCAATGCGCTTGCTGCGCTTGTGGCGGCCGACCTTGCTAAGAAGATCCGAAATCAACATGATCCGCTAAACTCCTACCCTGCGCCGCCGGCATCTCGCCGGCGTGGGCCCTTGCTCGCGCTTCGGCCTCATCTCAGGCGATCGACACGTCCCGCAGCTTGGCCACATCATCCTTGGACCGCAGGCTGGCCAGAGCCAGGAAAGCCGCCTTGACCAGATTCTTGGGACTGGTCGAACCATAGCACTTGGTGAGCACATCCTTGACGCCGGCCAGTTCCATCACCGCCCGCACGCTGGCCCCGGCGATAACGCCGGTTCCCTCACCGGCCGGGATCAGGGCCACCTTGCTGGCACCATACTTACCCATGACCTGGTGCGGAATCGTCGTACCGTTCAGCTTCACGGAGATCATGGCCCGGCGGGCCGCCTTGGTGGCCTTTTCAACCGCGCTGGGCACCTCGTTGGCCTTGCCGTACCCGATGCCCACCTTGCCGTGCCGATCACCGACCACCACCAGGGCGCCGAAGCTGAACCGCCGACCGCCTTTGACGACTGTCGCACAGCGATACACGCGCACCACAATCTCGTCCTGGCCTTCGACGCCACCTTCGCGCGGGGCGCGACCATGGTGGCCGCCGCCGCGACCGCCGCGACGCTCCTCGTGTTCGCCAGTCCTGTGCTCGACCTGCTCCGCACCACCGCCCTCGACACTCGGCGCGACTTCCGCCGTCTCTGCCGGGGTCTGGCCGCCCTCGGGGCCGATCGTCGGACTCTGCGTTTCGCTGTTAAGCTCTTCAGCCATGAATGCCTCTTAGATCTTCAGTCCAGCCTCGCGGGCTGCCTCGGCCAAGGCTTTGACGCGCCCGTGATACTTATACCCGTTCCGATCGAAAGCGGCCTGCTGGATGCCCTTGGCCACCGCCTTGGTGCCCAGCAACTTGCCTACCGCCTTGGCCGCCGCCACATTGCCACCCCGGCCGCCCAAATCCCCGACGTCTTTCATCCGGGTATCCGCCGCCACCAGGGTCCGCCCCGTCGTATCATCCACGAGTTGCGCGTAAATATGCTTCAGGCTGCGGAACACCGTCAGCCGGGGCCGCTCCGGCGTACCATACACCGTCTTGCGGATCCGCTTCTTACGCCGCGCTCGCCGCACCGCTTTCAAAGTCGTCGTATTCATATCAACCACCACCGCCCGCGAAGGCCTTGCCCTGCTTGCGCCGCACATGCTCGCCGGCGTACCGAATACCCTTGCCCTTGTACGGCTCCGGTGGGCGCAGGGCCCGCACCTCGGCCGCGAACTGCCCTACCTGTTGCTTGTCGGCCCCGCTTACCGTCAGCTTCGCCGGCTCCGACTCGCCACGAGCCGCGGGCACCTCAACGGTCACCTTCAGGCCCGCCGGAATCGGAATGCTGAACTGGTCCTTCGGCTTGCCATCACGGTCGAAACCCAGGCCCATGTAGCCGACGTTGAGCATCAACGCGTTGCCCTGGACCTTGCAGCTATAGCCCGTGCCGTAGATCTCCAGCTGGATCGAATACCCCTGGTCCACGCCGCGGACCATGTTGGCCAGCAGCGCCCGGGCGGTACCGTGCATCGCGCGGGCGCGTGACGACTCATCGACCCGCTCCACCACGATCTGCCCGCCGTCAACCTTCACGGTCACTTCCGGGGGAAAGGTCCAGGACAGATCGCCCTTGGGCCCCTTCACACTTACCGTATGATCGCGCAGCTCGACCTTCACTCCGGCCGGGACCGCAATCGGTTTCTTGCCAATACGAGACATAACTGCACCTGTCGTTGCGTGCCACACCTTCTGTAGCGGCCGGGCTGCAGCACCGGCCATTGCGGCGATGAACGGCCGGTACTACAGCCCGGCCGCCACACCACTCGTCAGCTCACCGTGCAGATCAACTCTCCGCCGATGTTGCGTTCCTTGCACTCCCGGTCGCTCAGCACGCCCTGGCTCGTCGAGACAATGGCAATGCCCAGCCCGTTCAGCACGCGGGGCAGCTCCCGGGCGCCCCGGTAGTCCCGCCGGCCGGCCTTGGACTCGCGACGGATCACGTTGATCACCGGCTCGCCGAAGGGACCATACTTGAGCTGAATCCGCAGAATGCCTTCCCGCCCATTGTCGATCTTGTCGAACCCGGCGATAAAGCCTTCCTGCTTCAGCACCTTGGCAATGCCCACCTTCAGATTGGAGGCCGGCATCTTCACCTCGCGGGCTCGAACCCGAGCGGCATTCCGTATCCGTGTCAACATGTCAGCGATCGGATCGCTCCACATATGCTCAGATCCTCGACTCTCGTTACCAACTGGCCTTCTTGACCCCGGGAATCATGCCGTCATTGGCCAGCTCTCGAAAGCAGACCCGGCACAGCTTGAATTTCCGGTAGACCGCTCGCGAGCGCCCGCAAATCTGGCACCGGCGCACGACACGGCTCTTGAACTTGGGCGGCTGGTTCGCCTTGTATATCCACGCTTTAGTCGCCATACATACCTCTGATTCAGGCTCCCGTGTGGCACCGGCCGCTCGCCGGTGCACAGGTGGCACGTCCTGCTAACCCGTGCCTCTGGTTATTGCCCGTCGCCCAGGGCCTTGTCCGTCCGGAACGGCATCCCCAGGAGCCGCAGCAGCTCCCGGCTGTCCCGGTCATTCTTGGCCGTCGTGACCACGGTAATGTTCATGCCCTGCGGAAATTCCACCGCCGCCGGATCCACTTCCGGGAAGATGGTCTGCTCGGCCACTCCCATCGAGTAGTTGCCCCGCCCGTCGAAGCTCCGCGGGTTCAGCCCCCGGAAGTCGCGAATACGCGGGATGGAGATGTGGATCAGCCGATCCAGAAACTCATACATCCGGGCACCACGCAGCGTCACCATCACCCCGGTTTCCTGCCCGGCCCGAACCTTAAAGTTCGACACGCTCTTGCGGGCCTTGCACACCACCGGCTTCTGACCCGTGACGGTGCCCAGATCCTTGACCGCCAGCTCAATCCGGCGTTTGTCCTTCTCCTGGGCGGCCTTGCCCACGCCCATGGAGATTACCACCTTGCTGAGCCGCGGTACGGCCATCGGGTTCTTCGTGCCCGCCCGCTCCAGCAGCTTGGGCAGGACCTCGTTCTTATACTTTTCCTGGAGGCGCGTCATCGCTTAGCCTTCCGCTTTCTCTCGGGTAACTTCATTCAACCGCGTACCGGCCACGGTTACCCGGTACTTCGCCCGGCGCCGGCCGTCCTCGCCCTGCTCCACCTCGAACCGAACCCGCTTGCCGCGGCCGGCCCGCTCGTCGATGGGAAGAACGTTCGAAATATGCACCGGCGCTTCCTTCTGCAGCCGCCCGCCCTGCGGGTTGCGACGGCTGGGGCGCACGTGCCGGTACACCATGTTCACGCCCTGCACCAGGACCAGCCCATCCTTCGGCATGACCTTCAGGACCTTGCCTCGCTCGCCCTTGTGCTCGCCGGCGATCACTTCCACCATGTCGTCTTTTCGTATATGAACGGCCATTGTCAGCTCACTCAGTACTCAGTACTTACTACTCAGTACTCAAATCACCTCGTCCGCCAGCGACACGATCTTCATGAAGCCTTTCTCGCGAAGCTCGCGGGCCACCGCCCCGAAAATACGCGTCCCACGCGGCTCGTTCTTGTCATCCACCAGCACCACCGCATCGCGGTCAAAGCGGACGTAGCTGCCGTCGGGCCGGCGCGTCGGATACTTCGCCCGAACGATCACCGCCTTCACCACGCGGGCCTTGTGGTTACCGGCCTTCATGAAATCGCTGTTGGCCAGGGCCTTCTTGACCGTGCAGATCACCAGGTCGCCCACACCCGCCACCCGCCGTGTCGGCTTTCCCGGCCGGGAGGTGCTCCCACCCAGTACGCGGATCACCATCGCCTGCTTGGCTCCAGTGTTGTCCGCGACGTCCACCATCGTCTGCTGCTGGATCACTTGCTCACCTTTTCGTTATTGCTCTGCCATTCCTGCCGGCCCGGCCATCTTGTCCGTGCGACAGGGGTCGCAAGCCTGTGCCACGCACCGCCTCAGTCCCGAGGAGCCGCCTCCACCACCCGTACCAGCCGCCACACCTTCGTCTTCGAAATGGGACGGCATTCCATCAACTGCACCCGGTCGCCCACGCGGGCCTCGCCCTTCTCGTCGTGGGCGGTGTACTTGGTCAACCGCCGCAGCGTCTTGCCGTACTTCGGATGTTGCGTCAGATACTCCACCGCGACCTTGATGGTCTTCGGCGTCTTATTCGCGACCGTCACCACGCCCTCTACTGTCCGCCGGGGCTTTCGCTTGGCCGTCGCCTGTGCCGGTGTCTCTGCCATCAGCGTTTACCTCTCTTGGCGGCCACCGCCTCCAGGTGCGCCTGCCGCTCTTCAATCTGGCTCCCGCCCTTCTCGCGAAGGACCGTCAAGATCCGGGCGATATCTCGCTTGGCCTTGGTCAACAGGGACGGATCCTCCAGCTTCTCGGTCACCGCCTGGCTGCGCAGGTCGAACAGATGCCGGCGAAGCCGGTCCAACTCGCTGTGCAGCTCTGCCTCTTTCATCTGCCGGATCTCGGAGATCTTCATATCTTCTTCTCTGCGCCTCTGCGCCTCCGCGGTTCAACTCTGTCTGCTCTTCAGCATCCCCCGAAGCTTTTACACCGCACGATGCCGCTTCACGAACCGGCACCGGAACGGCATCTTGTGAGCCACCCGCGTGAAGGCGGAACGGGCCACCTCTTCGGACACGCCGCCGATCTCAAACAGCACCGTGCCTTCGCCGATCTGGGCCACGTAATACTCCGGCTCGCCCTTGCCCTTGCCCATACGCGTTTCCAACGGCTTGGTCGAGACCGGCTTGTGCGGGAACACGCGGATGTATACCCGGCCCTCGCGAGCCAAGTAGTGCGTGGCGGCCATACGCCCGGCCTCGATCTGCCGGGCCGTCAGCCAGCCGGACTCCAGCGACTGGATGCCGAACTCGCCGAACGAAACCTTATTGCCACGCATGGCCTTTTGGCGGCAGCTGCCCCGCTGGGCCTTGCGATACTTCATTCTCTTGGGCATCAACGCCATGGTCGTCCGTCCTTCCTCACTGGGGGGCGAATCGCTTGATCGCCTTCCTCATCGGGGGCGGATGCTTGCCCGCCCGCCGTGTCGCGCCGGCATCTCGCCGCCGCGGCCCCGCCGCCTGGCGACAGGGCGATGACCGTCTTACAGCCTCCCGCGCCGACGCGGCCGCGGCGTGTCGCGACTCTCGGCCGGAACCGGCTCCTCGCCGAACACGCCGCGATAGATCCACACCTTCACGCCGATCGACCCGTAGGTCGTATTGCCCGTGGCCACGCCGTAATCAACGTTGGCCTGCAGCGTCTGCAGCGGAATGGAGCCGCGAATCTGCGTCTCCCGGCGGGCCATTTCGGCCCCGCCCAGCCGCCCGCTGCAGATGATGCGGACGCCCTTGGCCCCCGCCTGCATGGTGGCGTCGCACTTCATCTTCATCACCCGCCGGAAGCTGCCGCGCTTCTTGAGCTGCTCGGCGATGCTTTCGGCCACATACTGAGCGTCGAGGTCCGGGTTCTTGATCTCCACCACGTTGAGGCTGATCTTGCGGTCGATCAGTTCCTCCAGGGCCTCGCGGAGCTTATCCACCTCGGCGCCCTTCGGACCGATGACCAGGCCCGGCCGGGCGGTATGCAGCACCACCCGCACCTCGTTGCGCGTCCGCTCGATCTCCACCTTGGTCACGCCGGCATAGGGCGGCTGGCGGTTGAGCTTCTGGTCCACGTATTCGCGGATCCTGTGATCCTCGATCAGGAACTCGCCGAACGCCGCCTTGGGCGCGTACCAGCGACTCTTCCAATCCAGCGTGATGCCGGTGCGAAACCCGATCGGATTGACTTTCTGTCCCACGAAGTTGACTCCCGTGTGGCACCAGCGTCTCGCCGGTGCGGCCCTCGCTTACGCTTCGGGCTCAGTTCTGCCGCACCGGCCGCTCGCCGGTGCGCGGGGGGGGCGGACGTTTCGCCCGCCTCCCGATCTCGATCACCGCTCCTCGACCTCGACGATAATGTGGCTCATCCGCTTGAGAATCGGATGCGCCCGGCCGCGATCCTTGGGCCGCCACCGCCGCATGTACGGTCCCTGGTCAACGCGGGCCTCCGCGACCCACAGAGACCGGACGTTCGCTTCCTGCTCGTTGGCATTCGCGATCGCCGATTTGAGCACCTTTTCAATCACCTGGCTGGCCCGCTTGGGCGTGAACCGCAGGATATCCTGAGCATCATTCACGTGCCGCCCACGGATCAAGTCAATCACCAGACGGGCTTTCCGGGGGCTCAGCCGGGCAAACCGGTGCATCGCTCGATAACGCTTGTTGGCCACTGCTTGCGCCACGGCTGACTCCTTTACTCCGACTTCCTATGGCCGGCATGGCCACGGAAGTTCCGCGTCGGGCTGAACTCTCCCAGCTTGTGACCGACCATCTCTTCGGTCACGAACAGCTTGTGGAATGTCTTGCCGTTGTGAACCTCGAAGGTCATACCGATGAACTCCGGAACGATCGTGCACCGCCGGGACCAGGTCCGGATCGGCGTGCGCACATCACGCTCCTTGGCGGTCTGAACCTTCTTGAACAGCTTGGCATCCACAAAGGGACCCTTTTTCAGGCTTCTGGACATATCGCTTACTCACTGGAGCGACGAGCGTGCCTGGTGCATCGCTCATCACTCGCCACGCATTACTTCTTCTTGATCACCTGGACCCCATACCGCACGCTGCGACGACGCCGCAGGATCCGCTTGTTCGACGCCTTGTTCGGGCTGCGCGTCTTGCCACCCTTGGCCAGCTTGCCCCACGGGCTCACCGGGTGACGCCCGCCGCCCGAACGCCCTTCGCCGCCGCCCAGCGGATGGGCGATGGGGTTCATCGAGGTGCCGCGGTTGTGCGGCCGACGACCCATATGCCGGGTCTTTCCGGCCTTGCCCACCCGAACGTTCTGGTGGTCCGCGTTACCCAGCACGCCGATCGTCGCCCGGCACTCCACGCGCACCTGACGCATTTCACCCGACGGCAGCAGCAGCGTGGCCCAGTCGCCTTCACGAGCCACCAGTCTGGCCGAGGCGCCCGCGGCCCGCACCAGCTTGCCGCCCTGCCCGGCGATCATCTCCACGTTGTGCACGTCCATGCCCACCGGGATGTTCTTCAGCGGCAGGCAGTTGCCCACCTTCGGCTCGGCATTCGGGCCGCTCTCCACCCAGTCGCCGGCCTTCAGGCCCTGCGGGGCGAGAATGTAACTGAGATTCGTGTTGGAGTAGGGCAGCTTTTCCGGGTATTCCACCAGCGCGATGTGACACGACCGGTTGGGGTCATACTCGATCGCGACCACCGTACCGCGAACGTTGTCCACCCTGCGCTTGAAATCCACCAGGCGGTACAGCTTCTTGTGCCCGCCGCCCCGCCACCACGACGTGATCTTGCCGTGATGATTCCGGCCACCCGTCTTCGGCTTGGGTTCCAGCAGGGCCTTCACAGGCCGCCGGCGCTTGTCCGTGATCTCGGAGTAGTCGTTGACCGACGCATTCCGCCGGCCGGGCGTTGTCGGATTGTAGATCTTGATACCCATAGTAGCACTCAGCGTTCAGCAGTCAGCGGTCAGCTTTCCCTGCACATCCATAGTTCCTCTCAGCGCTCAGCCGCCGACCGCTGGCTGATCGCTGATGGCTGACCGCCGTCAGCTTAGAACAGGTCAATGTGATAGTCCGGATGCAGGACCACCACCGCCTTCTTCCAGTCACTCGTCCGCCCGATGCTCATCCGGTAACGCCGGCGCTTGCCGTGCCGCGTCGCGGTCCGAACCGACTGCACTCGAACGTTGTAGATCTTCTCCACCGCGTGGCGAATCTGGGTCTTGTTGGCCTTCGGATGCACCTGGAAAGCGTACGCACCGCCACGAGCCGGGCGGGTCGCCGTCTGCTCGTGGGATTTCTGGCTCTGGTGCGTCCCCTTCTCGGTGACCAGCGGCCGAATAATCGTGTGGTAAATGTCCATCCTTAAATTCCTGGCTCAGTCTTCTCTGCCTCGAATCTGAGATCTCAAACCCGCCATCACGCCGTGGCTGCCTGTGGCGCCCGGAACGTGTCCGGATGGGCCAACACCGTCTCCAACGCGCCCCGGGTGAACAGCACCTTGCGGCGAAGCAGCAGGTCGTACGCGTTCAATTCGTGGACCTGCCGAATCTCCGTACGCGGAATGTTCCGCCCGGATTTGTACACCGTCTCGTTGAACCCGTCGGTCACAAACACGCAGCCCCGCTCCGCGCCCACCGCTTTGAGCATGGCCGCGAAAGTCTTGGTCTTGGGCGCGTCGAAGCTGATCGGATCGACCACCGCCACCTGGCCCGCCTTGAGCTTGGCCAGCAGGGCGCTGGCCCGGGCCGTGCGCTTCATCTGCTGAGGCATCTCCACCCGGTAGTTGCGCTCGCGCTTGGCATGCGCCCGTCCGCCGCCCCGCCGAATCGGCTGCCGGACGGTACCCATACGGGCGTTGCCGGTGCCCTTCTGACGGAACAGCTTGCGCGTCGAACCGGCCACCAGGGCCCGGTTCTTGGTGCGGGCCGACCCCTGCCGCTGGTTCAAACGCCACATCACCACCGCCTGCTTCAACAGATCCAGGCGCACCACCCCGCCCAGCAGGTCCTCATCCACCTGCATCGAGCCGGTCTGCTCGCCATTCATGTTGTATACCGGGACTTCGATCATCTTCGCACCTTGTGCCACCGGCCTCTCGCCGCTGTTATTTCCTCGTCTTCGCCTGGCGTACCAGCAGATATCCGCCGTTGGGCCCCGGCACGCTGCCCTTCACGAGCAGGAGATGGTTTTCCTTGTCGACGCCGACCAGCACCTGGTTCCGGTTGGTCCGCCGGACACTACCCAGGTGACCGGCCATGGGCTTGCCCTTCTTGATCGCCCGGCCCAGACCACGCGGAGCATTGCCGCCGATACCGCCCGATGAACGGTGCTTGCGCTCCGTACCGTGCGATGCCGGCTGGCCGCCGAAATGGTGCCGCTTCATGTGACCGGCAAACCCTTTGCCCTTCGTCGTGCCGACCACGTCCACGTGCTGAGTACCGGCCGCCTCGAAAATCTCAACTGTCCAGACGTCGCCCAGGTTCGCCGTCGGCTTCTCAGCCAGCCGAATCTCGCGGATGAACCGCTTGGGCCCCGTGCCCGCCTTACCCGCGTGCCCGATCATCGGCAGCGTCGAGCGATGTGGCTTGACGTCGCCGTATGCCAGTTGCACCGCGTTGTAGCCGTCCGGGCCGTCTTCCGTCTTAACCTGCAGAACCGGGCACGGCCCTGCCTGGATGACCGTGACGGGCACGGATACCCCGGCCTCGGTGTACACCCGGGTCATCCCAATCTTCTTGCCTAATAGTGCCGCCGCCATGTGGATAGACTGTCCTTACGGGCCACAACGGCCCATTCTTGCCTCATCTGGGTGCCGTGCGATAAGGCTCACACGGCCAACTTGTTAGAAAGAGGACGAAAGAGGTTGAGTCCGCTGCCGCATCCCCTCAGTCCGTATCCTTTACAGGACGTATCCTGATCAGCAGATCGATGCGGCAACCCTTCCGACTCAGACGTCTGTAAGCCTAAATGCGACAGGCGTCGCCGGCCTCACCAGAGGCCACGACGCCCACCATAACCCTACGCCTTAATTTTAACGAAAACGCCGGCCGGGACCACCAGCCGATTAAGAGCCTCAACCGTACGGGCCGTCGGCTCATAAATGTCGATCAGACGCTTGTGCGTCCGCATCTCGAACTGCTCGCGAGATTTCTTGTCAATGTGCGGCGAGCGCAGCACCGTGTAACGCTCAACCCGCGTCGGCAGCGGGATCGGCCCACACACCCGCGCATTGGTACGCTTGGCGTGATCGACTATTTCACGCGCTGAGGCATCCAATGACCGCGGGTCATATGCCTCCATTCGAATACGGATCCGTTCGCCCTGCATCGCGAGCTCATTCCTCTCATCAGCCGGCCATTCCACCGGCCCAAGCTGTGACAACCTTGTGATTCCGCCGCGTCATGGCGACCCGGCACGCCCGTAAGTCCTTTATTGTCAATCACCGGCCGGGCATGCCGATGCAGCCGCCGTCTCCCCTTTTCGCACACCTGGGAGCGCCATCCAGAGCGTCTTGCTAACGCCGGAAGGGTCCAGAACATGGACGCAGACCGGAAAGTGTAGCATCCCATCTCTGCCTGTCAAGCCCTGCCCCGGACTCGATTTACCGGATTCTTCGGTCTGCAATCCCCCGGCCCGGCCTGCAATCACGGCGAACTATGCATAAGCTCATAAAATACAATATTTTAGCTTTGCGCCACGACGTCTTCCAGCCACACAATCGAGCCGGCATACGGGCTGCTTCGAATGGCATTATAAAAGCGCCGGTCCGCCGTTACGACCGGAAACCCTTGCTGGATGGCCACAACCAGATACAGCAAATCGTATACACTTCGCCCCAGCAGAACCCCCGCCTCATAGGCCGCAACCAGCAGCGGCACGGATGGGACAATCTGGACGGGCGCCGCCTCGAAGGCAACGAGAGCTTCCCGTCCCACATCCAACGTGATCTCTCTCCCGTCTCACATTCTTCCAGAGCCACCCGGCTCAGCTCAGCGCCGACCAGATCGAGCCTGATCGGGCGATGGTCGGCATTCAGAAGACTGCGCTCGATTCTATTTTTCTGCCCGTCTTCTCCGCGAGCACTGCGGCCTCAGCGAGCTCTGCGGTTCACACCGCCAGATCAGGTTGCAGGCGTAGCCCGCGCCGGGTCTGCGTAACGAGCTCAAAACAGCCCCAGGATCTCGCTCGTCATCTGCGCCGGCACCACCGCGTAATGCGACGGCTCCATGGTCCAGCTCCCCCGGCCCTGGGTCATGCTTCGCAGGTCCGTGGCGTAGCCGAACATCTCCTTGAGCGGCACCTCCGCGTCGATTACCCGCTGGTCGCCGCGCACCGTCGAATCGTGCACCACGCCCCGCCGCCGATTCAGATCCCCGCTGATCTGGCCAAAATACATCTCCGGCATCACCACCTGCACCTTCATGATGGGCTCCATCAGGACCGGCTTGGCCGCATTCGCCGCCTTGTCAAAACCCATCCGGGCCGCCGCCTCGAAGGCCAGCTCCGAGCTGTCCGTGTCGCTCTGCTCGGCTTCCAACAGCGTGATCTTCACGTCGATCATCGGATAGCCGGCCAGCACCCCCGTCCGGGCCGCATCGCGAACTCCCGCTTCCGCGGCCTTCACGAACTCTTTCTTGATCGTCCCCGGCGGAATCAGGTTCACGAAGGCAACGTGCTCCTGGCCCGCTTCCGGCGTGTAGGGCTCTACCCGCAGCTTGATCTTCGCGTAATGCCCGCGCCCGCCGGTCACCCGCTGAAACTCCTCCGTCCACTCCGCCGCCGCCGACAGCGTCTCCCGATACGATACCCGCGGCTTGCCCACCCGAACGGCCAGGTTGAAATCGCGCCTCAGCCGGTTCACGAGGATCTCCAGGTGCAGTTCGCCCATGCCGCTGATGAGCATCTGCCCCGTCTCCACGTTGTTATGGAACCCGAACGTCGGGTTCTCCCGCGTCAGCATGGTCAGCGATTCAACCAGCTTGTCCCGGTCGGCCGACGACTGCGGCTCGATCGACATGCTGATGACCGTCTCCGGAAACTCGATTTTCTCCAGCAAAACCGGGTGCTTCGGATCGCAGAGCGTATCCCCGGTCAACGACTCCTTGAGCCCCAGAACGGCCACAATGTCCCCCGCCTCGGCCACCTGGATCTGCTCACGCTGCTTGGCGAACATCCGGAACATCCGGCTGATGTTCTCCTTCTTGTCCCGGACCGGGTTATAAACCCGCGAACCCGACTCCAGCTTGCCCGAATAGACGCGTACGAAATACAGGTCCATGGGCTTGTCCGCCACCACCTTGAACACATAGCTCGTCAGCGGCGCCTTCGGGTCCGGCGGGCACATCACCTCTTTGCCCGGCTTGCCCGGCAGATCCGGCGCATGGCCCGCAATCGGCGGCAAATCGAGCGGGCACGGCAGATAGTCCACCACCCCGTCAAGCAGCTTCTGTACCCCGACATATTGCAGTGAAGACCCGCAGAACACCGGCTGGAGCTGCAGGTTGATGGTCGCCGCCCGCAAGGCGGCCACCAGTTCCTCCCGCCCGATCGGCTCCTCGTTGACGAACTTCTCCATCAGCGGCTCAGACGTCTCCGCCACCTTCTCCTCAAGCTCGTGCCGGGCCTTCCGCGCCGCCTCCTCCAGCTCCGGCGGAATCGGCCCTTCCCGGAAACGCGACCCGAGCTGCTCGCGCTCATAGTGAAACGCAGTCATGCTCAACAAGTCGATGAGGCCCTCAAACTCGCTCGCCGCTCCAATCGGGATCTGCACCGGTACCGGATGAGCCGCCAGCCGATCGCGAATCGACTTCACCGCGCTCTCAAAATCCGCCCCCACTTTATCCATCTTGTTGATAAAGCAGATCCGGGGCACCCGATACTTGGCCGCCTGACGCCAAACCGTCTCTGACTGGGCCTCAACCCCCTCGCGGGCGTCGAAGATCACCACGGCCCCATCCAGCACGCGCAGGGCCCGCTCCACCTCGGCCGTGAAATCCACGTGCCCCGGCGTATCAATCAAATTGATCGTATGATCGCGCCACTGAAGAGTCACCGCCGCCGAGTAGATGGTGATCCCCCGCTGCTGCTCTTCTTGGTCAAAGTCTGTAACTGTCGTTCCCTCATCGACTTGCCCCATTTTGTGGGTCCGGCCGGCGTAGAACAGCACGCGCTCGGTGGTCGTGGTTTTGCCGGCGTCGATATGGGCGGCGATTCCAATGTTGCGGATCTTGCGTAGGTCAACAGGCACGGTCCAACTCGCTTTCTAATCTTCCGGGAAAAACGAACAACATATCTTAAGGGCCGTTTTCACTCCAGCCCCGTGTCCCACGCCTGCCTCCCGACCGGCCCCCCCCTTCGAAGGGGGCCAGCGAACCCGCCGCTTAGGCAGACCCTTACGCTGCATCCTCCCCGGGTGGCCCGGAAGGGTGCGTCAGGTCATGGCCCAAAGCCACTCACAGGAAACCGCCGGCAACAGCGAGAAGTCTGTGAATGAGAAGAAGCTTCGACGGCAGGTTAAATGGGTCAGAAAAGAGCAGGGCATCCGGGACATCGAGGCTGCGCACCGCGCTCGGGCTCACCGCCCGCGCGTTGACCGCGTGGACAACCGCTGCCGCCGCCCTTCTACCGCCCCCGTACCGGCACCGGCGGCGGTCGCAGCAACTCCGGCGCGGCCTCGTCCATCGGCGACAGGCCGGTCGCAAACTGCAGCTCGTTCATGGTCCGCTCGGTCTGCAGCATGCTCGACGTCACCTGGTCCACCTGCCCGGTGATGAAGTCCGGCTCCTGGCGGTTGACGGCCAGTTCGCTGAGCGACTTGATCTTGTTCTCCAGCCGGTCGATCTCGAGCTGGATGAATTCATAATTAGCCTTGGCCTTCTGATAATTGGCCAGGCGATCCCGCGAGGTCTGCAGGTTGTCCTCGATGGCCTTGGCAAAGCGTTGCCGCTGGCCTTCATCAGCGATCTGCCGCGCCCGCTCGAGCTTCTGTTCGAGGTCCTCGATGTCCCGCTCGATTTGCGCTTCGCTGGTCCTCTGCAGGAACCGCTCCAGCGAATACTGCGTATACAGCAGCCGCAAATAAATCCACAGCAGCCGGTCCAGCCCGGCCAACTGGGTCTCGTCCAGGATGGAGACGCCGGCGTGGGCGGGGTCCTTGAGGGCCAGCGCGATCTGCCGGAGTTCCAGGCAGCGCGAACGAAGGGCCTCAAACCGATCGATGGATCGCGACGGCAGGGCCTGCATGATGGCCCGCAAGCTCTGCTGGTTGCTGGCCGCTCCCTGTTCGCGCACCTGCCTGGCCGCCTGGGCTTCCACGTAAGCCTGAAACTTCGGATGCCCCGCCAGCAGGCCGAGATACGCCACCTCCCCGGCCAGCACCAACGGCAAGAAAACGTCCGGCCGGCCCGTCAACAGCGCAAACGCCGACCCACCCAGGAACGCCAGGAGGTTCCAGCGGTTCAGAAAGGCGGTTTTGATGTATTGGCCGAAGTTCACGAAGTTGGCGTCCTCAGACTAGCGGCACAATCCTTGGTTCTTTGTCCTTGGTTCTTGGTCCTTTGTTGTTGGTTCCTTGTCGCTGCACCAGGGACCAAGGACCAAGAACAAAGGACTCGTCACTACTCCTTCCCCTCTTCCAACTGGCTGATCAAATCTCGAATATAGTACACCGTCTCCTGGAATCTGGGTTCCTTCTGCATCTCTTTGGATGGCCGGTCGGCCGGCTGGATTTCCAGCTCCCGCAGGATCGTCCCGGGGGCATTGCTCATAATGTACACCCGATCGCCCAGGAAGACCGCCTCCTCGATCGAGTGGGTCACGAAAAACACCGTGGCCTCCACCTCCCGCCACAGGGCCACCAGCAGGTCCTGCATGTTCATCCGCGTCATCGGGTCGAGGGCCCCGAACGGCTCATCCATGAGGATAATGCGCGGCCTCAAGATCAGCGTCCGGGCGATGGCCACCCGCTGGCGCATGCCGCCGGAGAGCTCGTGCGGGTACTTGTGCGCATCCGTCTTCACATTGAGCCCCACCCGCTCAATCCACTGGCGCGCCAGCTCGTACCGCTGCTTTCTCGCGACCCCCATGCACTCCAGCCCGAAGGCCACGTTGTCCAGCACGGTGCGATGGTCGAAGCTGGTGTAGTCCTGAAAGACCATCCCCCGGTCCGCGCCCGGCCCGAACACCGGCTGCCCCTGTACCAGCACCTCGCCGCTGGTCGGCGGATGCTGCGGCTCCAGCCCGGCGATGAGCCGGAGGATCGTGCTCTTGCCGCACCCGCTGGGCCCCAGCACGCACACGAATTCGCCCTTGTCGACGAGGTCCTCGACCACGAAGGTCACGTCGCGAATGGCCGTATAGGCGTTGGGTCGCCCGGCGTTGTAGGTCTTGGTCACGTTCCTGAACTCGACCACGTGCGGCCGGGCCAGTTCCTCAGGCTGGCGGACGCGTTCGAGCTCCTGACCCATGCCCACCGGCCTGGTCGGCCCACCCGACTGCGGGACGGGTGATGGCGAAGCAGGCTGATTCTGCGCGGTTGTCAACCTGGGGCCTCCTCTCCCGGCGGCCTCGTCACCGGAAACGCGGATCTCAAATGCGGTGGCGGGGACGGCTTGAACACCAGCCCTTTCAAGCTCTCCCATCCGTGCAACGCCACCTGCACGGCCGAATTCAGGAGCCCCATGCCGCCGTAGCGATGCGGAAACAGCTCGCGCTGGATCCAGAACAACACCCGATCAATAGCCAGGGCCACCAGCGGGATGATCATGAGCACCAGGAGGATATGCTCGCGCGGCCCCTGTCGTTGCGACGTATTGATGATGTCGCCCAGCCCGCCCGACTCGCCGCCGAACTTGACCAGCTCGGCCAGCATGATGTACCCGAACGCCAGCCCGAACAGCAGCCGCAGCGAATTGAAAATGTCCGGCAGCGCCAGCGGCACCAGCACCTTCATGATTACCTGCCGCCGCCTGGCTCCCAGGGTGTAGGCCGTATCGATGTACCGCCGGTCCACATCCATCACCGCCCGTGCCGAATCCGACAGGATGAAGGCCACCGAAGCGATGAAAATGAACATGATCTTCTGCTGTTCGCCGATCCCGAAGAACGAGAAGGTCAGCGGAATCAGCGCCGCCACCGGGATATTCCGTCCGAAAATGGAGATCGGGGCCATAAACGCCCTGAACCAGGAGAAACATCCGGCCAGCACGCCCAAGGGAATACCCACCACCGCCGCCAGCCCGAACCCCAGCGTCACCCGCCGCAGACTCGCGTACGTGTTCCGCGTCAACGCCCGGTCAAACCACAGGCCATGAAAGGTGGAGAACGTCTCCCCGGGGCTGGGCAGCACACTCGGACTGAGTCTGCGCTCCTCCGGTTCGCCCAGGGTCACAAACCACCACAAGCCCAGCACCAGCCCCACGCAGAGAATTCCAAAAACCACCACTTCCCAGAGCGGCGCTTCCTTGCGCAGCATAAAGAACCGGTGCAGGAATCCTCCTCCCGGCCGCTCTGACAGCCGTGCGGGGCCACTCAGCGGCGACGGCTGTTCCAGCACCGGCGTCAGCCCCCCGGCCTGCGCCGGCGAAGCGGCCTTGTCGTTGGGCTGTGGCTCGGAACTATCACTCATCAACAGGCTCTCCCACTCTCGCGGCACTGTTACTTGTAGCGTACTTGTAGCGGCCGGGCTCCGTACCGGCCGTTTGCTCCAAGAACGGC
>JAAXZI010000210.1 GCA_012719955.1 Phycisphaerae bacterium | reverse complement strand
GAACCCACCGGCACCTCCGCCGCCGCCCCCGCCACCCCTACCGGGCGCGTGAGTCCCAGGCCCTCTCGGGGGAGACTCGCCACCTCCCAGACCCCGGCCTTGACGGACGTAAGCCGCCAACGATAAGGCGCTTACCGCGATTGGCCGCCTCGTTGAGGGTGCAATAAAACGCAAGCAATTTGATCGGATAGCACCTGTACAGCTAGAATAGGGCGTTCAATGGTGCGGTCGCGCCGACGGCTGCTCCGACCGAGGCGCGGATCGGAGCGCATGCGACTACTCCTGAAGCAGACCGGCGGGGATCAGGGAAGATGCTCAAGCAGCACAGTCAACTCATGGTGAGCCTGCTGGCCGTGGCGGATGCCTGTGCCATTGCCGCTGCCTGGGTGGGTAGCTACTGGCTGCGCTTCAACTGGCTGCCGGTGGACGAACTCAAGGGGGTTCCCACCCTCAGCCGTTTCCTGGCCCTGCTGCCTCTGGTGATCATCGGCCACCTGTTCATTTTCTCGGTGACCGGCCTGTACAGACCCCGCCGGGACCATTCGATACTTGAAGAAGCCCGCGACATCATCAAGGCTTTCGTCGTCGCGGTGGTGGCCGTCATCATCATTGATTACGCGCTGCCCCCGACCAATAAGATCTCGCGCCAGTTCATCGGCACCTACGCGGTCGTGGGCACCAGCCTGTTCGTCCTTTTCCGGGCCACCGTGCGGATCACCCTGGGGGCGCTCCGCCGGAAGGGTTGGAACCGACGGACGGCCGTCATTGTCGGCACGGGCCGGACGGCTCAATCCCTTTTGTATGCCCTTTGCAATAACTCGTGGATGGGCATTCACGTCCTCTACTTTGTGGACGATCTCGGCCCCGGCTGCCGGAAAACCCTGCGCGGCCTGCCGGTCAAAGGTCCCCTGTGCGACATTCAGCGGATTCTTCAGCAGCAGCCCGCTGACCAGGTTTTTATCGCCTTGCCTACCCAGGACGCCCACCGAACCAACGAGGTGCTCATGGCCCTCGAACCTTCGATGGTTGACGTCCGGCTGGTCCCTGAGATCAATCCCTCTTACGCCATGCGGCCGACCATTTCTGAACTCGATGGTCTGCCCATCCTTTCCCTGCGACAGTCCCCTTTGTCCGGGTGGAACGCCTTTACCAAGCGGGTTTTCGACTTGGCCGTCGGAAGTGCCTGCCTGCTGATCGCCGCTATTCCGATGGCGGTGATTGCGGTGCTGATCAAGCTGACCAGCCCCGGCCCGGTTCTCTATCGCCAGCGGCGGATGGGCCTGGATGGGCGGGAATTCACCATGCTCAAGTTTCGGACCATGCGGGTGGATGCCGAAGAGAGGACCGGCCCGGTCTGGGCCCTCCCCAACGATCCTCGACGGACGCGTCTGGGGGCCTTTCTCCGGCGAACCAGCCTGGACGAATTGCCCAACCTGTTCAACGTCCTGGCGGGGCACATGTCGCTGGTCGGGCCTCGGCCGGAACGGCCGGAGTTCATCGCCAAGTTCAAAGGCGAGATTCCCCATTACATGCTGCGTCATAAGATCAAGGCCGGTATGACCGGCTACGCCCAGATCAAAGGGCTGCGTGGCAACAACGGCCCCTTGCGCAAACGCATCCAGTACGACCTCTATTACGCCCGCAACTGGAGCCTGCGCATGGATATGCGAATTCTCGCTCAGACGGTCACCACGGCCTGGTTCAGCCGGCACGAATAAGCCGTGCACTGCTCGTCATGCCGGTTCCCCCGCTTATATCGCACGATCCGGTCTTCAATCGTCGTCGTCCCAGTCCACGTCAAAGTGGAAGCCGTATCCCGGAGAGCTGTAGTAGCCGTACGGGTACGGATAGGCGTACGAGTAGGGATAGACGTGCGAGTAGGGGTAGGGATACGAGTAGTACCGGTAGTATCGCGGCCGGTAAAACCCGATGTCATAGCCCCGGTAGTAGGGCCGATGATACCAGGACCGGCCGTAGTACCGCGGCCCGTAATAAGGACGGTGGTATCCGCGATAGTACGGCCTGCCGACGTAACCTCGGCCGACGTAACCTCGACCCACATAGCCCCGCCCTCGATACTGAGCTTCAGCCGTATCCGTCATCAAGCCGAATCCCAGGCCGGCCAGCACCAGGCCGGCCGTCAGCCCCAGACGCTGATATCGCTTGGCCTTCATGGCAAGTCTCCTCACCGGGCTGATTCGCCGAGAGGCTCTTTACGCGTGAGCCTCTGCTGCCATCCGCCTCTATCTGGAAGACACATCTCCAGTCAGATTGTTAGTGCGTGTTAATAATTGCGGGGTAAAAACGATGTGAAAACCGGCTCAATCGCTGCGCTATGTGTTGACGAACATTGGAATTAACATTATTTCATATCTCCTTGCCGTGGAGGCAGGTGAGGACTTTGGAGAGACACAGCCGTAACAGCCGCCGGGTCGGCCAGGGAAGAGTTCATGCCAAGCGTACGACGTCTCCTCCTGATCCTGGAGGGAATGGTGATCCTCTCGGCGGCTACGAACCATGTGCTTCTCGCTGCGCAGACCGCTGCCAGTCAGCCGGCCGGTGAGGAGATGCCCGCCACTGGCGTCCCGGAGTCGGCCGATTCGCCCGGCGACGGGAACGCCGCGCCGACGCCGACCTCATCGACGCAAATGCCGTTGGAAGATTCCGGGCCTTCCGAGCAGGTCGCCACCCGGCCCGCTGAGACGCCGCCCACTACGCAGCCCTCCTGGGTTGACCGCCTCAAACAGCCCATCCCGCAGTTCAAGTGGGGGGCCGATTATCGCTTCCGCTGGGAGTATCTCGATAACGCGTTCACTCTGGACCGCCACACCCCGGATGATGAATGGAGCTTCCTGCGGTTACGGCCGCGGGTGTGGTCCACCATCACGCCGACCCCGGGATTCGACATCAATAGCCGCTTCATCTGGGAAAGCCGGCAATGGTTTAACCCTGAGGAGCGCGAAGGCTGGGACTGTCAGAACGGCCTGTTCGACATCCTGAACGCCAAGGTCAAGATCCCGGATACGCCCGTGACCATGACCCTGGGCCGCCAGGAAATCATCCTGGGCGACGGCTGGCTGGTGCTGGACGGGACCCCTCTGGATGGTTCCACGACGCTCTACTTTGACGCCGCCCGGTTCACGTTCGACCTCAAGGACATCAAGACCACGGCCGACGTGATCTACATTCAGCAGTGGTCCGACACCGACAAGTGGCTGCCGCCGATCAACGACCGCGACCTGGCCGTCACCGAGCAGAACGAGATCGGCGCGATCCTGTACGTTTCCAACAAGTCCATCGACAGGACCACCATCGACGGCTATTTCATCTACAAGGGTGATGAGGACGTCCTGCCCAACGGCGACGACGGTGACATCTACACCTTCGGAGGCCGGTTTGTGCGCGACTGGACCGACCACATCACCACCCGCTCCGAGGGGGCCTTCCAGTTCGGTGAGCGCAACCGGCGGGACGTCTGCGCATTTGGCACGACCAACCGGGCGACGTACTTCTTCCGGGACCCGCTCAAGAATCAGCTTCGGCTCAATTACGAGTTTCTCTCCGGCGACAACCCCGGCTCGAAGGGGCAGGATGAGGCCTTCGAGCCGCTGTGGGGCCGCTGGCCGCAATGGAGCGAGCTGCTGGTCTACACCATGGCGACCGAAACGCGCGTCGGCGAAATGACCAACCTGCACCGCATCGGGTTCGGCTGGCAGGCTGAACCGACGGATAAGCTCACGCTGGCGGCCGATTATCACCTGCTCTTCGCCGACGAGAACACGTTTCGAGACCGGCCCGGGTTCAGCAAGCGCGAGCGCTTCCGCGGCCAGCTCCTGACCGGCATCATCCGCTACAAGTTCAACCGCTTCCTCAGCGGCCACATCATCGGCGAGTACTTCTGGCCGGGAGATTACTACGCCGCGCCCAGGGACGATCCGGCGGCGTACCTGCGGATGGAACTGATGTTTACGTTCTGATTGGGGCAGTTGTAGGAACCGCCGGGGAAGACCGCCCCGTCTGATCGGTCGGATCCGTCGGATCAGTCCGATCAGCCGCAACGATCTTGCGCTGCAGTGTGTTATCACTGGGCAGTGTGCGGCACCGGCACATTGAAAAACGCAATCCCCAGAATGGCATACAGCGCCAGCAGCAGCACGCCCTCGAACCAGTTCGCCCGGCCGTTCAGGCCCAGGACCACGACGATGCCCACCGTCAGCAGGACCGACGCGACCTCAAGGGGTGAGAAGACCAGATCGAGCATGTGGGCATGTCCCCAGCCGAAATAGCCCATCAGGGCACTGGCGAAAACCACGAACGGCACGGCAAACAGCGCGATCTGCAGGCTGCTCTGGTGGGTAATGGTCATGGCCGTGTCCATGTCATCGCGATGGGCCATGAGGATCGCGGTGGAGTGCTCGGCGGCATTGCCGATGACGGCCAGCAGAATCACACCGACGAAGACGTGGTTCCAGCCCAGCCGGGCGGCCAGAACTTCGGCCGAGCCGACCAGCAGTTCGGCGACGATTCCAATGGCCACGGCGGCGACCAGCAGCATGCCCACGCTCTTGCCTACCGACCATCGCCCATAGCCGTTGTGTCCGCCATGTGCCGAACGGGGGGCCGAGGGGTCTTGTCGGGGGCCGTGCGAGTAAATCGCGCTGTGCGTCCGGAGGGTGAATAGCAGGCCCAGCCCGTAGGTGGCCAGCAGGATAATACTCGTGCCGATGGAGACGGCGTGCTCGTGGCGCGTCAGTTCCGGGTCGTGCATGCGTTCGGCGGTGTAATGGAAAATGGCCGGCGCCAGCATCGCCGCGACGGCCAGGGCCAGCATGCCGGCGTTGGTCTCGGCCGCGAAGGGGTTGAAGGTCTGCTCCTTCCGTCGCCATCCGCCGACGATCATGGCCAGCCCTCCCACCAGCAGCAGGTTGCCCAGGATGGAGCCGGTAAGGCTGGCTTTGACCACCTCGTTGAGGCCCTTGTGCAGGGCGATGAGAGCGATGATCAATTCGGCGGCATTGCCGAAGGTTGCGTTGAGCAGCCCGCCCCAGCTCGGGCCGGTGCGCTCGGCCAGGTGCTCGGTCGATTCTCCCATCAGCATCGCGAGGGGAATGACGCCCAGGGCCGCCAGAATGAACGTCGCGATCGGCTCCCAGCTTTGGTCGTGGGCCAGCCAATGGACCAGAAATGCGGCGGGAATGGCGATATAGCCGGCGATGTTGAGGTAGCGCATGGCGGAGGATTCTTTGCAGCCGGCTGCGGCGTGTCAACGGGCGGGTTCGCGAACCTTATGATCGGACCGATCCGACCGATCCGACGGATCCGTCCGATCGATCCGCTCCGCCAGGCTCTCGGCCTGATGCGGGCGTCTCATTTTGCGCGGCTTGCCCGCCAATCGGCCAGGTCCTTCAAGTCCGCCGCCAGGGCGGCGAACTCCTCGAAATTCAGCGACTGCTGCCCGTCGGACAGGGCCCGGTCGGGGTCAGGATGGACTTCGATGATCACCCCGTCCGCGCCCGCGACCAATGCGGCCTTGGCCAACGGCGGCACGGCCCAGTCGATGCCCACCCCGTGGGACGGGTCGGCGATGACCGGCAGGTGGGAATAGTGCTTCATCATGACCACTGCCGACAGGTCGAAGGTGTTGCGGGTCATGGTCTCAAAGGTACGGATGCCCCGCTCGCACAGCATGACGGCGTAGTTGTCCAACGAGAGGAGATATTCGGCGGCCATGAACAGCTCCTGGATGGTGGCACTCATGCCGCGCTTGAGCAGGACGGGCTTGCGCTGCCGGCCGGCCGCTTCCAGGAGGGAGAAGTTCTGCATGTTGCGGGCCCCGATCTGGAGTACGTCGGCCACCTCCGCCACCGCGTCCATGGTCTCGATATCCATGACCTCGGTGACGATCCGCAGATCGAACGTCCGCTTGACCTCTTCGAGAATCTTGAGCCCTTCCTGCTTGAGGCCGCGGAACGCATAGGGCGACGTCCGTGGCTTGAACGCACCGCCCCGGAAGAACTTCGCCCCGCCGGCCACGACCGCTTCGGCGGTCTTCAAGGTCTGATCGCGAGTCTCCACCGAGCAGGGACCGGCCATGAGCACCGGCGAGTCGCCGCCGACCTTGGCGCCGCGCACGTCGATGATGGTGGACTCCGGCTTCACCTCCCGGCTCACGAGCTTGTACGGCTTCGAGACCGGCATGCACTCGCTCACGCCGGGCAGCTTGGTGAACAGCTCGGCCGAGATCGGCCCCCGGTTGCCGGTGATGCCAATGGCCGTGCGAATGGAGCCGGGAATTTCGTGGGGAGTAAGACCGGCCTCCCGGATCCGCCGGCAGACCTGATCGATCTGCTCCCGGCTGGCACCCTGGGTCATGAGGATGAGCATTGGAACCTCAGTGTTGGTTGTCAGTTGTCAGTAGTCAGTTGTGGGGTATTGGAGCCTTTGGTCAGGGGGATCTGCTGATCGGACCGATCAGACGGATCCGACCGATCGGACGGATCGGATCCTGCAACTGACCACTGACAACTGACCACTAACCAACTCAACAATTATCGCCGAAGTCCTTCTTGAACGCATCCACCAGCTTGCGGCCCCAGTCGTTGATGGGGGCCAGCTTGCCGATGAAGAACCGCAGCACCGGCGGCTCCTCGCAGAACTTCAGCCCGCCGACCAGGTCGCGGTGCTTCATGAGCCATTCGAGCCGGTCAGCGATGTACATGCAGTGCGACATGGTATGCACGCGGCGCGGCACGGCCAGCCGGCCGAGCTCCAGGTCGGCGGGGATTTCCTCGTGCGTGTGGATGTCCCGATCGTTGGACAACGTGCCGCGCTCCATGGCCCGCACGCCGGAGACCAGGTACAGGGCGGCCACGAAGGCGCCGGCCGTATATTGCAGCGAATCCACGTGCGGCAGGAACTTGCGGGCATCCACGTGACAGGCCAGGCCGCCCGGTGGGGTGACGGCGGGGATATTCTTCTCGCACAGCAGCTCGACGAAATACTGGATCATGTCGGCCGAGGCGCTGGCCGCCTCGATCTCCACCATCTCGCGCACGCCGACGGCCATGGCCTCGACTTCCTTGCTGGACATGCCGCCGTAGGTCAGGAAGCCTTCGTATACCGGCAGCCAGGGAGCCATCTTGTCGTAGTGCTCCTTGCTGTTGGTGCAGATCATGCCGCCGCGGACGCAGGTGCTCTTGCGGCCGGACATGTACATGATATCCGCCTGCTTCATGATCTCCTTGACGATGGCCTCGATGGTCCAGTCGGCATAGGCCTTCTCGCGGACCTTGATGAAGTAGGCGTTCTCGGAGATGAGGCTGGCGTCCACGATCATGGGGATGCCGTTTTCGCGGGCGATCTTGCTGACCGCTTTGAGGTTCTCCATCGAGAACGGCTGGCCGCCGATCAGGTTGGTGGTCGCCTCCATGCGGACGAACGCCACCTTCTCGGGCCCGTATTCCTTGATCACGCTGTGCAGCTTGTCGAGATCGATGTTGCCCTTGAAGGGGTCGGTGCTGGACGTGTTGAGCGCTTCCTTGCCGAAGATCTCCAGCACCTTGCCGCCGGCCAGCTCGAAGTGGGTCCGGGTGGTGGTGAAGTGGTAATTCATCGGTATCACCGTGCCCGGCTTCACGTAGACCTTGGCCAGCAGGTTCTCCGCGGCCCGGCCCTGGTGCACCGGCAGGCAGTACTTGAGGCCGAGAACATCCTGGACCGCCTCCTGGAGACGGAAGAAGCTCTCACTGCCGGCGTAGGCGTCGTCGGCGACCATCATGGCGGCAAGCTGGTTGTCGCTCATCGCGTTGGTGCCGCTGTCGGTGAGCATGTCCAGGAACAGATCGCGGCTGCGGAGCAGGAAGGTGTTGTAGCCGGCCTCAGTGATCGCCTTCAGTCGCTGTTCGGCCGGCGGCAGCGTCGTCTTCTGAATGACGCGAACCTTGTGCATCTCGATGGGAATAACCTTACCGTTCGACAGCTTGATATTCATGACCTTCTCCGACCTGTTTCCTGGAATCGCTGGTCAGTAGTTAAAAAATGAGACAGACGGGCCGCACCCCGAGGAGTGAAGCGACGCGCGACTCAAAAAATGAGAGTTTAAAGACCCGGGGGGGGCAATGTCAACGATTCCTGTCGCTTAGAAGAGGGGGGAATGCCCTATGTTTGGTTATCGGGCGAGGGCTCGGGGGCGGCCTCCGGCAGGGGGAATCTTCCCTGCGCCGTGCTTCGGCGCGGGCACCTATAAGGCGCCGGAGGGAAATACCTCCCAGGCGAGGAGGCACGATTGTGTGCCACGGCGGTGTCGGCCGTGCGGGGGAGGGAAAGCGATGCCTCCGGGCCTCTGGTGGTTCGGGAGTGACATACGATGAACGACCCCGCTCCGGAATCCGACGCCCCGCTGCTGTGGTATGCGACCCGCACCTGAGGCGGACTTGCGGGAAGGGGTTCCCGCTTGGGATGGGTGCGAGAAGAGGTGCTCGTACCAGAAGGCGGGCAAGATGCCCGCCCTCCGAGCCATCGGGCAAGATGCCCGCCCCCCGAGGCGTCGGGCAAGTTGCCCGCTCCCCGGGCATTGGCCAAGGTGCCTTCTCCACACCGGCGAGACGCCGGTGCCACCCTGAACCCTGAACCCCGAACCCTCTTCTCCGCGTCCTCAGCGAGCTCTGCGCCTCACAACCTCGCGATTCTCGAGCACTCTAGTCCGCACGCTACGCGCTGCGCCGGGGGCGGTTCGGCTGCCATGGCACCGTCGGGTCGCGAAGCTGGAAGGCCTGCATGCTGCCGGCCAGCGTCACGCCATCCAGCAGGGTGATATCCAACTCCGCCGCGGCGATCTCGGCTCGGGGGGTGAACCTCCCGTTGGTCACCAGGATTCCCAGCAGGCACAGGTTCTCGTCCATGACTTCGGCCATCGCGCGGACTACCCGTTCATCCACCAGCTCCGCCTCCGTGTCCAGCCGGAGGCAGCGCAGCAGGTACCAGTCCTTGCCCTTGCGCAGGATCGCATCCGTCGGTCCGCCGCATTCCACTCGCTGGTAGCGCCGGGCGTAGCCCTGCAGCCGGAAATAGCGGACCACCACGTCGAGAAACTCCTCCCCCGTGAGCATCGCCATCAGCCCCGGCGAAGCGAACTGCTGGATATACAGAATCTCATTGTTGATCGGGTCGGTGGCGATCTGCTCCTGGCGGGCCAGCCGGCGTAACCTGGCCATTCGCCGGGCGCGCATGAACTCGTCAAATCGTTCTTCAAACGGTCCGAGGCTCAACAGGCGATATTTGAAACCGGCCAACAGCAACAGCCCGCCGGCCAGGCAGCCGAGCGTTACCGGCAGGCCTAGGCGATGGTACGAAAAAAATAGCACCGCACTGCCCAGCCACACTGCTGATGCAATGGTTACCAGTCTGAAGAGCGTGCGGTCCGAAATGGCGTCATCTCCTCTCTGGTGCTCTTTCCAGTTGTGGAGACTCACGCGTTCCCGTATCGGCCGGCTCTCGCTACCGGCCGTTCTTTCCCCGATCCCCGGTTCAGAAAATGCATTTAGAGCTGCTTCGAGTCATTCGGATGTCAAGTATTACAGTACCTCAATAGTCTTGGCCCGTCAACAGGGCTATACCCTCTCGAACGGCTCGAACAACCGCTTGTACTCGTCCTGGCAGTAGCGGTCGGTCATGCCCGCCAGGTAGTCGCAAACCGTGCGGTATACCCCCATGTCCCCGATCCGCCGGGCAAACCGTGGCGGCAGCATGCGCGGCTCTTCAATATAAGCCCCGAAAAGCCGCTCGATGATTCGCCGGGCCTTGCTGTCCATCCGCACCAGCCGGTGATGCCGGTAGACCGACTCCAGCAGGAACTTCTCCAACTCCTTGACCCTGATTTCCATGGCCCGCGAAAAGTCCACCAGGGGCCCCTCGCATTGGCGGACGTCGTCAATGGTGGCCACCTTGGCCGCCCTGATCCGCCGGCGGGACTCGGCCACGATGTCTTCCAGGAACATCGCCTCCAGCCGGTCCAGGATGGGCCGCCGGACGGCTGGCAACGGCGCGTCCGGGTACTGCCGGCGCACGTCCTCCGCCGCCTCACGCCACAGCCCGACCTGTTGCAGGTCTTCTTCGCTGAGGATCCCCGCCCCGATGGCATCCTCCAGGTCGTGACAGTCATAGGCCACGCGGTCGGCCAGGTTGGCGATCTGGCCCTCGATGGGCGCGAACGTGCCGTCGGCCAGTTCGTGGGCCCCCGGCTTGTCGTAGATGGTCGAGTGCTTGGCCAGCGACTCGCGCACCTCGTAGCACATGTTGAGACCCCGGAAGGGCGGGTAGGGGTGTTCGAGCAGCTCAACCACCCGGAGGGCCTGGGCGTTGTGATCAAAGCCGCCATGGTCGGCCATGAGTTTTTCGAGGGTCTGCTCGCCGGCATGGCCGAACGGCGGGTGGCCAACATCATGGGTCAGGGCGATCAATTCCCCAACGGCCGGGTTGACCTGCAGGGCCACGCACAACCGCCGGGCGATGCTGGCCACCTCGAGCGTGTGCGTCAAGCGGGTGCGGAAGTGGTCGTGCTCACTGATGACGAAGACCTGGGTCTTGTATTCCAGCCGGCGGAACGCCGCCGCGTGCAGGATTCGCTGGCGGTCGATCGCGAACGGATCCACGTTGGGCGGAAAGCTCTCCTTGTAGACGCGCCCACGGGAGTTTCGGGCCGTGACGGCGTAAGGCTTGAGCTCAGGAACGGCTTTGGCCATGCAGGGATGGTAGCAGATCTCGACAAGGGGACAAGGGGACCAGGAGACAAGGTGAGCTTGGGAAACCGCCTTCTCCTTGTCCGCTTGTCTCCGTGTCGCCTTGTCATCCCCGTCATCCCCGCACGGGCGGCAGGTCTCAGAGGGCCGAGGGGCCCATGTGGGCTGGCGTCTTCAGAATAGTGTCTTCGTCAGCTTCTCTACCCCTGAAATGAGTTCTTCGACTTCATCTGCGGAGGGTTCGCGCCGCCCATTGTGAACGTACGGATTTCGGATACTTGCCGGCTGCTAGTCCGTAGCCTGCTCAGTGGGGGCGGAGGGTACATTGACGGCCGGGACTTGATGGGTGCGCCGATACTCTTCCCCGGCACGGCGGGCCCGCTCGGCGAGTTTGGCAATATCGTGACCAACCTCCTCGTCGATGGCCTCACGGACCGCCCGTACTTCATCCACAATGGGGTCCTCTAACCGGTCCGTAATCTCAACTGGTTTCATCTTCAATCTCCATCATGTCGTCGGGCCGGAGTATTTTGGGCGGCAACAGCCCGAACTCAAGACATACAGCGGTCAGATGCTGGACCTTGTTGGGGTTGGCCAAGTGCCTCACATTCCAGGTAAGGAGGTAGTGACACCGGCTGACGGTGGCCATCGCTACGTGGAGGGCATCACCGCCCACCGACTTGGGCATCACCATCCTTTGGACCAGTGCCACCGCCAAAGTCACCATCGGCGCCTTCACCGCCAGAACCGGCAACCCCGCAACGAACCGCAGAGCCGCGTCGCGCTGCGGTTACCGGGGATCAGATAGTTCGACTATGACCTCATCCGAAAGGAAGACTTCGTGCTTGGGACGCTCAAATTGCCACCAACGCAGGCTGACCTCCTTGCGGTACAAGTTCCGCACGTCCGTTCGCGTGGAGACGCATGCGCTCACGAAGCTGGTCTCAAGGTACACTCGGGCCATAAATCATCTATTATAGCAGATCATAGCCTGAAGGGCGACGTGCCGGCCGCCGAGTGCAGCACCCGCTGGCGGTCGATCGCGAACGGATCCACGTTGGGCAGAAAGCTCTCCTTGTAGACGCGCCCACGGGAGTTTCGGGCCGTGACGGCGTAAGGCTTGAGCTCAGGAACGGCTTTGGCCATGCAGGGATGGTAGCAGATCTCGACAAGGGGACCAGGGGACAAGGGGAGCTTGGGAAACCGCCTTCTCCGTGTCCGCTTGTCTCCGTGTCGCCTTGTCATCCCCGTCATCCCCGCACGGGCGGCAGGCCCAACCTCGGGGCGGCCTCGCGCATGAGCCCCATCAGGGCGTCGATGCTCTGCGGGATCACCTTCACATTCCCCAGCACGGGCATGAAGTTCGTATCTCCATCCCAGCGCGGGACGATATGGATGTGCAGGTGGTCGGGCAGCCCCGCCCCGGCACATCGCCCGAAGTTCATTCCTGCGTTAAAACCCTGGGCGGAGGTGGTCTCCGTCAGGAGCTTCTGCGCATCGCGCAACTGGCGCATCAGTTCGGTCAGGGTGGCGTCGTCCAGTCCATCGAGCCGCCCCTGGTGGGCATAAGGTGCGATCAGCAGATGCCCGTTGGAGTAGGGAAACGCGTTGAACAGCGTGAAGCAGTGCTCTCCCCGCCAGATGACGTGGTGCCGGCTGTCTTCGCCGGGAGTCTCCGCGTACCGGCACAGGAAACAGCCCTTCGGTTCGCCCTCCTCGTGCAGGGAATGGATATACTCCATCCGCCAGGGAGCCCATAGATTGCGGTTCTGTTCAGCCATGATGACGCAGGAAGTGTATCGAGGCAGGGGGGAGTAGGCAAGCTGACGAAGACCGTCTCCGCGGCGAGGCTCCCGGCTGTCACCGGCGAGCGTGAGCAATGGGGAGAAGGAGAGACGGAGCGAGGGGGGCCGGGCGCCTCTCTCCATCTCTCACACTCTCCATCTCTCGCACTTTCCATCGCTCCAGCTCCCTGCTGACCAACTCCGGCCGGCGCAGGGTTTGCACATTACCGACGGCGTCCGTAGACTTTTTGCCCATGATGAACACAAAAAGACGATTTCGACATGCGGTGACGGGGGGACTGGCTCTGGCGGTGGTCGCCTGTCTGACGGGCGGCTGCCAGGATGCGGCTGATACCCTCCCGCCGCCTGAGGTCAAGACGGTGACGGCCTACGGCCAGACCCTGGACGAGTCGGCCACGCCTCAGCAGGTTGCTTACGTCCTGCTGCGCTCCCTGGCCGAGGATGTCCAGGCGGCCCAGGCCAAGCCACCCCGGCGGGAGGACCAGAAGCAGGCCAACCTGATCACCTGGTCGGTGGCGGCCCCCAACACCATCGAGCAGCGCATCCTCAGCACCGCCCGCGAGCATGCCAAAGATCCCGCCCGCTTCCAGTCGCTCGGTGAGAATCGGAAAAAGGAGATTTACCGGGTCGTCAACCAGTGGGCGCCTATCGTGGCCTACTATGTCGCCAGCTTCGACCAAGACCCCGAAACGGCCATGAGCCGGATGCACGTGCGCCCCTCGCCCAACGGGCAGGTGACCCACATCCTCTATGAGGTAACCCCCGACCCCACGCGCCCGGACGTTGATCAACGCCGGACGCTCGACATCGAACTGGTCAAGGAGAAGGGTGCAGACGGCAAGGAGTACTGGCGGGTGGCCCGGGTGGGATACATCGGCCTGGGCACGCGGCCGACAACCCAACCGGCGGGGACGCAGCCGGCAAAAGCGGAATGACCAATGACGTAAAACCTAATGTCTAAAGAATGCCCGATGACGAAATGTCTAATGTCTAAACCTGAAATCGCGCCAAGAGGAGTTTGTTGTTTAGTCATTAGAAATTCCGTCATTCTTTAGACATTGGTCATTGATCATTAGACATTGATAACGGATATATCCATTCAACAGCCATCACACTGAAAGCCAATGGATTCCGACCTTCACATCGCCCAACGCACCAGACTTCTTCCCATCCGCGAAATCAGCGCCCGCCTGGGGCTTCGCGACGACGAGGTGATCCCTTACGGCGACTACAAGGCCAAGATCCGCCTGGAGGCCATTGCGCGCCTCGGCGACAGCCGGTTCGGCCGGTATATCGTCGTGACCGGCATCACGCCTACCCCGCTGGGCGAGGGCAAGACGGTTACCACCGTGGGGCTCGCCCAGGCTCTGGCCCACATCGGCCACCGGGCTGCCTGCTGCATCCGCCAGCCGTCCATGGGGCCGGTCTTCGGCATCAAGGGCGGGGCTGCCGGCGGAGGGTACTCGCAGGTGCTGCCCATGGAGGACCTCAACCTCCACCTGACCGGCGACATGCACGCCGTCTCCAGCGCTCACGCCCTGCTGAGCGCCATGATCGACACGCTGATGGTCAAGGGCAACCCCGGCCGGCTCGACCCCATGAAGGTCACCTGGCGCCGCTGCGTGGACATGAACGACATGGCTCTGCGCCACATCGTCATCGGCTTGGGCGGCAACGGCTTCCCGCGCGAGACGGGCTTCGATCTGACCTCGGCCAGCGAGGTCATGGCCGTGCTGGCCCTGGCCAGGTCCCTGCCCGACCTCCGCCAGCGACTCGGCCGGATCGTCATCGGCTACACCAGCCAGGACATCCCCGTTTTCGCCGAGGCCATCAAGGCCGCCGGGGCCATGACCGTCCTGCTCAAGGACGCGATCATGCCTAACCTGCTCCAGACCATCGAGCACGTGCCGGCCTTCGTGCATGCCGGGCCGTTCGCCAATATCGCCCACGGCAACAGCTCCATCCTGGCCGATGAGATCGCCCTGCGGTGTGTGGATTACGTGGTCACCGAGGCCGGCTTCGGGGCGGACATGGGCTTCGAGAAATTCTGCCACATCAAGTGCCGTACCTCCGGCCGGACGCCCGATGCGGCGGTGATGGTCGCCACCGTGCGGGCGGTCAAGGCCCACAGCGGCCGGTACCGCGTCGTGCCGGGACAGCCTATCGACCGGACCATCTTCGAGCCCAGCGTGGAGGCCCTGCGTGAAGGCCTGCCCAATTTGGAGAAGCACCTCGAAAACGTCGCCAAGTTCAACCTGCCCTGCGTGGTTGCCATCAACCGCTTCCCCAGTGACAGCGACGACGAGATCCAGGCCCTCGCCGACGCGGCCCGTGCGGCCGGCGCGTTCGACGTGGCGGTCAGCGAGGTCCACACCAAAGGCGGCGCCGGCGGGGCCGCCCTGGCCGAAGCGGTCGTCCGCGCCTGCGAAACCCAAAGCGCCAACGACGGAGCCCGAAGCGCAAGCCACCGAGCCCGAAGCGCAAGCGAGGGAGCCGGCTCTTTCCGTTTCCTCTACGACCTCGACTGGCCCATCAAGAAGAAAATCGAGACCATCGCCCAGGAGATCTACGGCGCCGACGGCGTGACCTACGAAAAGCCCGCCGCCACGGCCATCGACGCCCTCACCCGCCTGGGCTTCGCCAACCTGCCCATCTGCATGGCCAAGACCCAGTACTCCATCTCCCACGACCCGACCAGACTGGGACGCCCGATGGGGTTCCGCCTCCCGGTGCGCGACATTCGCCTGGCCGGCGGCGCGGGCTTCCTGACCCCGCTGGTGGGCACGATCCAGACCATGCCCGCTTTCGGCCGCCGCCCGTCAGCGGTGGATATGGATGTGGATGAGAACGGGCAGGTGGTGGGGTTGTTCTGACTGGTCAGTTGTCAGTGGTCAGTTGTCAGTTGTAAGTGGTTGATGCGGGTCGGTTTGCGAATCAGGCGGGGCCTGTGGATGGCTTCGTTTGGCGCGGGTGCCCCAGCGTTCAGCGATCAGCAGTCAGCGGTCAGCTCTCAGCAGGGGGGCCTGTCCCGCGCGAATGGGGCGTATGGTAGCGGGAGATTCGCGAGGCTGCGGGGTATGGAGGGACCACATGAACGTGGGAGGAGCGCCGGCGGCGAGACAACCCTCAGGCTACAGCGTTGACCTGTCTGTCGGTGAGCGGGCCTTTTGTCGCGACGCAGGGGGGCGCAATGGACCGCCCCGCGGAACTGCCGGGTCGGACGGTGTGGGCCAATCTGCCGCTCAACAGGTAGCCGGGAGGCATCCACGTTTCGATATCTTGATGACATTGTTGGCTAATCAAATCAACCCGAAAAAAGGCGGTCACTTTCGGCAACGGGCATGTTACGATACTCAAGAGGTGTAACATGGCGATCCTGCTTGACCCTGAGGTGGAATCCAAGTTACGGGCGGTTTGGGGCCAGGAGCTCGACCAAATCGCGGGGGAAGCCCTGATTGCCGAGGCTTACCGGAAGTCTCGACTGTCGATTGGGCAGGCGGCTCGGCTTCTGGGTCTCTCCATCAACGATGCCTATGGATTCATGAAGGAGCGGGGGATTCCAGTTAATTACACGCTGGAGGACTTTGAGTCGGATGTTGAGGGCCTCCGGGAACTGCGGGGGGCCTCGCGGTGATCGTCGTCTCAAATACGTCCCCTCAGGACTATTCGGCCAAGACGGAGCTCTGTTGATGACCATTGAGGAGTTCGTCGCCGAGATAGAAGACAAGCTGCCGCCCGCTCCAGGGCGGCAATTGAGCGCCTTCGAGTCCCAGATTGGACACAGACTTCCGGAGGACTACCGACACGGTTCCTGATAATGTGCAATGGTGGGCATGTTGGGGGGCGGTTCTGGTTTAAAGGCCCGACTCCGGATGGATGTGAGGCTGACGCTGGGGTACATCACGTTGGGGGGCTCCGCGAGGAGAGGCGCTTCTCGCTCGTGTGGGCGAGGGACTGCTATGAGGCCCGCATTCCGCGAGGACTCATCTGGATTATGGATGATCCGTTTGGCAATGCGATCTGTCTGGGAGTAGGAGGCAAGTATCACGGCAAAGTGTTTTTCTGGGATCACGAGCAGGAACCCGACGCCGACGAATGGAACGGGGAAGTGGAGACGGCAGGGAACGTGCAACTCCTTTCGGACTCATTCAGTGATTTCGTAGCTGGTCTGACCGCGACGGCGGGAGAGGACGAACCAGTCGCAGTTGGCTGGTATCCCGACACCATGCGTGTATCTATCATTCCTGAAGGTCCCGCGTTCGACCGGCCGCACCTCTTGCTTGAGCAGTCTTTGCCTGAGGGCGTCCAAGGATGGACCATGAAGAGACTTCGCCTGCCCCTGGATTGGAAGACTGCTGGAGCAAGCATTCACAAGGGCTGAGTACGTCTGATCACCGAATCCGGCAATGAGTTCGTGGTTGACGGGAGCAACCTTGGGTCGTTGTCCTTTGACCTGTTGACCGCCGGAGGGACTGACGCGGAGATCCTTGACATCTGGCGCCGTCACGCAGCGTTGCGGTAGCACCGCCTGGCACACCCCATGATCGGCAATATTCCCCGACGCAGGAACGTCGCGCGGACAGAGCCCCTTAAACTCTCACCGCCAGAGGCGCATTTGATTCTCCAACCGGGCCACGAACGGCCTCAAGGCCTGGGCCAAGGAGAAGGGCGTTAAAAACGCCTTGAGGACGCGGGGAGAGAGCGAACCAGGTAGCGGCAGGGCGTTCGCCAACCAGTGCTACAAGCACTGGCCTGAAGCCGCCTTCGGCGTGGAGGAGACGCCGGCATTGTCCAAACAGATTCGCAAACTTCATAAGAGAATGGAGGCACCCAACGCAGAAGAGGTGAAACGCCCAACGTACAGGATTCATTTGGATTCCGTATGAGGGGGACAGTGGTGCGGCGCAATGGCTTGTGGCCGGTGGCTTATTCGAAGAGCACCTGTCGCCGGTAGCCTTGGTCCTGTGACACGGCCGGGTCCAGCAGGTGGTAGATGGGGCGGAGGATCAGCCGTCGGCCTTCGACGTTGAACTCCCGGTCGCTTTGGCGGGTGATGGCCGCGGTTGCGGGGATCCGCACGTGCTCCGGGCCGCTGTGGCCGAGAATCAGTGCGCCATAATGGAAGGTGTGGTAGGGGCCTTTGGCGGCCCCGTTGACCTGGTTGATCGGCGGTTTGGCGACCACGTTCTGGCCGAACGCAAGCTCAACCACGTCGCCGGCCTGCCACCGCCGGCTCAGGTGAGCAAAGCCCTGCCGGTGCATCGCCTCCGCCGGCTGACCGTTTACGGTGACTGCCGGGGCGTTTGCCCATGAGGGCACGAACAAGCGCATGACCCGAGGGACGTCGCCCTTGCTGGCGAGCACCTCAATTCGCACCCGCCCTCGCCAGGGATACTCGGTGGTCACGCGGAGCTTCATCATCCGGCCGTCCCAACGCAGCACGGCCTCCCCGTCCTGATAGAAGGGGATGATCACGCCCTCCTGGTCCGTGAAGAAGCAGTATTGCGCGGCCCGGGCCAGGCCGTCGGCGCCGCGCTGGGTGCAACACCAGTGGGCCTCCTGCGTCTTGATGGTCAGGAAGGGATGATCCCGCGACGGGCAACTATCGCAGCCGAACCCGCCGTTGCTGCGCTGGTCGACGCACAGCCCGTTGTAATAAATCAGGTGGGCGTCTTCGAGATAGCGCACATCTCCCGTGAAGCGCCACAACTGCACGGCCACGATAAAGGAATCCACCACCGCGCAGCCTTCCGTCCACTCCGGCCGGCCGAACCAGTTGTGGTTCTCGAAGGTGTCGGTCATGGCCCGGCCGCGGTACAGGTGATACCGGTCCCTGGCCGCCTGGAGCAGTTCCTTGCGTCCGGTGGTTTCGTAGTGCCGAAGCAGGGCCCGCGTTGAGATCAGCGTGGAATGAAGCTGGGCATGGACCGCCTCAAGGTCCATCTGCAGGAAGCGGGAGGCCGCCTCCTCGATGGCGGCGTGTACCTCCGGCGACGGCTTTCGCGCGTACGCCTCCGTGAGTCCGTCGAGGCTGCCGGCCAGGCCGCATCCGACGTCGCTGGACAGGATCCACTTGCCGCTCTGTCCCACCTCGCGCCCGTAGACATACTCCCCGGCCTGACGCACGGCCGGATCGAGCGGATAGTGCTTGAAGGAACCGGCCGCGGCCAGGTACACGCCGGCGAGCAACCGATCCGCCCACGCCAAAACCCGGGTATCCTGCCGCCAGGCCGCGTACTCGTGGAATGCCCGCAGAAGCCAGAACTGGCCGCCCAGTGCCTGCTCGGAGATGGCCTCCGGTGCGATGATCGGACCGAGATAGCCGCGCGCGTTCACCCGGCGCGGATACTCGTCGAGAATGGCCTTGAGGTGTTGGGCCTCGCGGCCGGTCACCTGTGAAAGGTAGATGAGCCCGAGGAGAGTCCGTCCCTCCCGGTCGCCCGGCCAGCCCTCGTTGGGCTTGTCGAACAAGGTGGGCGGGTGGTGATCTTCCTGCTCAAGGCGATCGAAACTGGCTTTCAGCCGGATGGCCAACTCGCCGGTCATGCGCACGTCGCCCGGCGGGACGGGACGCGGAGGTTCGCGTTGCGAGTTGACTTCGGAGGCTCCGCTTGCGGATGGTGCGGGGGTCTCCGGTTTAGCGGCATTTTGGGTGAAGGCGCTGTGCAGCCACAGTAGCAGCAAGGTCACGGCCAAGCTCGTTATGGCAGGCCGGGGCATCAACGCCTCCTCGCTTTACGTCTTCGGCTTCCACCCGTACGGCACGTACCGGTGTTCAAACGAGCCGTCGGTGTACAGATCGACGACGTTGTAGCCGGGCTCGAACTCCTGGTTATTTCCGCGCCACCATCCGCCACAGACGGCCCCGCCGCAGATGTAGCTGACGCCCAGGTAATCGACGCGGTCCACCAGGTGCAGGTGGCCGCTGAGGCAGAGTTTGACGTTGGGATGTTTGTGGAACAGGTCTTTGATTCGCCGGGCGTCAACGCACATGACCGGCGCCGGCACCACCCACTGCCCCGTGGTTTCGTTCTTGCCCTTGAAGAACGCCGCCGCAGAAAACAGCGGAATGTGGCAGAAGACCAGCACGGGCGTCCTGGCATCGACACGGGCCAGGTCGTCCTTGAGCCACTCGAATTGTTCGTCGTCAATGTGGCCGATGTACCCCTCGTCGCGGATCGCAGCGCTGTCCAGGGCGATGAAGTGCCAGCCGGCGCGGTCGAAGCTGCGGTACGGCCGTTCCCATCCGTGCAGCGACATGACCCATTTCTTCCCATAGAGCGGCTCGTTGCCGGTCGTCTTGGCCCGGGCTTTGTTGACGCCCCAGATGTCATGATTGCCGATGGCATGCTCGACGGGAACGCCGCATTCGGTCTTCCAGACCTTCATCGACAGTTCCCACAGCGACCGCACGCGCTCTTCCTCGGCCGCGAGCGAATCCCAGATGGAATCGCCCGTGTTGAGGATCAGCTCGGGGCGGTAATGCTCCTGGGCGTGCCGTAGACAGGCGGTCATGCCCTCGGCGGCGCCGTTCTCCGGCTTGACGTGGATGTCGCTCAGGTGGGCGATGCGCAGGGCGCGTTTGCGCTCGCCCGACGAGGAGCCCAGGCTCGATGCACTCTCCACCGATCCCCCGGCGGCCAGCAGGGCGGCCGCCAGGCCGGTTTGCTTCAAGAGGTCGCGACGCGACGGGCCGACGATCTGCTGCCGGTTCCGCTCCACGGCTGATGCCTCCTTTTGTGATCAGTGAGGTTCGCGCCCCCCTGGGGCGGATGATGGCGCCCAGCGCCGGCCAACACGACGCCGGTCTGCCGCTTTACTCTTTTCCTTCCGCGCCTGAGCCGAAGGCCTGCAGCGCCAGGTAGTTGGTTCCGAAGCGCGCGATGTTGTCCTTCTGCTTGTCGAACTCGTCGAAGTGGCCTTCTTCTTCGGCCACCAGTTCATCGAACATCTGCTTGGAAACCGAGTCGGCGTTCTGGCTGCACTCGATGGAGAACTTGTTGTACATCGCGGCCGTGCTCTGCTCCATCTCGGCGGCCTTGGCGACGATCTCTGCCACATCCGTGATCCGCTGCACCGATCCGGCGGGCACCATGTCCACGTCGCCCTTGAGGAACAGGATGCGCTCGGCCAGACGCTCTACGTGCACCATCTCCGCGATGGCAACCCGGCGGAACAATGCAGCAAGGGGGCCAAATCCCTGGTCATCCAGGTGGAAGTGCCAGTACATGTACTGATGCACGGCGTGCAATTCGTCAGCCACGGCTTTATTCAGCAGATCGATGCTCTTCTTGGCGTCCATTCGAAGCTCCTCTTCCAGATTGAATCTGACAAGGTTGCAAGGGCCTTTTGACGGCAATACACGGTGGAGCCTGCCCTTGTCCAAAGCGAGATTTTACCGGACGCGATGAGGAGGTTGCAAGTGCTGGCACACTGCACGGCAAAATAGGCTATTTTCTGTGGTGGCCGCGCTTGAGTACCGGCCGTTTTACGAGCAGAACGGCTGGCCCCCAGCGTTCGGCCGCTACGACCTTGGGCTGTAGTGTGGCCGGGCTTCGGCCGGGGCCCGTTCCGGTTCCAGAGTTCCGTGGAAGTGCCGGTACGGAGAGGGCGGTCATTCGGCCATCGGGCCGGCGGTTCGGGCTCTGTGCAGTCACTGGGATGGAGTCAGATGGGGGTGCCGGCAGGGTGTGAAACGTCAGGAGGCCGGCTGGTCGGAGTTGGTCAAGGCGGCGCGCACGTCGCTGAGGAGCTGGTCCACTTTGAAGGGTTTGTACAGTACTGCTGCGAGTCCTTCCTGGCGGGCGCGAATGATGCTGTGGCTCGGATCGTATCCAAACCCGGTCATGAATATCACCGGACAGTCCGGCCGTCTGTTTTTGACGGCGGCGAAGATCTGGTACCCGTCGTAGTTGGGCATTTTGATGTCGCTGATGACCAGGTCGTAATCCCGCTGGCGGATCATGGCCAATGCTTCGCCCCCTTCGCGGGCGAGCTCCACCTTGCCGCCGTACTTGGTCAGGACGTCATGCACCGCGGTCCGGATCACGTCCTCGTCATCGATCACGAGGATATTCTTGTCCCGCAGAACCGGGTCGGACTGGGTGACCCTGGGCTTGGCCCCCAGCAGGCCGCCCGTGGGCCGGGCCGCGTGCCGGATGGCGTCGCGGATCAGCACCACGTTGTCGCTGATGGCCTGGAGCCGGTGACGCAGGTCGTCGTGCCCGATGTAATCCTCCATCAGCGTGGTGGCGTGGGCCAGGATGTCGTTGACCGGGGCGGTGATCTCGTGGATGACGTTGTCGGCCAGCTTGCCGGTGGCCGTGAACCGCTCCACCACCAGTAATTCGAGGATGTGCAGGGCGATGGCCACGTAGCGTCCGAAGATCTCCGCGAACTGGCGATCCTCTTCGGTGAAGGCGGCCAGGCGATCGCTTTCGATGTTGAAGATGCCCACCACGTGGTCGTGCAGCCGCAGCGGGACGGTCAGCGACGACCGGGCGTTTTCGATGCCGGGCAGGTAGCGCGGGTCGTTGCGCACGTCCGGACACACATAGCTCCGGCCCGTCGCGGCCACGTAGCCGCTGATGCCGTTGTTTTCCGTCGAGGCGTAGATGTCGATTTCCTGGGCGTGATGCGGATAGCCGGAACAGAGCACCAGTTCGAGCTTGTTGCTCTTCTTGTCCAGCAGGCGGATGGCGAAGTTGTTGAACAGCAGCAGCTCACGGGTGTAGCGGATAATCTTGCTCTCCAGCAGTTGAAGCCGCTGGCGGGCATCCATCTGGGCGAGTTGATCGGGCGCCACGCAAACCAGTTCCCGGCCGGCGTTGTCAATGGCGTCCATCTTCCGCTGAAGCCGGCGGGCCCGGGTCACGTCCGAGGCGACGGCGACGAATTGCGTGTTCTGTTCCTGGGGACCGGATACCGGGGTGATGGTGACGTCGAAGTACTGGTCGTTCTCGGTGGTCAGGCTGAGGCTGCGCGGCCGGAGCACGCCCCCATGCGAACCGCTTTCGGCGCAGTGCTTGCGGATGCGCTCGCGAACCATGGCCGGATACTGGTTGAGCCGGGCGTTGGCCCAGAGCTCGTTGCCGCGCAGGTCGAAAATGGCCACCCCTTGGCCGATGGCCTCCAGCACGGCCCCGAACTGGTGCTCCGAAACCAGTCGGAGGGTCTCTGCCAGGTCTGCCGGCGTCATGACCACCAGGGCGCATTCATCCCGCCCGGTGGTGGTCAATGCCGCTGCCGGCGAATCGACCATCACCTCTCCAAGCTGTTTGAGCTGATCAATGAGTTCAGGGAAAGCGGACGAGGCAGGTCCGACGACGAGTATCTTACCGGTACACGTATGGCCGACGCTCATTAGTACGATCCGCATCCAGGCTAAGGCTTATCCGAACCCGCCCGGATTATAAGCGGGTCCGGCCGGAAGGCTCAAGATTGCGGTGGCTAGGGTCGCCACAAGCCCGAACTAATCAGCATACCCCCCGCGGGCCACCCACTGCAAATATCGGTTCAGGCGGGGTGGCTACTTTGCTACAGCAGGCCTGCCCGGGGCCCCGACCCGGCGTTGCGAATTGATCAGGGGCGCCAGCCACTCGGCCACGAAGCGGCGATGGGCCCAGCCGATGTGGTTGCCCAAGTGCCCGCTGGAGGCCATGCGGGAGCTGTACGCCTGCTGATGCAGACGCGAGTAGAGCGTTTGGCCCTCGCGGTCGAGGCTAGGCGGTATCCTGAAACCCTTCTGGCCGGCCGCCGTGGTGTGCTTCCCGTCGATTGTGCCCATAATCAGGGTTCCCGCCTTCAGAAAACCGACATCGTAGGGGGAATAAAAGTTCCAAATGCCCGCTCGCGTCCGTCTCAGGGCGGGTCGCAAATCGTAGTCCGGGGCGATGGCCGGCGCCAGCAGGATGGCGCTGGTGATCTGCCGGTCCGGCGGGAGGGCCTCCAGAACCAGGATGGCCAGCCCGCCGCCGCCGGAATGTCCCACAATATGGACCGGCCGGCCGGGATAGGCCTGCTGGTAGGCCATAATCTTGCTTGCCAGGTGGCGCGCCTCCCGCTGGTTCCGTTCGAGATCCCGCAGGGTGATGGGGAAGAGCACCACCGAACCGGCCGTCCAGTCGTACACTTCGATGGCGTAGGGGACCTGTCCGTCCTCCAAGCCTTTGGCTACGCTGGTGTTAAGGTAGCTCTTACCCTCGATGCCGGGCAGCACCAGGACGTAGCCCTGCTGGAGGCGCTGAGGCGTCTCGATCCGGGTGACCGTCCCGCAGCCGGTCAGCAGAAGGATGAGGCACATGCCGCCGATCCGCGTGAAGATTCGTGGGACGGTGGACGCTGAAACTACACGGCCAAGGTCCATCTTGTCGTCGGCCATTAATGGAAGCCTTTCCAATGCCTCGTGCTCTGACTGGCCGGACAGAATACCCGATCGCGAATGGCCTCACAAGACGAACATCCGCCACCTGATGGAGCGGGTTCGTGACAGGAACGGCAGCGGCCGATTGAGCCCCAAACGCATGAGCCCGAGGCGCAAAGGCCCGAAGCACATGAGCCCGAGGCGCTTGAGCCCGAAGCGCAAGCGAGGGCATGCTCAGTGGGCTTCGCTGGCCCTCGCTTGCGCTTCGGGCTCAGAACTGGTGGTGCTCAGAGATGGTGGTGGTGAGAAATGGTGGTGCTCAGCTCCGCCGAGGTTGTCACGGACCCGGAACGAGCTTCCAAGTCATACCATCCTGCCGGCGGGCGAGGGACCGGGTGACCATTTTGTCTGGCACGGCAGGCTTGAGTGAGTATACTCTCCAGTACTATGGACACTTCACTTGCACAACGCATCGAGCTGGTAAAGGGTGACATCACCAGCCTGGCCGTAGATGCCATTGTCAATGCGGCCAATACCTCGTTGTTGGGCGGTGGGGGAGTTGATGGGCGCATTCACCGTGTGGCCGGGCCGGAACTGCTGGCCGAGTGCCGAACACTGGGGGGCTGCCCGACGGGCTCGGCCAAGATTACCCGGGGCTACCGGTTGCCGGCCAGGCACGTCATCCATGCGGTGGGGCCCGTGTACCGCGACGGCCGTTCCGGGGAGCCTGAACTGTTGGCCGGTTGCTACCGGACAGCTTTGAAACTGGCCGTTGAGAATGGGTGCCGATCCATCGCATTTCCCGCCATCAGTTGCGGCGTGTACGGCTATCCGCTCGAAGAAGCGGCGCGGATCGCTTTCCATGAAGTGATTGAATTTCTGCGCGCGGACACCCGCATTGAACGGGTTCTCTTCGTGCTTTATGATGACCAGGCCTTTGGAACGTATCAGAAACTCTATTCAGAACTCGTCACCAGCAAGAAAGAGGGACTCCCGTGAAACTGACTCTCGAACGCCGTAAGCTCAAACTCCGACACCCGTTCCTGATCGCCCGGGCGATGGACAACAAGTCGACGGACAAAGAAGTTCTGCTCGTGCGCGTGGAGCACGGCGGCAAGGTGGGCTGGGGCGAGGCCGCGCCGATCTCTTATTACCATCAGTCCCTCGATTCCGCCGAGGCGGCCCTGCGGCAGATGGGCGAGATGCTGGGCGACGACCCCTTTGCCCTGGACAAGATCCTCGATCCCATCCGCGTGAAGTTCGCTGACCAGTCGGCGGCCGTTTGCGCCCTGGACGGCGCGCTGCACGATCTGATCGGAAAACTGCTGGGCATACCCGTATGGAAGCTGCTGGGCTTGGATCCGTCGCGGGCCCCGCTGACGTCGTTCACCATCGGCATCGACAAGCTGGATATCATGGCCGCCAAGGTCCGTGAAGCGGCCGAGTACCCGATCCTGAAAATCAAGGTGGGGACGCCCAATGACGACGAAGTCCTTACCATGATCCGCCGGGAAGCGCCCAACAAGACGCTGCGGGTGGACGCCAACTGTGGCTGGACGTCGGCCAACGTGCTGGAACGCTGCTCCAGCGTGGCGCGGTACAAGCTCGACCTGATCGAGCAGCCCACGCCGCCCGGCGACTTGGAGGGCTTGCCGGCGGTCCGCGCGGCGGGCATTGGTCCGCTGATCGCGGACGAGAGTTGCGTCGGCGTCTCCGATGTGCTCAAGTGCGCCGAGATGTTCGACGGCATCAACATCAAACTCAGCAAGTGCGGCGGCATTCGCCCGGCGATACAGATGATTCACACGGCCCGTTCGGCCGGCATGAAGGTCATGCTCGGCTGTATGGTGGAGACGTCGGTGGGGATTGCGGCAGCCGCTCACCTGGGCCCGATGGTGGACTTCATCGATCTGGACGGTCACTTGTTGCTGGCCAATGATCCCTTTGAGGGCCTTGGAGGCGCCAATGGGCGGCTGACGCTGAATGACCGCCCGGGTCTGGGCCTGGTGGAACGCTGAGCGCATCGGAGTTTCCGGCGAACATCACACACAAGGTTGAATTATGGCCAATTACGCATTGCTGACCGCCAATGGCAAAGACCGGCCGGGGATCGTCGCGGCGATTACGCGGGTCCTGCTGGAGCGCGACTGCAATATCGAGGACTCGCAGATGGCCCGGCTGGGCCCGGATTTCGCGTGCATGCTCGCGCTGCGCATGCCCGAGGGCCTGTTAAGCGAGCAACTCGAGAAGGAGCTGGCCCAGGCGGTCGCGCATATGGGGATCCGGCTCTACATGCAGGACCTCAGCCCCGAGGAGGCCAGTGAGACCCGCTCCGAGCAACCCCGGCATCTCATCCACGTTTACGGCGCCGATCGCAAGGGCATCGTCCATCGGATCAGCGAGCAACTGGCGGCCCGGAACGTGAACATTACCAACCTTCAGACCGAGGTCATCCATCACCAGACGCCGCTGTACGTGATGATGATCGAGGTGGAGGTGCCGTCGTTTGTGGACCCGGGCCGGCTGCAGTCAGAGCTGTCCGCCATCGGCAAGGAGATCGGCGTGGTGGTGGCCATGAAGCCCAAGGACGACGCGCGGTTCTGAGCGTCCGTTCCGCACGGGGAGCGGGCCGGGGAGAGGCCCGGGCCCGTCCATGCGGCGGATGGTTCGGCGCGCAGCCAAAGACGCGACCGATACAATTCTGCCCCCGAAGGAAGCGGTGAGTTGGATCGCCTGCGGGCATCCACCGTTCCCTTCGGGGGCTTTCTTACGTTCCTGTCTGTTCTTGCGCGGCCTACGCCGTCTTGAGGTACTCGGCCGGGAACTTCCACGGCGGCCGGTACTGCGGTATGGCCAGCCGGGCGGCCTCGGCGTCGCCCACGATGCTTTCGGTAGCCGGATCGAACCGGATGGAGCGCCCCAGCTTCATGGAGAGCATGCCGAGGTTCAAGGCCACATCCAGCTTGTAGTGGTAACCGACGTGGCAGCTTGGCTGCTGGCGGCTGCGGATGCCGTCGAGCCACTCGCGGTGATGGCCGGGCGACTCGGGAATGACCTTGGGCACGTCGTCTTCCTTGTAGTCCTTCAAGCGGTCGCCCTGCGGCACCACCTCATGCCACGCGTAGTCGGCGATGAGGGTGGCGTCGACGCCGTGATAGAACTGTCCACGGCGGCGCCCGGTGTTCGGCTCGGCCTGAAGCACCTTGTGGAACGCGTGATTGTTCACCAGCGACGTCCACCAGGTGAGCGTGAATTTCGGGAACTGCCAGATGATTTCCTGGAAGTCGTACGCGTCGCCGCAGTCCTGGATGAGGTAGCGCCCGCCGGAGCTGTAAGTGATCTCCGGGAAGCCCAGTTCGAGGGCCCACCAGGGCAGGTCGATGATGTGCGGCGCCATCCCCGGCGTCCAGCCGCCGCTGATCATCCAGGACGGGTGATGGGCCGAATCCTTGTACAGCAGCGCGTTGAACTTGCGCTCAGGCGCCGGTCCGAGCCACATGTCCCAATCCACGTTGGACGGTGGATCGGTGTCGGGAGCCATGCCGATTCCCTCGGGGCCCTGGTTGAGCACGTGGAAGGTCCGCGCGGTGCTGATCTTGCCCAGGACTCCGGAGCGGATGATGTCCACGCAACGCCGGTAATTCGGGTGGGCGTGGATTTGCGTGCCGACCTGGGTGATGACCTTGTGTTTCTCGGCCGCCCGTTTGACCACCAGGCTTTCCGCCAGGTGGATGGTCATGGGCTTCTCGCAGTAGAAGTCCTTGCCGGCCTCGGCGGCATCTACGCACATGCGCGCGTGCCAATGCGGGCTGGTGGCGATGATGACGGCGTCGATGTCCTTGCGGGCCAGCACCTCGCGGTAGTCGTTGTAGCCCTTGGCGGTTCCAGGACCGCGTACGGCGCCGGTGTTGCCCTCTTTCGGCGGGGTGTTGATCCGGGCCAGAGTCTGCTCCAGCCGGTCCTTGCCCACCTCGCAGACGGCCACGACCGCCACGTCAGGATAGCGCATGACCTCGTTCATGTCGTAGTTGCCCTGGCCGTTGGCGCCGATCAGGGCGATGTTGATGCGATCATTGGGGCCCGGCCGGCCGGGGGCGGCCAGCACGCCGGACGGAATCATGTAAGGCGCCGCAATACCTGCCGCCGCCGCGCCAAGTACACTGCGCCTCGAAACAGCTTGAGTCCTGTTGCCTTTGGCCATAACTATCCTTTCTTGATGAACAAAGCCGACAGGAAGGATATTACCTCATCGACAGCGTCAAGCCAAGCGGCTCGCCAAGTCGTCGGTGGCGGGGTATTTCCCGGCCGGAAAAGAGACCAATCCCAACCGAAAACCACAAAGAACCCGGCGGAAAGGCCGCTCTGCGGGGGGAGGCAACCAGGCGCATGTTTGTGTGCCACGGCTCTTGAGCCGTGCGGACGCGAATCGCATGTTCAGCACTGCTCAAGAGCAGTGGCACACACCATGTGGGGGGATCCCAAGGCGTGTCGAAGGATCGCGCCTGGTCGGATTGATGCACGTGTTCGCGAATTAAAGCGCCGGCGCACTTTGGGGCCGCGTTCCTGCCCCATTGTCATGCCGGTCCGGGGGCCGCCTCGGGGATCTAGCTGGTGCTGGTTGCGCGGAGGGCTTCCTGCGTTCACGTTCCCGTGGCGCTGCCCTGGCGGAGCATATCCTCGATCTCTTCAACCGTCGGCACCGCCATCCAGCCGCCCACACGTCCGGCCTTGATGGCCGCTCCCGCGCTGGCCCATTGGATCGTCTTCTCGATCGGCCAGCCTCGGGCAAGCCCATGACAGAAGATGCCGTGGAAGACGTCGCCGCAGCCGGTCGTGTCCACGGCCTTGACCTTGTGCGCGGGTTGATGCCGGACTTCGCCGCCTTCAGTGTGCCAATAGCAGCCCTGATCGCCGGCGGTGACCACCACTGTGCGGTGCTGACCCGAGCTGACCAGCGCTGCGCAGGCTTCGGCGGGTGTACCCGTGCCGGTATACGGCATGGCAAACGATTCACTGCATATGAGATGATCGATGTATTGTCGGATCTCGGGAAATTCCGGCACGTTTTGCTCGATGTCCGAGACAATTTGCAGCCCATGCCGCCTGGCCAGTTTGACGCCCGCAAGAATGGTCGGCGGACCGAAGTGGTCTACCAGCAGGACCTTGGCCCCGGCGAACCACTCGGGACGCAGTTCCTCCGGCGCCAGGCCCTTCGTGAGCGCATAGTCTCGATAGATGGATCGCCAGCCCGTATCCGCGGCGACCACGATGACGCAGTAGACCGGTTCGGCCGCGGGGTCATATTGAAGCAGCGACAGATCGACCCCCAGGCTCCCGAGCTTCTCGCGGGCGAAACGCGAGAGTTCGTTGTCCCCCAGCCGTCCCAGCGCCCGGCAGGAGGAGCCCAGCCGGGCAGCCGTGGCCAGGGCGCAACTCATCGTTCCGCCTCCCTGGCGCCGCCGTTCGCGGATGCCCATCTTGGTATTGGGAGGTGGGTAGGTATCCACGTAGAGCATATCATCTACGGCGATGACGCCGAGGCCGACGATGTCGCACGGTGTCGGTTGCATGGCCGAAAAGTCTAATGCGGGAGAGTGTGCAATGCGAGTAGCGGTAACCGGGGCGACGGGATTCCTGGGGCGGTATATCGTTAATCACCTCTTACGTGAGGGCCACACCTGCCGATGCTGGTATCGCCAGGGCAGTGACCGGGGCGGATTCGTGGATGCCCCGGGCCGACTGGAGTGGGTTCCCGGCCAGCTCACGGACCCTGCCGCCGCCGAGGCGCTGGTGGCCGGGGTTGATGCGGTGATTCATGCCGCCCTGGACCGGCCGGGCGCCGGCTTCATGGGCGCCGAAGGTGATCTGGTAACGTTTGCCGAGGCCAATATCATCGGCAGCCTCCGGCTCATGCAGACGGCCCGGCGGGCGGGAGTGGGGCGGTTTATCTTCATCTCCACCTGCGCTGTGCACGACGTCATTTTGACGGATCGCCCTCTCGATGAAGCCCATCCGCTTTGGGCCAGGAGCCACTACGGGGCGCACAAGGCGGCCATCGAGAAGTTCGTGCACAGCTTCGGGTTTGGCGAGGGCTGGGATATTTGTGCGCTGCGCCCGACCGGCATCTACGGCCTGGCTCGGCCGGTGCAGGACAGCAAGTGGTACGGCCTCGTGCAGCGCGTGCGGCGCGGCGAACCGATAGACAGCCCTGCCGGCGGCAAGGAAGTCCACGCCGCCGACGTGGCGCGGGCGGCGAGTCTACTGTTGACCGCGCCGGGCATCGCCGGCCAGGCCTACAACTGCTACGACATGTATATCTCTGACGAAATGGTGGCCCGGATCGCCAAAGAGCTCACGGGCAGCACATCAACCATTTCCAATCGCAACCAGGGGCCGAAGCACCAGATCGAAACGGGTAAGCTCCGGTCCCTGGGTATGATTTTCGGCGGTGAACCGCTCTTGAGAGAGACGATCCGACAGATGCTCGAGCCGGCGGAAACGTCGTCGGCAACGTCGGCCCCGGCTTAGAGCTTGCCCCTTTAGTCAATAGTGATTCCGCCGCAGGTGGGTCGTACCCGCAGCCTCGACGGCGACGGGCACAACCCGGTTCCGCTCGAGAGCGGCAGCGGAATATTTTTGGGACAAACTCTCAGCGCAGTTTGAAGCGGCCGAGCGTTCAGGGCATCAGTTCGTCACCGCCACCCGGAAGCCCGTCAACGCGCTTAAGGTTTCGCGGCCCCGGGCGGAGCGACCTCAGTTCTGCTCTCCACCGGAGCTTGCGGGCTGCCTTCAGCGGTCTTGGCCGCTCCGTCACAGTAGGACTTCTCCTGGTGCCGGACGCTGCAACTGTCACACTTGTCCCGGCAACCAGCCGCCATCATCAGGGCGGCCGCGCTGCCTGCTACCACAAGCAAAAGGCTTCTTTTCATGTTTTGACTCCTCCCAATACATCAACCTTGCCGGGGAGGCCCACGGCCTCCTCCGGCAAGTCTGATGACAGTTGTTCCAATGTCGGTGTGTACCGACTCGGAAAGAAAGGCTTACTTGGCGGGAGCAGGGCAGGACTGCGAGGGGCAAGTTCCGCAAGAATCCTTGCACTTGTCGCAGGAACAACCCAGCGCAAACGCCATGATCAGACCGAACAACGCAACCACAATTGCTCGCTTCATCGTAACAATCCTTATAAAGAAGTGTCTCCAACGGGGTTGGCCCGATGCCGTCCCCGATCACCGTCTTGTTACAGCGTGAAATTGCTCCCTCTTCCCGTCAGGACGAACGCCATGTGCAGGGGAAACATACCACCGCCCCTGGCGACTCCATACGGGGATACTTGCTGTCTCCGCGTCCTGCGGATCGGAAGTACAACTCTCACGGATAGGGCTGCCGGCCGCGCCGCCTCAGCAGTTACACATATAGTATCCCGCCTCAGCAACTGTGTCTAGTAGGTTTTTAATGGTATAATGAGAAGTCGTAAATTAAGGCCATGAAAGGCCCTTACCGCGACTGCAAGGACTGCACTATATGCTCCACAGTCCCGCCATCGAGGAGCCGGACCGCCCGGTTTCGTCCGCCCGACCCATACTGGTCGGGTGGATACTGGTGTTCGTCTCCGCCCTCGCTCTCTACGCTCTGACCGCCAATCGCGGTGTCCAGTGGCAGGACAGTGGGGACATCGCCTTGCGCATCTATCGGGGCGACTTGACCAATCCCCTCGGATTGGCCCTGGTCCATGCCCTCCATTTCTGGCTCGGGCGCTTCGCCCTGGCTGTCAGCAATGTTGAACCGGTCTTCGCGATTACGCTGGTCAGCGCGGTGGCCGCGGCGATGGCCGTCGCCAATCTTTTCGGCTGCGTGATGACGGCCACCCGCAATCTTCCTTCCGCGCTGTTCGCAGCCGCATCCCTCGCGGTGGCGAACACCTTCTGGCGTCTGGCCACGGTGACGGAAGTCTACACGCTGACCGCCGCACTTCTGGCGGGCGAGTGCTGGTGCCTTCTGGCCCTGGCCGGCGGGGCGGGACGATATGCCCTCTGGGGGATGTTGCTGTTCAACGGTCTGGGCGTGGGGAACCACCTGCAGGCCGGCCTGACTACCCCGGTGGTGGTCGTGGTAGCCGTTCAGGCGTGGCGGGCCGGCCGGGTCCGATTGGCTGATCTTTTGATCGGAGTGGCCCTCTGGTTCGCGGGTACATTGCCATACACGATCCTGGTGCTGCAGGAGCTATACCGCAGCGGCGATTGGTTGGGGACCATCAAGTCGGCGCTGGTGGGGAACTTCGGGGCCAGCGTGGCCAATGCCGGCTTGCCGCTTCAATTCACCGCCGTCAGCATTGCCTTTCTGTTCTTCAGCTTCCCCAATCTGCTCCTGCCCGCCGCGGTGTATGGCCTGGTCAAGGGGCCGCTGACGGGTGTGCCGATCATGGCCCGCCGGGCGCTGCTTGCCGGACTTATCCTGCACGCTCTGTTCGTGCTCCGCTATAACGTCCAGGACCAATACACCTTTCTGCTGCCGGTGTTCGTGTTGCTCTGCATCTTCGGCGGGTTCGGCGCGGCGATGACGCGGAGATGGAACCCTTCCATCATGCGCCGGGGGATCACCGCAGGAGCAGTAATCCTGCTTGCCGTCACGCCGCTGGTGTACTGGGGCACGGCATCATTGCTGCGGCATTACGGCCTGTTCCACGGGACGCTGCACCGCAAGCATGCCAAGCCGTACCGTGATGCCTACGAGTACCTGCTCATCCCCTGGTCCGTGGTGGAGGATTCCGCGGACCGCATGAGCCGGGAGGCAATCGAACTGGCGGGCGCGGGCGGACTGATCGTTACCGAAGACAGCATGGCCCGTTTCGCCCTTCAATACCGGCAGATGCGCTCGGCGATGGCGGGGGTGGAGATCGAAAACTGGTCTTCGCTGCCTGAGGCCCAGACGGAGCTGCTGGAACGCATGCGCCGCAAGGTCGCCGCCGGCCGGCGGGTCGTGCTGGTCCCCCTGAACAGAGATGCTCCGGCCGTGCCACCGCCCGGGGAGGCGTGGGAGCGAAAGGGCGACCTGTACGTGCTCATCTCCTTTTGAAAACAAGGGTTATGGCAATTTGAGGCCAGAAGTCGGGGCCGTCTCGGCAGGGTTCCAGGAGCGTCCCCCCAAGCTCTCCCGGCCGCCGGGAGGGATGGTCTGATCTCCTGTCGGTGTCTTGGGCCGATACGTAAGTTTATCAACTGGTTAAGGATTTTTTCATTGCAGGGCGGCAAATGTGCGCTTAGGCTGTTATCCTCGTGTACGTCCATGTCAAGAGGTTGCCATGAGCGATACGGTGTCAGAGCACATTAAAATTCGTTGTCCGGTTTGCAGTAAGAAATTGGCTTTTCCTTCCAAGGCCATCGGTCGGAAAGCCGAGTGTCCGGCGTGTGCCCATGTTTTCCGTGTCTCGAACGACGCTCCGGCTCCGGCCGCGAAGGCATCGGAAGCTTCGGCCGAGGCGGGCGGCTCGGGCTCCCTGTTCGAAGCCCTGGCCGCCGCTGAACAGGCGGCGGAACGGGTGGAACTGAGCGAGGAGGAAGCCGCGCGGGCCCGGTTGGCAAGTGAAGTCGCCCTCGCCGCCCAGGGCGCGGCGCTGGCGGGCAGCCCGCCTGAGGAGGTCGCTCCTTCCAAGAAATTCTGGGACCGAGCTTCAAAGGCTGAGCGCAGCCGCAGAGACCTCGATGGATCGTTCTTTGGTCGGGACGGTGCGATGCTCGCGCTGGTCAGAGGCATCCTGTTCAGCATCGTTGGCGCATTGGTGGCGGATGCGGTATGGCTCGGCATTGTCAAGGCTCTGAGCGGGTATTCGCCGGGGTTCATGCCGCTGATCGTTGGCATGGGTGCGGCTCTGGGCATGACCCTTGGGATCCGGAGTGAGACCAAGTTGGGCGGCATCCTGGCCGTCGTGATCACCTGGGTGGGGATTGCGGTGGGGCAGGTGGCGATCGTGATCGTGGTGTTGTTCCCCAAGGCGGTTGAACAGGCCAAGGTTGTGGAGGATTCGATCAAGTTCCAGCGGAGTGTGGTGCTTCAACATGAGATCGACAAGGCCTTCGCCAATGCCAACGTCCCGCCGGAAGAGCTGAGCCCGAGTATGGCGAAGGAAATTGAGAATCGAGGTAAGCGGGTCTTTGGCGCGTACACCGACGACCAGATCCGCGCCGAGTACAAGAAGATCCAGGCGGCCGCGGGCAATGTGCCGCCGCCCCAGCCGGTGATCGACGCCTTTGAGCTACTGATCGCCACGTCCTTCAGCTATCTGACCCTTCTCTCCTCGATTGGCGCCCTGGTGATAGCCTTCTTCGTTGGCTCAGGCATCCTCAGCCTGGGTATCGAGTAGAGGTTCGTGGTTCCAGGAGGTGACGGCGCCCAGGCGCGCGCGGAAGGCGGGCTATATCTCTTCGGATTCCGTAAGCGGGTCGGTGGCCGTCGGTAGAGGCTCCCCGGATGGGGTGGACTGTTCCTGCGCGGGGGGGGCCACGGGAGGTGACGTCCGCCGGTGGAGAGCCAGTTCGCAGGCCAGGCGGATGGCCGTCTTCATGCTCTCAGGATTGGCCTTGTTCTGCCCGACGATGTCGAAAGCGGTTCCGTGATCCACGCTGGTGCGGATGATGGGCAGCCCCAGCGTCGTCTGGCAGGCGCTTTCGAAGGCCAACAGCTTGATCGGGATCAGGCCCTGATCGTGGTACATGGCCACGATTCCGTCGAAATGGCCTCGGGCCGCGCGCCAGAACAGAGTGTCGGCCGGGTAGGGGCCCTCCACGGACCAGCCGCCTTCGCGGGCCATGGTGATGGCCGGCTCGATGATCCGGCTCTCTTCGTCGCCGAACAGTCCGCCTTCGCCGGCATGCGGGTTCAGGCCGCACACGGCGATTCGCGGATCCGCAATTCCGAACCAGTCCCGCAGGGCGGTCGCCATGTGGTCGATGGGCTGGAACACCTTGCCGATGCTGAAAGTGTTGCGCAGTTCAAACAGCGGCTCGTGAATGCTGGCCAGGGCTATCCGGAACGGTCCCCCAACGAACATCATGGTCACCTTGCGGGTGCCGAAGGCGTGGGCCAGTTTCTCGGTATGGCCGGGGAAGCGGTAGCCGGCCATAAACCAGCTTTCCTTGCAGATGGGGGCGGTGACGATGGCCTCCAGGAAATTGTTCTTGGCCGCCGTGATGGCTGCTTCCAGGAATCGCATGGAGGCTTCGCCGCCCTCGGCGGTGGGGCAACGCACCATGGGCGAGACGGTGGAAAACTCATCAAAGTCGGCTACGACGACGCCGCTGCCGATCCGGGTGACCACCTCATGCGGAAGGCGGAACCAGAAGGAGTTGATCTCGGCCAGGTCGGCGGCATATTCGAGCGGTTCATCAATGCCGTAGATGACAAACCGCCCGAGCCGACGAATTTCCGGGTCCGCCAGGGCCTTGACCACCACCTCGGGACCTATGCCGGCCGGATCACCCATGGTGATTCCGATGAGCGGCTTGCCGGTGTGCCGGATGCCGGGCGGGTGTTGGACGGTGTTAGGGGGGGGAGCGTTCACCAGCCGTTCTCCCGAAGAGATTCGACGGTCAGTGAGCCGGGCGGGTGGGGCGACTCCCCTGCGGGGCTCCCCTCCCGGCCGTGTAACCGCCGCAGGGTGGTGACGATGGTCCGGGCGAGGATGTCCGTCTCGATGTTCACTTTGTCGCCCACCTTCAAGAGGCCCAGAGTGGTAACGGCCAGAGTGGTCGGGATCAGCGCCACGCTGAAGGTGTCGGTCTCGACGGTGGCGATGGTCAGGGACACGCCGTCGATGGCGATGGAGCCCTTGGGGATGATGAAAGGCATCAGCTTCGTATCGGCCCGGAAGGTCAGCACGTGGCCGCCTTCGCCGGTGCGAATGTGCTGCACCGTGGCGATACCGTCCACGTGGCCTTGGACCATGTGCCCGTCCAGCGGATCGCCGGCGCGTAAGGCTCGTTCGAGGTTCACACGGGCACCGGCGGCCAGCCCGCCCAGCGTGGAGCGCGCGAGCGTTTCGGGAATGACGTCGAACTCCACCCGCGTCTCATCACAGGCGGCCACCGTTAGACACACGCCGTTGACGGCAATACTGGAGCCGAGGGGAATGGGCCGGGACAGGCCGGGAGCGTCAAGCGCGAGCCGGGCGGCCGTCGATCCCTGGCGGACCGAACGCACGACACCCATTGTCTGTACGATACCCGTAAACATGGTTTGGGCACCATGAACATGAGCTTTCTCGCGTTCGACACATGTTTATGCTAGTACGCGGTCCTGAGGCGGTCAAGCCGCCTCGTAGAAGTGCGAAGTGAGAAGTGAGAAAGAACCCGGGGCCTCCGAGATCCATTCTCACTTCTCACCTCTGACTTCTCACTTCGACCAACATCCGGTAATGTGGCGATTGCGCACAGAGGAGCCAGAGAAAATGCCTTTTCCCGATTTGCAGTCGTTCGTAGCCGAACTGGAACGTCGCGATCAACTCCGGCGGGTTCGCGCCGAGGTGGACCCGATCCTGGAACTGGCCGCCATTGCCGACCGGGTGATGAAATCGCCCTGCCCGGAAGGCCCCGGGGGCGCGCCGCGGACCGATCCCGTGCACGGCGGCGCCGGCGGGCGAGCCCTGCTGTTTGAGAAGGTAACGGGTTCCGATCTCCCGGTGCTGATCAATGCCTTCGGGAGCTACGCGCGGATCCAGCTCGCCCTGGGCTGCAACGACCTGGAAGAGTTGGCGGGCCGGGTTCAGCAGATGATCAAGCCCGAACTGCCGGCCACGTTGATGGAGAAGATGAAGCGCATCCCCGACCTGATGAAGATGGCCGGCATTGCTCCTCGGGTGGGCAGGAAGGGCCTCTGCCAGGAGGTGGTGCATACGGATGATGCCGATCTGTTCGCGCTGCCCATCATCCAGTGCTGGCCGTACGACGGCGACCTGGCCTCGGAACCGCCGGAGCTGACGCCGCCGCCCGCGCCCTTTGTCGAAGCTGCCGGGGCCGAGGGCCGTACCGGACGGTACATCACGCTGGGCGGGATCTACACCAAGGATCCTGAGACCGGCGAGCGCAACGTGGGCATGTACCGCGTGCAGGTGTTCGGACCCAGGCTGGCGGCGATGCACTGGCACATGCACCATGACGGCGCCCGCCATCATCGGCGCTGGGCCGCCCGTGGAGAGGCCATGCCGCTGGCCATCGTGCTGGGGGGCGAGCCGGTGCTGCCCTATGCGGCCACGTGTCCGCTGCCGCCGGGCATCAGCGAACTGCTCTTCGCCGGCTTCCTGAACGGCACCGGCATCGAGCTGGTGCCGGCCAAAACCGTTCCAATCGAAGTGCCTGCCAACGCGGAGATCGTTATCGAGGGTTGGGTGGACCCGAAAGAGAAGTTCATCGAAGGCCCGTTCGGCGACCACACCGGGTTCTATTCGCTGTCCAGCCCGTACCCGGTCTTCCGGGTCAGCGCGATCACGCATCGCCGGAACCCGATCTACCCGACGACGATTGTCGGCAAGCCGCCGATGGAGGACTACTTCCTGGGCAAGGCCACGGAGCGGATTTTCCTGCCCCTGCTCAAGGTGATCGTGCCGGACATCCTCGATTACAACCTGCCCATGTTCGGCGCGTTCCACAATTTTGTGTTCGTCAAGATCCGCAAGGAGTACCCCTACCAGGCCCGCAAGGTCATGAGCGCGATCTGGGGCGCGGGTCAGATGATGTTCAGCAAGTTCATCATCGTGGTGGATGAGCACGTGGACGTCCACGATGAGCAGCAGGTCCTCTTCCAGGTGGGGGCCAACGTGGACCCGCGCCGCGACGTGGTGATCGTGGACGGCCCGCTGGACATCCTCGACCACGCCGCCCCCTTCGAGGGCACGGGCAGCAAGATGGGCATCGACGCAACCAAAAAGATCCCCGGCGAAGGCACCATTCGCCGCTGGCCGGCGGAACTGAAGATGAGCGAGGATGTCGAACGCCGGGTGGCCCAACGCTGGAAGGAACTGGGGCTGGAATAGCGGGGTATCACTGGCGCCGAAGCAGCTATCGGGCCGTGCGCGATGCCGTGGCACACATATTGCTTCCCGTTCGGATTCACAAAGGTAGGTAAGATGCCTGCCTCCCGCTCGTGTTCAGGAAGGCGGGCAGGATGCCCGCCCCCCCGACAGCGCCGGCCGGTTATTTTGGAGGGCGGGCATCTTACCCGCCTGATCCGCCGGGAAACTGGCGTACTGGAAACGGCACCAGACTGAAATCTCCACCCATCTAACCTTTTCCCACCGTCGGGGTCTATCCCAACGAACGAAGTGTGTTCGAAGGAGATGGACATGGCACGGATGATGTGGGGCATTAAACCCGTTGTGGCCGGATTGGCTCTTCTGGCAACCGCGTTGCCAGCGCAGGCGGGGGGCAGTTTCGGGTTTGCGTTCAGTTTTTCCAAGGGGCATCGCCATCATGGGGTCGCGGTTGGCGGGTCGGTAGTCGTGGCCCCGACGCCGGTCGTGGCTCCGGCACCGGTCTTGGTGCCGGCCCCGGTGGTCGTCGAACGCCCGGTCGTGGTGGCTCCGCCGCCGCGGGTGTGGGTTCCCCCGGTCTACAAGACGGTGGTGGAACGGGTCTGGGTGCCTACGGTGACAACGGCTTACCGTGACGTGCCGGTGTTCGATGTTTTCGGGAATGTCGTGAGTTACCGCCGTGAGCCGTACACTGTCCACGGCGGGTACTGGAAGGAAGTACCCCGGCAGGTGTTGGTCAGGCCGGGCTATTGGACGGTCGGTGAGCCGGCGCCGCCTCCTCCACCTGGCACTGTTTCCGAACCGGCACCCTCGCCGGCTCGCCGGCCGCCGGATGTCGTGAGCCATACGGAAACGTACCGGGCCCGGGAATACGAACTCGAGAGCGCGTACGAAGAGCAGTTGGAATAAAATCAACGCCAGCGTCTAAATTCCTCCATGATGGCCGGCGGCAGGGGGTTACCTTTGCCGCCGGCTTTCTTGACGTACAATAACGGGCCATGGACCACCAGCCAGACCTTCAGACAGGGCAACGGGTCGTCTGGGACGAATCCCGGCTTGCCAACCCGCACGCTCAGCCAGACAAGGCCGACCGCGTCCGCCGGATGTTCGATGCCATTGCCCCCACCTACGAGCTGGTCAACACGGTGACCAGTGGGGCGCGGGATGCCGCTTGGCGACAGGAAATGGTCCGGCTGGCGAAAATCCGTCCGGAGGATGTGCTCCTTGATGTGGCCTGCGGGACAGGGGACGTAGTTCGAACCTTTGCCGCCGCTCCGGATCGGCCGCAGCGCATCATCGGTCTGGATTTCTCGGCCGCCATGCTCGCCCGGGCGGCGTCCCGGCCGGTGAGCGGGAGCGCCTTCATCCAGGCGGACGCGTTGCGCGTGCCGTTGGCCGATGCGAGCGTGTCCATTGTCACCTGTGCATTCGGAGTCAGAAATTTCAAGGACTTACGTGCAGGATTGGCAGAAATGGCGCGGATTCTCCGGCCAGGGGGGCGCGCGGTGGTGCTGGAGTTTTGCGTGCCTCGCCGGCGAGTCTTTCGTGAGCTTTACTTGTTCTATGTGAACCGGATCCTGCCGTGGCTGGCCACCTGCATCAGCCGGGACCACACCGGCGCGTATCGCTATTTACCCCGGTCGGTGATAAGCTTTCCGAATACCGACGAAGTGGTGGCGGCCTTTCAGTCCGCCGGTTTTGCCGAGGTGGCGGTCCGGCCGCTGACCTGGGGGATTGTGGCCATCTACGTGGCGGTGCGAGGCGGGCAAGAGGCTTGCGACTAGGAAGTTCATGTTCAAACTTGCAAAACGCGCACGTCAGTTCGTCCGCCACCCGTTCAGGGTCGCCGCGGAACCGTTTCGGGCGGCGGAGCAGGTTGCCTCGAAGGCCACCCACGTAAAGCCACAGCCCGGCGAGCGCAGCATCCTGGTATGGCAGTGGACCGGGCATAAGTACCGCATCCGGGCCATTGCGTTCCTGCTGATCAACATGGCCTTGTTCGGGGGATTGGGGTGTTTCACGTTCTGGTTGCGGACCGGAAACTACTCGCCGCTGACCCAGGAGAACTACTGGCAATGCTGGAAAGAGGCCTTCAGCCCGACCCACGTTCCGCCGGTGACGCTGATTGACTTCCTGACTTATCCCATCCCGGTGGATCAGGCTCCGCTCATGCTGATCATCGTTGGGCTGGTGCTGGCCTCGCTGACCGCCATCCCGATACTGGTGTCGATGCTGTACCGGTTTCCGTGCGCGTTGCCGTTCACGCTGATCATCTGTTTTATCGCGGTCGTGCCGTGGCTGGCCATTACCGTGACCTTCTGCTGCTTCCTGGCCCGCTGGCGGCCATTGCGGTTCTCGTTCCACTATGCGACGGCACTGATCTCGCTGCTGCCGCTGGTGGCTTACTACGCGTTGGCCACGCGGGGGTCGGGGCTCTCGTCGCCGACCACAGGCCCCATGGAAATGGCAGCGCTCTACCTGCCGTGGGTCCTGGCCCTGATCGGGGCCTGCATCGTCATGGCCATCGTGCTGATCGTGGCCAAGGTGGTCAATTACCGGCCGGGCGCCATCGTGCCCTCCATGGTGGTGCTCTTCGCGGTGCCCGTGATCCTGTTCGAAACGCAGGTCGGGCGCGACGAGCTGTACTATCGGCTCCTCGAAGTTCGCTACGGCCCGCGTTCCACGGAATATTTCGTGGATTATGCGGATGCGTCGAGAACGGTCGAACACATCGCGGAGCGCCGTCTGAAAGCCCTCCGCAAGGAGAACCCCGGCGCCGATCTGGCCAGCGTGACCGAGCAGGTGCAACTGGTGATGGAGTTGCAGTGGTCGCAGGTCCGGCCGGACTTGGCCGTCGCGGAAGAGCAGCTCACGGAGGGCCAGTGGGAGGCGGTCCGGCAATGCGACAAATTCCTGGCCCGCTATCCGCACAGTCGCTACTGTCCCAATGTGCTGTATCTCAAGGGCCGCGTCCTGGATATGCGGGTGGACCGGGCCTATTTCCGCCAGAAGTCCATACTGCGTCATTACTGGGATTTTCCCTGCGAGGCCTCACTGGACACGTGGAAAGCGCTCCGCGAGCGACAGGAATCGCCTCTGTGGGGCGTGGCCGCTTACCGGGTGGCGCTGCTGGAGGCCCGCCGGGGTAACGTGGATGCCGCCGTGACGACGCTGACGGCCCTGTTGGAGAAGAACGCCCGGTGGCAGCAACGGTCCGAGACCTCATCAGGCTCCGCGAGCTGGACATCGTTCTTCGCCAAACGGCCGCCCGTGCACGCGCTGGACGTGGATCCGTTGGCGGTGTTGTTGGAAGCGCGCAAGCTGCACAGCCTGATCGTCAACAATCGGGACCCGGCGTATCGGGATCTGCCGTTGATCACGCTGCTGCGGCTCAATCCACGGCATCCGATGTACCAGGCCAACCTGAAAGAGCTGCTGGCGGAGATTCCGAATCGCTATCCCCTGACGCGCTTGCGCGACAATATCGAAGTGCTGATCGCCAGCGAGAGCGCGGGAGCCTCCAAGAGCCGGCGCATCGAATTGCTCAAGTCCTGCCTGGTCACATTCTCCAGACAGCCGGGGAGCGATGCCTTGCCGCAGGCCCGGTTCGAGCTGGGCATGGCCTACAAGGAGGACAGCCGATTCGAGGAGGCCCGGGCGGCGTTTGAGGAGCTGTGCCGGGACACCCCGGACTCCCCCTGGGCCGCCGAAGCGCGCAAGCAACTGGCCGCGATGGGAGTGGGACGAAATTCGGGGTGATTGATGAGCATTCCGTCCGCAATTCGGCCTCCGTCGTCTGAAATCGTTGTGGCCGTCACCGGCGCCAGCGGAGGGCCGTATGCGCTGCGGCTGCTGGATTGCCTGGAAGCGGCGGGGCGAAACGTTCACCTCATTGTCTCGCCCCTGGGCCGGCGATTGCTTGCGGACGAGTGCGGCGTGACGCGGCTCGATTCCGAAAGCCTGATCGGTCGAGCATCAAGCCTTATTCGGCTTTACAACTACCAGGATGTGGGCTGCGCACTGGCCAGCGGTTCGTATCTGACCGCGGGGATGGTCATCTGCCCGTGCACGAGCAACACGCTGGGGGCGATTGCCTCCGGCCTGGGCGACAATCTCATCACCCGGGCGGCCCACGTGACGCTCAAGGAATCGCGCCGGCTGGTGCTGGTGCATCGCGAAATGCCGCTGGGGGCGATCGACCTGGAGAACATGCTCCGGCTGCAACGGGCGGGGGCGATCATCTGCCCGGCGGCGCCGGGTTTCTACATGCGGCCGGAATCGGTTGGCGACCTGGTGGATTTTGTGGTCGGAAAGGTGCTGGATCTGCTGGGCGTCGAGCACTCGCTCAAGACGCGGTGGGCAGAGCGCCAGGGGGGCGGATCGGAGACCGTTCGGACGACGACCGATTAAGCAGAAGATTCTGAGAGTATGGGAACAGCGTTGGACAGTGCGGGTGGGACGCTTATCTATCGCTGGGGCGAGATGATCAAGTTCTCGCACTCGGTGTTCGCCCTGCCGTTCGCCTTGATGGCCACGTTTCTGGCCGCGCGAGCGGCGGATGCATCACGCCCGTGGCCGAGCTTGGGCCAACTGCTGCTCATCCTCGCGTGCATGGTGACGGCCCGGTCGGCGGCCATGACCTTCAACCGCGTCGCGGACGCCGCCATCGACGCGCGCAACCCGCGCACCGCCAACCGGGCCCTGCCCACCGGCACCATCTCGCGCCGGCAGGCATACGCGTTCCTGTTTGCCACTTCCGGGCTGTTCGTGATCTGTTGCGGCGGGTTTCACCTGCTGTACGACAACAGTATTCCCCTGAAGCTGTCCGTCCCCGTGCTGCTGTACCTGTGCTTCTACTCGTACACCAAGCGGTTCACGCGCTGGTCGCATTTTGTGCTGGGCAGCGCCATCGCGTTCTCGCCGGTGGCGGCCTGGCTGGCGATCCATCCGCAATCGATCGGCTGGCCGGCGGTGGTGCTGATGGGGGCGGTGACGTTGTGGATCGGCGGGTTTGATATCATCTACGCGTGCCAGGACATCGCGTTTGATCGGGCCACCGGGTTGTTCAGTCTTCCGGCCCGCATGGGGCCGGCCGGAGCCCTGTGGGTCGCCCGGGCCGCGCATGCCGGGACGGTCCTGTTGCTGGCGTCTCTCGTGCCGTTGGCTCAACTGGGGCCGCTGTACGTGACCGGCGTGGTGATTGTGGCGGTTCTGCTGCTGGTGGAGAACTGGCTGGTCCGGGCGGATGACTTCTCCCGCGTCAACGTGGCTTTCTTTACGGTGAATGGCGCGATCAGCGTGCTCCTGGCGGTGCTCACCATTGCGGATGTGCTGGCATGAGTAAAGAACCAGGGACCAGGGGCGAGGGACGAGGGGCGAAGGCCGAGAAGCGGCCGACCGTCTCCACCAGGCTGGCGCTCGGGCTCCTGTTCCTGGTCGGTGGCGTCGTGTTTTGCAGTGGCATTAACTGGGGTTTGCCTTCGCGGGCCGTGGACAGGTTCCTGTTTGGTAATCGGCCGCCGTGGTCCGGCGAGGAGATTGTGCGGCTGGCCGGCGGCTGGAGCGACGATCGCACCCGGGGCGCGGATGTGGATGTCGATCCGCTGGAAAAGGGCGGGCAGCCCATTCCACTCAACGATACCGACGCCCGGCGGGCCGAGATCGTTCGCCGCTATCGGCTCTACACCTACCAACCGGATGAGATGATCACCCTGCGGGCGCTGGCCGGCATGCGCCCGGGGCAGGGACAACTCGATCCCCGGCTGTACCAGTATGGAGGCTTATGGATCTACCCGGTGGGGGCGATGCTCAAGCTGGCTTCCATGGCCGGGCTGGTCACGCTCAAGCCGGACGTGGCCTGGTATCTGGATCATCCCGAGGAGTTCGGCAAACTCTACGTCGTGGCCCGGCTGTATGCCGTCCTGTGGGGGCTTGTCGGGGCGTGGGTGGTATTCTGGATTGCGCGAAGATTGTCTGATGATTGTATGTTGTCCGCGGTGTTCGCGGCGCTCTGTTACATCTTCATGCCCGTGGTGATCAACATGGCCCACGAGGCCAAGCCGCACCTGCCGGGCGCGGTGCTGCAACTGCTCGCGATCATGGCGGCCATGCGGTACGTCGAAACGGGCCGGCGGGGCTGGTGGCTGGCGACGGCGATTGCCTGCGGGGCGGCCTTCGGCATGGTGCTCTCCGCGTGGCCGGTCTTCATTGTATTGCCGCTGATGGTCCTGCTTCGCCCGGATACGTGGCGTCGCAGGATCGGTCTGGCCGTAAGCGGAGTGGGTATTGGCGTCGGCGTGTACCTGCTGACCAACCCGTACATCGTCATCAATCTCTTCGTGAATCGCGAGGTGCTGCGTTCAAACTTCGGCAACTCGCTGGCCATGTACGAGATCGGCCGCTGGCCGGAGGGGATGGTCAATGCCGCCCGGCTCGTGGCGGAAGGGGCGTCGATGGCCGCCGCGAGTATTGGGTTGCTGGCGGTGCTGGTGGCCGCGGGCAGGTATGTGGCCGCGAACCGGCGGTGGGGAAGCCGGCCTGCCCCGTTGGGATCAGGAGACGCATCGGGCGAACGGCCGGTACGGAACCCGGCCGCTACCACAAACGCGGCCGATACCAGGAGTCCGGCCGCTACCCGGCCCCCGGCCATTATCGGGAGTCCGGCTGCTACAGGGGTTCCGGCCGGTGCCGGGAGCCCGGCTGCTGCCACAGGGCCGCTTTCTCCCACGGCCAGGTATGCGCTGTTGCTGGCCGTGCCTGCCGGGTTGATCCTGGTCCAGTTTGTCGCGCTCGCGGCCGGCAAGCCCGGCGAGTACGGCCGGTTCGCCGTGCTTCCGGACGTGGCCTTGGGCATTGCCGCTGTCGTGGCCATCGGCCGGCTGTTCTTCTCACGGACCGCACAGACCGTGGCCCTTGCGGGGTTGCTGATGCTGGTAGCCGCGCCGGGCGGCTACTACCTGGTCGGCTTCAGGTTGGACAGCGGGCCGGTCACCTCACGCTTGAACAAGGCTGAAGCTCTCGCGGAACTGAGGCAGGCCGGCCTGGAGTCCCTGGCCGTCTTCGCGGAGCCCGCCCCCTACAGCCTGCCGCCGGTGGATCTCTTCAAGTGGCGGATCCTGCTTCTGCCCGAGGGGTACGTGCATGAGGCCGGGAAGCCTCCCGCGGACGTGCTGGTGAGGGCCGTGGATGACCCGAGAGCCAAAATCAGTTGGGCGAACAAACCCTTCCTGACCTGGGGTCGGCGGTCCGCCTTCCCGATAGACGGTCCCGCGGACACGGCCCCGGCGAGTCAAGCTTTTTGAAAACGGAGCCCATTCAACTCTGCCAGGGCGGTATACAATACGCCCGGGAGAATCATGCCGATGACGTCAGTAACGAGTACGGAGCTGGGAGACATTGCCGAGAAAGTCCGCGCGGGGCAGCGCCTTTCCTACGAGGATGGCGTGCGGCTCTATGCCACGCGCGACATTCACACGCTGGGCGAACTGGCCAACGTGGTCCGCGAGCGGCTGCATGGCCGCAAGGCGTACTACAACGTCAATCGGCACATCAACTACACGAATTACTGCGTGCTGCGCTGCAAGTTCTGCTCGTTCTACCGGCCGTATCCCAAAGAAGGGCGGGCTTCAACCCGTGCGGCAGATCTCGCACCGCAGGCGGGCTCGTGTGCTCCCGCCGGGTCGGCCGTGTCGGCGAGCGCCGCTCAGCGCTGCTCACCAGGAGGCGGTGCCCAGGCATTGCCGGTAGCCCGGGAGGATGGCTATCAACTCAGCATCGATGAGATTGTCGCCCGTGCCCGCCAGGCGGCGGAGGCCGGGGCGACCGAGGTGCATATCGTCGGCGGCCTGCATCCCACGTTGCCGTTCGAGTATTACCTCGATATGTGCCGGTCCATCCGCGCCGCCTGTCCGCAACTGCACATCAAGGCCTTCACGGCCATCGAGATCATTCACTTCACACGGATCAGCCGGCCGCGGCTCACCATCCGCGAGGTGCTCGAAAAGCTGCGCGAGGCCGGCTTGGGCAGCCTGCCCGGCGGGGGGGCGGAGATCTTCGACGATCGCGTGCACGAGGAAGTCTACAAGGCCAAAGTGGGCGAGCAGGGCTGGTTTGACGTGCATCGCGTCGCCCACGAGCTGGGCATCTTCTCCAACGCGACGATGCTCTATGGGCACGTGGAGACGCCCGAGGAACGTATCCGCCACCTGATCAAGCTTCGCGAGCATCAGGACGCGTCGCTGGCCGGCCGCAAGGCCCATTTCAACTGCATCATCCCGCTGTCGTTTGTTCCCGACAACAGCGCTCTATCGCACCTGCCCGGGCCCACCGGTCTGGACGACCTGCGCACGCTGGCGGTCAGCCGGCTCATGCTCGACAACTTTCCTCATGTGAAGGCCTTCTGGATCATGCTCTCGCCCAAGCTCGCCCAGGTCAGCCTCAACTGGGGCGTGGACGATCTCGACGGCACCGTGGTCTACTATGACATCACCAAACGCGAAGGCGACGGCACCACTCACCAGGAGCTTTCGGTGGACCAGATCCGCCGGCTCATCGTGGAGGCCGGATGCGAGCCTATCGAGCGGGATACGCTCTACCGGCCGGTGATTCGGGATGGCCGGCAGGGCGGATCTCTTGTGTCCGCTGAATGAAGTACGCCCGCGGGTTGATGCCGTGCCGGCGGCAGGGGCTGGTGATGCCGCTGAAGGTGGCCGTGGGTCTGACCACCGCGCAGGGGGCCATGAACAGGGCGCAGGACGAACAGCCTCTGGATCAGGCGCAGAATGACGCGGGGCAGGTCGGCGCGGTCGCCTCAGCCTCCAAGCACTTGCAGCGGACGTGAGACCCGCACCCGACGGATACCGCTTGATTGCGTAGCCGCAGGTGAGCATGATCGAGGCTGTTTGACTTCAACATGTCCACCCGCCCGAGTACGGGCGGGTGGACATGGTACCCGGTGAAGCGCTGCTTCTTCTGGAACTGAAGTAGAGGTCTTTTTCATGGATAGTGATGAAAAGCGGCTGCCGGGTGACGCCCTGAAGGAGATAGAGCTCACTCCCGCCCTTGTAACGTTGATGAGAGAAGTGGCCGCAGTCCGGCCGGATGGTGTCTTGACATGTGGCGACCTCTTGTGTGCCTGCCTCCTGGATCCGGGAACGACAGAAGTTGTCAGTGGCTGGATTGAACAACGTATCGACGCCCGTGCGGCCCTCCTTTGGGTGCGAGATCGAGAGTCCACCTTCGTCGAGGAGAGAGTTGTACGTGCATGGAAATGCGAGGATGCGCAATTCCGACTTACGACTTGGGCCAGTTTTGTACTGCGGTTCGTAAACACCTGTGGATCTGGTCCAGATCAGATCTTTACACTGATGTCAGGATTACTTGAGGTCGATGCGCCGTCGGTGAGCTCACTTCTTACCCATTTGGGGCTATCGGGGCATGCCCTCAGCACCGCGTTGACTGTCCGCGGCTTCCACATGGTGCCTCTCCTGGATTCAAAGGATGATCCGTGCCGCCAGGAGGCCGAATCAAGTTTCATATCGTGGTTAGTGGATTCGGGGTGTTTCTCAGAGTGGCTGTCGGCCGGTCGTCAACGTGACCTGGGCATGCGCCTGATGGTGGAATGGCTCGAAGGGAATTACCTTGAGACAGCGTGTGTAATAGAGGCACCGCAACTGGGGGACATTGCCCTGTTCTCCTACGGCGGTTTCAGGGATGTGTGCGTATACGACAGGGGTCAGAGATGGCGGAGCCTGACCAGAGACCCGGACGGAGAAAGGATCGCGTTGTCAGAGAACGCCGTTCGGACCTTTCGAAAAATGGAGCACTGAAGCCAGCCCTCGGTGGCCATTGCCGAATTAAAGAATCAAACACCATAAAAGGTGAGGGGCCCCAGAAGAACCCGGTGGGGGCGTCTGACGCACAAGATGGGAGCGGCCCACGCCTGGGGTTTATTTGCGCTCCGTGCGATTGGACAAAGACCCACGGCGGAATCCTGCACCGGCCCTTTGGCTGTGCAGAGTCTGACTCCGCCGCGGGTCCCTGTCCGCTCCCCACGAGAACTCGTGGCCGCTCAGCCCTCGCTCACAGGCGATCCCATCCGGAAAGCACGCCGGGGCTCAGAGCCACCGGTCTTCATTCCCTTTCGCCCACACTTGTGAGGTCGCGAGTGATGAGTGCACGGGCTCGACACCTTCGATATAAGAAACCAGGAGGCTCACAGCAGGAAGAAGAACTGAACAATTGCTGCCCTATCCGGATAACCGCACGGGCCTGCCCGCCGAGACTCCACTGTTGATCAGACGCGACTTGGGGAGTCACAGTCCTTTGCCTGATCTATTGAATCTTTGCTCATGAGCAGTGTCTAAGGCAAGCTCTGCCGTGCGGAATTCTTTTTGGAGGTGTCAGATTCCGACCGGCAACCCGCCGCGCGCGGATGAAGCCGGCGCGGCAGGGCGGCTGTCAGCGGCCGGGAGCGAACGCGCGGGGCTGGCGGACCCGGGCCTTTTGGGTCTTGACGTTCCACTCGACGAATTCGCCTGTGGCTTCCACCTGCAATGCCCCGGTCTTTTCATTGACCACCACCACCTGGGCCGGCGAGCGGGCCGAACTGTTCACGCGGGCGATGCCGGTCTCGTCGCTATAGGTGATTTCGGCGCCCTCGATGGAATTCCCGCCATCCTGCAAGCGGACGCGTCCGGTGGCGTTGAAGGCCTTGAGCCGGGTCGCTCGCGAAAGCGTGGCCGGGTCTGTGCCGCGGGCCTTTTCCGCCCGCTGGAATTCCACGATAAGGTGATCGGTGGTCATGCCGACCTTCCGCCCCTTCAGGCCCGCCAGGGTCTCCGCCGTCAATCCGGTGACGGCGGCAAGCTCCGGCGTCATTTGGAGTTCCGAGCCGGACTGATGGGCCATCATCACTTCGCGATCGAAAACGGCGAGGTTCTTCTGGTTGAAGAAGGACATCCCGTTTTGCCACCTGAAGACCGTATGTCCGGGGCTGTAGCCGGTGAGCGAGCCGCCTGCGGTGTCGCCCAGCATCAGGCTCATGGCCGGGTCCGGTTGTGCCGGGCCCCGGCGGGCGGGTACGCGGTAGTCGCGGATCAGCAGGTCGCCCCGGCCCTGCACGATCAAGTGTTCCTCGATCAGGTTGATGGTGATTTCCCGGCCACTGAGGTAAGCGCCGCTGACCAGCCGGCGCTGCTGGGCCGCGGCCTTGGGCGATTGCGCCTGGCGCGGCAGCCAATCGGGCACGGATGCCACCAGAGCGCGGGCGATCAGCCCTTTGACCGGCGGAGCCTCTTCGTAAACCTTCATCTCGATGCGGGCATCGCCTTTTGCGTCAGCAGGGCTGCCGCTGGCATGGAGATAGGCCAGGCGCTTGCGCAGTTCGCCCGACACCCGGCCGACGGTAACGCCGGAGCGATCCTGGCGCCGTTTGGCGGTGAACAGTCGCACGGGCCAGACCGAGCGCACGCCGTCCTGCGGCGAAGCCGGCGGTGGGACGTTCTGGAATTTAAGCATCAGTTCGCGGCAATCCAGCGTCGAGTTGTCGGACCGGACTCTGACCTCGCCGGCGAACAGGCCGGTGTTGCCCTGGCCGTCGAGGGCCATGCGGCCGGACCACGTAACCACCACGGGGATCGGCTTGTCCACCGGCCGGCCGTCGAGGTCCTGCGAGGTGTAGAACCGCAACATGCCGGCGCCGGGCACCTGCGCGGATTGCGCGCTGACGTCCATGAGAATCTGCGGCCCGCGGATGTAGAAGTCGCCCGTTTCCGCATGGGCGGGCGCGATCTCGTCGCCGACGATGGAGGCCCGCGTGAGCCGCCGCTGCTCGTCAAACGTGCAATCGAGCTCCTTGCCGACCACGTCGAGCGTTTCCTTGGGGTCGCGCACGGTGACGTCGCCGCGGGCGGTCATCGCCAGGATGGTCAGCCGGCGGCGCTTGCTCTCAAATTCCTTCCATTCGGAGGAGTCCGGGGAGTAGCCGCACTCCCTGGCGGCGGCCTCGAGTCGTTTGCGTTTCTCCGGCGAGATCGGCTGGGGCCCCAGACCCAGCGTGACCACGATCTCATCGCGAGCCCGGATCTCCCGACGGCCCTGGCGGGCGATGACATTGCCGGTGGCCCGGCCGGTGCGAGGCACATTGTTGCCCAGCGGATCCACATCCAACTGCAGGTCCAGCGCGTCGCAGATCAGCTCATCATTATCGCCATCCGCGGCGTCGCCCTTGTTGGTCATCCGGATATTGCCCCGGGCCAGAACGCGATCGGCAATGAACGTCTCGCGGGAGGCGACCACGCCGGATTCGGGGGCGCGGAAGAAGACCTCGAGGTACTCGGCGGCCATGGACTGGTTGGCGTCCTGGAAGGTCACGCCGCCGTCCAGCACGGCGTGTTTCAGATAGGGGTTCTTCTCGCTTTCCAGTTCGCCGGTTTCCTTATCCCGGACCTGGCGCACGTAAACATCAAACTGGATCTGGGCGAATTTCTCCCAGGTGAGCACGCGCGGCTGGCGCTCCGCAGGGACCGCCTCGGTGGGCTGGGTGTCGGCATATCGTTGAAGGGCCTGGCTGATGCACTCGGGCATTTCCGGCTCTTCGCTGCGGGGCTTGCGGGTGGTGACGAGCCACCCGGGGCCCTCCACTTTGGCAAATCCGGTCTTGCCGTCAAAGAAAACCTTCTCGCCGAAGAGTTCGCCGTTGGGGCCGGATTTCATACGCACCGGCGATTCCGGCGTGCCGGTCAGGCGGACCTGTTTCGTTTCGGCGTCGTAGTCAAGCTGCTGGCAGGTGGCGTCGCCGGCATCACGACCCCAACTGTAGATTTCGACCGGGTTGCCGGTAGCGGTCAGACGCGGGCTGCGGGCGGTGCCGGTCTTCTGACTCTCCGGCGTCTCAGTCGGCCTTTCGGGGACGACGATCATTTCGCCGGTCCAGTTGAGAACGAGCGTGGAACCTTCCTCCAGCGGGGAGGGTTCCAACGTGGGGGCGGTCTCGGCAGGCGAGGCCTTGGGCGGCCGTTCGGCCGGCTGGCTGCCCGGCGCCTGTTGCACCGCCTCACGCTCCGCCTGGCCGACCTCGAACAGCACCTCGATGACCGCGGCTTTCAGGCGCCCGATGGTTTTCACACCGTCGCGCTGCTCGGCCACGATGTTGTCGCGGAAGACGATGCGATAGGAGTCAATGCGGTTTTCCTTGGGCGAGCTGGGCCTGGCGCCCGGGTTGATGAGGCCGAAGGTGGTGTTGGCATCGGGCGTGGCCCGGTTGCCGTCCGCAGGCTGGGCTCCGGACGGCGGGGCCGCCGCAACTGGAGCGGCCGGCGAACCGGCGGGCTCGTCCTTTTCCTTCTTCTTGTCAGCGGTCGGGGCGCTGCCGACGCTGAAATCCATCAGCTTCGACGAACGGAAAGTCGCCCGCCGGCCTTCCACGATCCTCAGTTTCGTGATTCGCCGATTGACCTCGTTCCACACCAGTTCGAGCCCGCGGCCCTCCAGCGTGGCGTCGGCGCTCTGGACCTTGACGACGCCCTCACTCTGCAGGTGGGCCAGATCCAGGTCGAAGGAGACATCCTCCAGCCAGCATTTGTAGACCGTCTCCGGATGGGTGGAAGGATCATTCAGACGCGGGTCCGCCTTGCGATCTTTCTGCGAGGTCTTGTCCACGATGATGCGCACGTTGCCCTTGAACCAGCCGCGCTTGGGGTCGATCCGGTTCTTGTCGCCGCGTTGCACGGTTACCTGACCGTAGTCGGCGCGAACATAGGCCTTCTGGCCCTTGGGCAGCACAATCTCGGCGCTGGGATCGGTCATGGCGAATTCCGTGCCGCTCGCGCCGATGGGCTCCCAGCGGGTGGCCTGGAAAACGTATTTGGTTTCGCCGGTCTCCTCATTGAAAACATGGACTTTCGGATTCTCGCCGGGCGGGATGGAGAGTTGGCCGAAGTCTCCGGTGAATGACCGGCTGGAGCGGTCTTCGAGCCTGGCGGCGGGTTGTGTGCTCCGCGGGAGCGCCGGGCGGGTGGTCGGCAGGTTGGGCACGGTTTGCACCGCGCG
>JAAXZI010000209.1 GCA_012719955.1 Phycisphaerae bacterium | reverse complement strand
GGCTTGGCATGTGCCCCCGTATCGTCTATACTTCATGGTCCGGCTCGATGGATGGGCGTGAGCGGTTCATGCTCCGTGGCCGGGGGGCTTCATAGGCACGTATCCGGCGTGCCACCCACCTGTGGGTTGACGCAGGTCTCACCTCTTCGGATGCATAACCCCAAACAAAGCGAAGGAATGTATGGCGAATAACGAACTTTTGAATTCCATTATTGCAGACGACAGCAGCCTCGATGCCGAACTGGCGGCCATGTTCGGCACTGATGCCACGAACGAAACGATTGCCGCAACGATTGATCAGACCATCGGGAACTTCCAGTCCGGCACGATCCTGAAGGGGCGGATCGTCGGCACGGTTGGCGACGACGTCATTGTTGACGTCGGTCTCAAGAGCGAGGGCGTGGTGCCCATCAGCGAATGGGATGATCGCTCCGCCATCGACCCCGGCGATACCGTGGACGTCTGGCTCGAAACCGTCGAATCCGACAGCGGACTCGTGGTCATCTCCAAGCGCAAAGCCGATCGCATCCTCAACTGGCAGCGGATCGTCGAAACTTCCCACGAGGGCGATACCGTCCGCGGCAAGGTCATGCGTAAGATCAAGGGCGGCCTGCTGGTGGATATCGGCGTGCCCGTCTTCCTGCCCGCCAGCCAGGTGGACATCCGCCGCCCCGGCGATATCGGCGAATTCATTGGCCGGGACATCGACGCCAAGATCCTCAAGATCGACACCGAGCGGCGCAATATCGTGATCAGTCGCCGTAAGTTCATTGAGGAACAGCGTCAGACGGCCAAGGAAAAGGTTCTCAACGAGCTCCAGGTCGGCGATGTCCGCAAGGGCACGGTCAAGAACCTGGCCGACTTCGGCGCGTTTGTCGATCTGGGCGGCATTGACGGTCTCCTGCACATTACCGACATGAGCTGGGACCGGGTCAATCATCCGTCCGACATGCTCAAGATCGATCAGGAGATCGAGGTCAAAATCCTCAACATCGATCGCGAGAAGGAGAAGATCGCCCTCGGTCTCAAGCAGCTCACCGAGAACCCGTGGGACAACATCGAGCAGCGTTACCCGGTCAACTCGCGCATCAAGGGCGAGGTGGTCAACATCACCAACTACGGCGCTTTTGTGAAGCTCGAAGCGGGCGTCGAAGGCCTGGTTCATATCTCCGAGATGAGCTGGACCCGCCGGATCAATCACCCCTCCGAACTGGTCAGCCTGGGCGACCAGGTCGAGGTGGTCGTTCTGGAGATCGACAAGGAGAAGCAGGAAATCAGTCTCGGCATGAAGCAGACCGAGACCAACCCCTGGACCAAGGTGGCCGAGAAGTACCCGCCCAACACCATCATCGAGGGCAAGGTACGCAACCTCACCAACTACGGTGCCTTCATCGAGATCGAAGAGGGCATCGACGGCCTGCTGCACGTGTCGGACATGAGCTGGACCAAGAAGATCAGCCATCCGTCCGAGGTGCTCAAGAAGGGCGATACGGTCCGCTGCGTGGTGCTCTCCGTGGACCAGGAGAAGATGCGCGTGGCCCTGGGTACCCGGCAGCTCACCGAGGATCCGTGGCTCCACGCCATTCCTTCGACCTACATCCCCGGCCAGATCGTCAAGGGCAAGGTCACCAAGATCACCAACTTCGGCGTCTTCGTCGAGCTGGAGCCCGATCTGGAGGGTCTGCTGCACGTGAGCGAACTGGCCGACCACAAGGTCGAGGACCCGCACGACGAGGTCAAGGTCGGGGCCGAGATCGAGGTCAAGATCCTCCGCGTGGACGCCCAGGATCGCAAGATCGGCCTGTCCAAGAAGCGGGCCGAGTGGGCAGCCGAAGAAGGCGCCACCGGCGCGCGGCCTGAGGGCAAGCCCAAGCCGCGCCGCGGCGGTCTGCACGGGCCGGGCGAGGATTCCACGGATATCATCCGTGATTTCCCGTTCCGTCCCCGCGAGGTCGAGCAGCCCGAGCAGGGTGAGCAGGCCGAGCAGGGCGAGCAGGGCGAGCAGGAATCCTGAGGCCGCCGATCACCGCTCCCGTGAGGGGCGCAGGGCGAGGAGGCCGGCGTCCCGCCGCCTGTGGAGCTCGAAACGCAAGCGAGGCGGGCCCTCGTTTGTGTGGCATACGAAGGCCAGGCTGAAATCTGGCCGATAAAATCAACTGAGTGGATTAAGCCGCCCGGGCGGGCGATAAGTCCGCCCGGGCGACCTTTGCACGATTGAGGCCCTTTATCGGACCTGTACGGACTGATCAGGGGGCCACGGATGGGAGGTTGAGCCATCGCTGCCGAAGCAGGACTCCAATACTACCTCAAGCAGATCGACTCGGCTCCGCTGTTGACGGCCGAGGAGGAACGCGAACTGGGCAGCACCATCCAGTACGCTGCCCGAGCCGCTGAACTCTTTCGCGAGGGGAAAATCTCGCTGGAGGAAAAGGAGGAGGCGGAGGCCAAGGCCGCCGCAGCGCGCGACCGGATGATCCTTTCCAACCTGCGGCTGGTGGTCAACATCGCCAAGCAGTACCTCAACCGCGGAATGACCCTCAGCGATCTCATCGAAGAGGGCAACATCGGTCTGCTCCGCGGCGTGGAAGGGTATGATCCCACTAAGGAAACCCGCTTCAGCACCTACGCCTCCTGGTGGATCAAGCAGGCCATCAAGCGGGCCCTGATCAACAGCGTCCAGCCGGTCCACATTCCCGCTTATATGGTGGCCATGATCGCCGACTGGAAGAAGGCTTCCAGCGAGTTGGAGCTCAAGCTGGGCCGCCAGCCCACGCTGGCCGAGATGGCCGAGCACATGAATCTCTCCGAGCGCAAGGTTCGCATCATCCGCCGTGCGGTGAAGGCCTTCAGCGCGCCCACCCAGTCGTCCGGGGCCGATGGCACCTTCGGCCTGACCGACATGCTGGCCGATCACAAGCAGCCCACCCCGGAGGAGGCGGTCTTCAGCCGGGCCGATTCGGAGGTCATCGAACGGCTGCTCTCCCAGATCGACGAGCGCGAGGCCACCATCCTCAAGCTCCGTTACGGCCTCGACGACCAGGAGCCCATGACGCTCAAGCAGATCGGCGCCAAGATCGGCCTCACCCGCGAACGCGTCCGCCAGCTCGAACGCGAAGCCATCAAGAAACTCAAGGCCGTCATCGCCGAATCGTAAGCGTGCAAGAGGACCAGTGAGAAAGGTCACCTTATTCACGCGCGACGGTTGCCATCTCTGCGAAGCCGCCGCCCGGATCATCGAGCGCGTCCGCGGCCAGACGCCCTTCGACTTCGAGTGCATCAACATCGACGATCCTGACAACGAGCGCTGGCTGGACGAATACGACCATGAAGTCCCGGTCATCCACATCGATGGCCGGGAGTTTGCCCGTCACCGCCTGGACGAGGGCTTGTTCCGGGAGGCGGTCCGGTAGGGGAGTAAGTTTCTGAGCTCACTTCTCACTTCCCTCATACTCCGCGTACGTCTTTGCCGTCTCCCACACCCGCACCCGCGCCAGCCGGGCGGCGCCGAATTGCCCTTCGAGCAGGCCCCAGATCACCCGGGTGATATTCTCGACCGAGGGGTTCAACGTGCGGAACTCCGGGCAATCCTGGTTGAGATGCTTGTGATCGAAACGGTTGATGACCCGCTCGTTGACGATCTCTTCCATCTGCCGTAACGGAATGACGTGGCCCGTCGCGGGGTCCGGGCGGCCGGCAACCGTCACTTCGAGCTGATAGTTATGCCCGTGGCCGTTGGGATTGTTGCACTTGCCGAAGATCTCATAGTTCCGGGCCTCGCTCATGTCCGCACAGTGCAGCCGGTGCGCGGCCGCGAACTCGAAGCTCTGGGTCACCTCGATCATCTCACCACCTTGCATCTGGTAATAGAGGAAGGGCGTCAGGTACACCCGGCAACCGGCCCAGCGCGCCCCGGCCGGCACGTGTGGGGCCAGATCCCCGGCGATGGCGCTGATCAGCCGCTCGCCGGTCAACGAGGCGGGCGGATCGGTCGCCGCGTACAGCCGGTTGACCAGCGGTATCGTCCGCTCGCGCAGCAGTCGATCGAGGTCGCGGATGTTGACCAGGTAGCCGGTCCGCTCATCCGGCCGGCCTTCGACTGCAACGCGAAGTACCAGATACGGCCGTACGCCGGTTGCCGTCGGCCAGCCGGCCCAGGAATTGGTCACCGGCAAGTCAGGCGACTCCCCGACGCTGAAGCGAATCTCACGTGTGAGGCGCATTGCAGAGGATTGTAGAGAGGCGGTCAGTGGTCAGCAATTAGCTTTCAGCGGTCAGCGTTCAGCAGGTGGAAGTTCATCGCTGATAGCTGATTGCTGATTGCTGAAAGCTGACCGCTGACAGCTATGCCCGTATCAGACACAGATCCTGGATGCTCCGGCCTGTGAGGTATGGCACCACTACGGTGGCGGCCGGGGCGGAAGGCTTGTCCGGCTGCCAGGCGATGAGACGGTCGCGATTATCGTTCATGGCCACGAACAGGTCCTCGGCCGCGGCCGCACGGCGTACGCGGGCAGCGCCCGTCTCGTAACGGCAGGCGTGATTGTCACCGATCACGGTGGTGATCAGCGCGTCCTGCCCATCGGCCGCTATAAGCCAATCGACCCCGCCGGAATCCACGATGTCGATTGATTCCACCGGCAGCCCGGTCGCCCGTCGGACGATGGACGGCTCGGCCGGATCGTCCAACGGCCAGCGCAGAATCTGGCCTTCCGTATTGCCGGCAAAGACCGCATCAGGCGTGATTGCCAGGGCCGAGATGGGCGAATGGCTGCCGGCGTAAGAGGTCAGGTTGAAATCGTCCAGGTCCGCCGCCGGGAAGGACAAGACCCGATTGTCCACGGCCACCCAGATCGTATCGTCATGTACCTGCAGGCAGCGCACCGTCTCGGCGTTAGCCGTCAACTCCCGCAGCACCGCCCGGCCAGCCTCCACAGGTGCGCGGACATCTTGGCCACCTTCAGGCGTTGGAGGGCGGGCATCCTGCCCGCCTCCAGGCGTGCAAAATGCACGCCCCCCCGAAGGCGCGTAAGATGCATGCCATCCCCAAGGCGTCGTTTCATCTTGTGCCCCCGGCCAGGCCGCAATCCCCAGTTCGGAGTGTGAGGCCAGAATCCACTGATCGCTCATGGCGGCGGCATTGAACCCCCCGCGAACCTTGATGGCCGGATCATGTCCGGCGGCAAGCTGGCGGATCGATTTGCCTGTCTCCAGGTCCACGACATACACGCCGGTGGCCGCCCCGACCAGCAGCACGCCCGCCGCCCGCGACCGCACGTCCATGCTGACCGACCTTAATGCCCCCAGCGTCTCGGGCAGCCGGTGCCGTCGCGCCGGTCGCTGCAGATCGCCGGGGTCGAACAGCAGCAGCTCCTGTCCGGAGACGGCGGCTACGTAGCGGGTACGCCTGGTCGTTGGCGCCAGTCGCCACAGCGCGGAATACATCTGCCCGCGTTCGGCGGGGTTGAACGCCTGCAGCAGATCCATGAGCGTCCGCTCGCCGTGCGCCTTGCTGGCTTCGCGCATCTGTTCGAGCATGCCGATCAGATGATTGAGCCGCTGGCTCTGCGCGGCGGCCAGCGCCTGCTGGATCTGGGTGCGCGCGTCGGCCTCTTTCTTCCGGCGATCAAGCAGGGAAGTCCGCCGGCGATGGTCGAGGTATTCATCCGACTCGAATTCCGCTATCACCGGCTCGTCAATGGCCAAACCACCGGCCAGGCAGGGGGCGCCCAGGCGGCTATCGACGACCCGGCGCACCTCCTCGCTGTTGAGCCTGCCGAGCAGTTCGTCGGCCGTGTGTGCAGAAGCCAGCTCGGCCAGCGCGGTGCGGCCCTGCCACTGGAAGTAGCGTTCGAGGTCCGCCTTGCTGAGCGTTTCGCTGGCACCCAGCACGGTCCGTTTGAAGGCGGCCAGTTCGGCCGTTTCGGGGATCACCCGCACCTTGAGGCGCAGCCGGCCGGTGAACTCGTGGCCGTCGGAGGATTGCAGCCCGGAATCCTCGATGACGCACTCCACGCTGGAGAGGCGGACAAACACCACGTCGGTGACGCCGTCGCGCTCGCAGCGCCCGCCGGGCCGAACAATGGCCGGATCCTGCTCGCTGCGCAATGCCCAGGCCAGCCAACCCAGCGGCGGACTGATGGAGCGCGTGATCCAGGAGAAGAGCTTATCGGCGGCGACCACCCGGGCCACCTCGCCGGCCGTCTTGAGCAGGGTTTCGAGTGAGCTCTTGGATTGCAGCATGAGTTCACCATCCTCTGAGTTCCCGCGGCGGACAGACGAAGAGCAGCGACACACAAAGGGCAGCGGCACAAAAACGAGCAGTGGCGGCACACGACCTTTACTGCCCGGTGCGGTCGAACTCCTCGTAGCGGGCCAGGTCGCCGGGATGCACCGACGGCAACGTATCCTCGATCACGCACGTCAGGTCGGCCATGCAAATGGGCCGGGGCTCGCCTCCGCCGATGGCCTCCATAAATGGTATGGCTGCCGCCCGGTCGGCGATGCTCTTAATGTCGGCTCCGCTGTAGCCTTCCAGCCGGTCGCACAGGGCCCCTAAATCCACGTCGTCGGCCAAGGGGCGGCCTTTCACTAAGTACATTTCCAGCAATCGGTAACGCGCGGGCGCATCCGGCAGGGGGATATACACGCGGGAGTCGAACCGCCCGGGGCGCAGCATGGCCTCGTCCAGCAGCCATGGACGATTGGTGGCTCCAACAAATAGTAGGCACCGGGTGTCCTTGCGGTCGAAGCCCTCCAGCTCCTGCAGGATCTGGGGCACCACCCGCTGCATGACCGACGAGGTGTCCGTCTGCCGGCGGGGGACCAGGGCCTCGATCTCGTCGATGAAGATGACCGCCTGCGGCTCGGCCCGGGCGGCGTCGAAGAGCTTGCGGATGTTCTGCTCGGCCTCGCCGACCCACTTGCTGAGCACCTGGGCGGGGCTGATGAGGAAGAAGGTAGCGTCGATCTCGTGGGCGATGGCCTTGGCCAGCATGGTCTTGCCGGTACCCGGCGGGCCGTAGAACAGCATGCCGCCGCCGGGCCGCACGCCGTAACGGGTGGCCAGCTCGGGGTGCTGGAACGGGTAGATCATCTTCAGGCGGATCTCGTCCTTGACCTCTTCCAGCCCGGCGATGTCGTCGAAGCCGATGGTGGGCTTGTCGCGGACGATCCAGTCGGAGGCGTTGGCCCCGCCGTCCTCGCCCTCGCGGGCCTTGGCCCGGCCCGGCCGGCCCTCCGCGGCGGCCTTGTCGCAGCTCCTGGCCAGGTCGATCAATTCGCGGGCATAAGCCTCGTGCTGGGCGCGGACCTCGTCGTTCTTTGCCTGCGCGGCCAGCTCGACCATGCATTCGGCGGCCTGGATCAGGTAAGGCCTGGCCGTGGCATAGTCGCCCTTGCGATAGGCGGCGATGCCTTTGTCCTTGAGGCGTTCGAAGGTGGAAAAGGAAACCGGCATTTAGTTCATCCCTGGAGCAGTCAGTGGTCAGTAGTCAGTTGTTGGGTCAGTGGTCCTTTTGTCAGTTGTAGTGGCTGATCGGACCGATCTGACGGATCCGACCGATCAGAGGGATCAGACTCTTTAGACAGTTGCCACCATTGCCAGCTCCCACAACTGACCAAAGGACAAGTGCCCCAACAACTGACAACGAACAACTGACAACTGACTACTTCTGCTTCTCTCCCTTGCCCTTCAACGCCTCCAGTTCCGCCCGCAGCTCCGCCAGCTTGTCCATCTCCTGGGCGTGCTCGGCCTCGGCCTCGGCCGAGATCATCCGGTCGATCTCCTCATCGGAGATGCTCTCGGAAGTGGTCATCTGCGAGTCCTGTTCGGCGATGTCCTCGATGGAGTCGAGGAACATGTTCATCCGCTCTTCCATGGTTTGCGACTGGACCATGGCCTTTTCCCACTCGGCCTGCGTGCGCACGAGGTCGGTCGCCCCGAACAGTTTCCCGATCTCGGCGGCCATCAGGGCCATGGCCTGGGTGAAGTCGGCGCTGGCCTCGGCCTGGCGCTTGATCAGCATCGCGTTCTTGACCGAGAGCAACTGCCGCTCCAGCACCTTGCGGATGATGGCCGTCTTTTTGAGCGAATTGCGGATGAACTGATACTGCTTGTGGTCGCCGATGGCGCGGGCGTGGCGGGCGTTCTTGATGAACTCGTCCATGAACTTGGCCTGCTCGCGGATGGCCCGCTCGATCCGCCGGATGCCCTGGCGGATCTTCATGTCCCGCTCGATGCGGCGTTCTTCGCTGGATTTGAAAAGAGCCATGTGCTGTTCCTGTCGCGTTGACGTACTTACCAGCCGGTCCAGTTAGGGCCGTGATCGTTTTCCTTCGGAATGATGATCCAGAGCAGAATGTAAACCAGGATCCCCGGGAAGGCGGCCGAGACGATCGATCCGACCACGTACAGCACGCGCACCAGCGTCGGATCAATCCCGAAATACCGGCCCAGCCCCCCGCACACGCCCGCGATCATCGCGTTATCCCTGCTTCTCCGAAGTTGCTTCACCGGCTCGTTCATGTTTCTGCTCCTCACCCTTCAGCCTGGGCGGACTGCTGCTCGCGCACGCGGCGGTCGGCCTCGTCGAAGGCTTCCGCCTTGTCGGAAATCAGCCCTGTATCCATTTTTTCCCAGATATCCAGCACCTGCCTGCCGGCTTCGCTCAGGCCGGCCGCGCCCTCGTCCACCTCCGCCCCCAGCGAGAGCACCTCGTCGAGCCGTTGCTGGTACATCTCCGCGGTGATGGCGTCGTTCTCGATCAGCTTGCCCAGGCGGAGCAGGTCTTTCTCGCTGACCAGGCCGAGCTTGTTGCCGTGGAGCCGGGCCCGTTCCGCATTCTCGCGGAGCAGCTTGAGCCGCGTGACGGTCATGCTTTCCTTGCTGCGGATATTGAGCTGGCGCGAGAGCAGGAGTTGTTCGGAGGTCTTTACCTCGAATTGTTGGGCGAGCATGCGGCGGACTTCCGGCATCTTCTCCGCCGCCCCGCGCTCGAAGAGGGCCTGCTTCTCCTGACCGAGTTTCTCGATCCGCCTGAGAAGCTGGGTGCACTCCTTCTCCAGCAGCAGCTCCTGGCGGCGCAGCTCCTGGCGGTTCATGCTGGAGAGCGGTTTGTCTTTCCCTGTTAACCAGTCCAGTAGGGCCATGTCCTCTTTCCTTGAAACTGTCAGTGGTCAGTTGCCGGAGCCGCCGGAAAATTCCGATCGGGCCGATCGGTCGGATCCGTCGGATCGGTCCGATCAACCAGCACAACGGACCATTTTTTCACGTCGCTTCCGGCTCGCGCCGTTCCGGCTGCGGTTTGCGCTCGACCGCCGGGGCACGCTCCGGCGCGCGGGCGCCTGCCGGCGGGGCGGCGGCCGGTTCGCGCTGGGGCGGAACGGGGGCTTCCAGCTCCGCCAGGATGGCCAGCTCGTCGTCCGTGGCCGTCTGGCTGGTAACGCCCATGCTGAGATTGCCCACCAGCTCCACGTCCGCGTTGAGCTGCTCGATCATCTCCTCGGCGCGGACCGCATCTTCGGTAATCTCCTCCACCGGCGGGAGTTTGGCCGCCTGGCCCTGCTGGATGAGACTGAGGTTGTGGATGTGGGTGCTGATCACGTCCACCTGCTGGCCGATCATCCGGGCGCTGGCCTGCAGCCGGTCCATGTCGTCGCGAAGCTGCTTGATCTGCGAGGCCACCCGCCGCTTGGCCGCCGGCGAGGGAGATTCGCGGCCCTGTTTGAGCAGGTCGGCCTCGCGGGCCTCGAGCTTGCTCAAATCGTCGTAGATGCGGTCGCGCCGCTGCACCAGCAGGGCCCGCCGCTCGGAGAGCGCGTTGATCTTGCGCGCCTCATTGCCTTTTCCGCTGAACAAATCTCGAATACGGTCCACCATGCTCGTGTCACCTTCCAGGGAAGCGGCGGCGCCGCGATAAAGCAGGATCTCGTCGTTCTGCCGGCTGATTCTCAGCTCCGGGTCGGCCGCGGCGGCCTGTTCGAAAGCGGCGGCTACCAGCCGGGGGGGCAGGCCCAGGCGTTCGGCCAGGACCGATACGCTCAACCCGCCACTCACCAGGTCGGCGCCGCGATTGTTGATCTCTTCCTTCACGCGGGCCAGTTTCTGGGCCATGGCCTCGGGATCAAAGAGCCGGCAGTCGGAGGGGGTGGCATCGGGGCTGCCGGGAATGACGGTCCAGCCGCCGTCGTCCCGCGGCTCGATCAGTACCAGCGTAACCCGTGGCAGTTCCAGACCGCCGCGTTTCACGTCTTCGGTGAATCCGCTGGGGCTGCAAACGCCGATCAGGTGGGGCACGTCGGCATCGCCGACCAGCTCCTTCACGTGGGCCACCAGCGTGGACAGCCCCACCGGCGGGGGGGGAAGCTCGGCCAGGTCGGGATCGACGAAATGCTCCAGCGGCGAAAGCACCGAGCAGATGGCGACGCTGGTCTTTCGCTGGCCGAAGAACAATCGCGGCACGAACCCGGTCAGGCAACGGGCGGTATTCTTGGGCAGGCTGCGCAACAACTCACGGTCGTACCGGCCCTGCTCGATCAGCCTGGTCCGGAGGCGGTCCTCTTCGGTTCGCGTGTTCCACGTCCATCGCGAGCCGTGCAGACGTCGCCCCTTGGCCTGATTGAGGTTCGCTTCCGCGCCGGCCAGGAATGCCGATTCCAGTTCGGCCGCCTTGGCCGCGTGTGATTTCACACCAGCCTCCTTCCGCATTGGGCGCAGAACCGGGCCTGTTCGATATTCACCCGGCCGCACCGATCGTCCGGGCAGACGCGGCTCTGCGCCGCCGTCCCGTGGCTCCAGTCCGAGCAGGAGGGCAGCCGCTCTGCCTGCCGGTCCCCCCCGGCCGGCGGGGCGGTCGTCAGGCTTAACAGCCAGCGCACGCTTCCGGCCATCATGGCGATCACGGGCCACCCAATGAGCACGAACCCGATCAAGAAGCAAAACGGGTTCTCCGGCCCCATGGCGAAGCAGGCGAGCATCAGCACCAGTAATAAGAGCAAGCGCATAGCCGGCCTCATGCTCGAATTCGTAAGTCCGTCCCACACAGGATACAGAAATTATCCGTCCGCCCCACGTAGGCATGGCACGTCGGGCAACGCGGCACATGTTCCACAAGCTGTCGCCCGCAGTGAATGCAGAACTGATCGGCCGGATTCACCTGACCGTTGCATTGGACGCATTGCCATCGGTCGCCTACCTGGCGCAGCCCCGGTCCGCCTACGTCGCCGGCACGGTTCCAGGATGCCGCCGCCGGGGCGTACCGCTCGATGAACTCGCGCATCTGGGCCGCCGAGGCGAAGCGGCGGTCGCGGCCGGTGTGACATCGTTCAAACAACCGGTCCAGCCAGCGGGGTACGTCCGGCCGGATGGAGCTGGGCAGATCGCTGCCCTGCGGCAACACGCCGGTCAGCATCTCGTGCAGCACGATGCCCAGCGAATACAGGTCGCTGCGCGGATCGAGCGGGGCGCCGTCACGTTGTTCAGGCGACATGTAGGCCAACGTGCCCACCAAGTGGTGGGCCTCCGCTGCCAGCGAACCAGACTGCCAGACTGACCCCGTCTCCTCCGACCGGCGGCCCAGGCCGAAGTCGGTCACTTTCACCCGGCTGGGCAGCATCGGTTCCAGCTCGGGCCCCCCGGCGATCAGGATATTGGCCGGCTTGATGTCGCGATGGATCAAATGGGCCCGGTGGGCGACGTCCAGGGCGGTCAGCGCGCCGTAGAGAATGGCGATCGTCGTATCGATGGGCAGACCCCCCGGATGCCGCTCGATGTGCTGCTTGAGCGACAGCCCGTCCACAAATTCCACGATCAGGTACGGCGGGTCGGCGTAAGGGTCGAGGTCGATGGCCCGGACAATGTTGGGGTGCGACAGGCCGTGAATGGCCATGCCCTCCTGCTGGAGGTGGCGGACGTACTGGGAATCAGTGGGGATCTTGATCGCCACCAGTTCGTTGAACACGTGATGGCGGGCGCGCCATACCTGCCCGAACGTACCCGTCCCGATCTGCTCCTCGAGCAGGTAGTTGTTAATCCGATCACCGGCCTGACAGGTGCTCATAACCGCGTCCACCCCTGAATAAGTGATGAGTTATGAGCGATGAGTAAAGACACGGGCTGGCGGTCTTCCCATCCCGCATCACCCATGACTCATCACTGCTCTTCTGATCGCCGGGCCAGGAATTCGCACACGACAAAATTATACGCCGCTGCACAAAGGAAGCCAAACAGCAGAGCCGCCTTCTGCCAGGTGTGGGGCACAGGTCCGCTGAGGATCAGCGCCAGGGCAATGTCCACCAGCAGGAACCCGGCCAGCATGGCCGCACTGGCGAGGTTGCTCTCCAGACGCATCACCCAGGCTGGCACGAAGAACAGCGCCCACGGCAGAGCGGCGACGCATCCTGCCCATATGAGCGTACCGCGGGCCACACTCCACATTGTAGCCCGCTGTTCGTCCGTCAGTCGCAGGTACCAGATGACGATGATCGTCCCGCAGACCAGCAGGACGATGCCGATGACCTTGCTGCTCAGGTATTTGACCAGTCCCTCGCCCATGGTCCATCCATTGTACCCGAGGTCGCCGGGCGGGGGCGATTCCAAAATGGCGGGATTGTTGGAATGAGTGGGCAGGGGCGAGGGATGAGGAGCGAGGGGCGAGGGGACGAGGGATGAGGGCCAAGGGGCGAGCAGTCGCCGGCCGACCCCGCTTGTGCTCGGAGCTCTGACCTGCATCCCCTTGTCTCCTTGTCCCCTTGTCTCCGTGTCTCCGTGTCTCCGTGGCTCCGTGTCTTCCCCTCATCCCTCAACCGCCGCCTACTCTGCCCGCGTGCCGGGCGTGCTCGCCGCCGTATCCAGCCCCACCACGGTCACCGGCGCGATTTGCTCCAGCTCCTTGCGCAACTCCCTGGCCGGGCCGACCACGACGATTGTGAGCCGGGCCGGATCGACCGTTTCGCCGATCAGCCGCATGCACTCCGCGGCGTCAGCGCGGGCCACGCCCGCCAGCAGCTTCTGGAGGTAATCCCCAGGCAAGTCGCATGACTCGATCAGCCACAGGTCGTCGACGATCTGCGCAGGGGTCTCCCGCTCGCGCGGGAAGCTGCCCAGCGTGTACGACTTGATGGTCTCCAACTCCCGGGCTGAGGGGGGCTCGGCCGTCAACCGCCGGACCTCGTCGAGAATCGCCTGCACCGCTTCCGGCGTGCGCGCCGTCTGGCTGAAGGTGGAGAGGGTGAACCCGCCGGCAAACCGCCGCGCGTTGTACCCGCCAGAGGCCCCGTAGGTCAGGCCCTTTTTGACCCGGATGGTCTCGTTGAGCCGGCTGCTGAACGCGCCCCCGAAATACTCGCTGACCACCCTGCTCACGAAATACCCCGGGCTGTTTCGCGTCAGATCCAGGCTTCGTCCCGCGCGGATCTGGCTCTGCACGCCCGGCCGGTCCACCAGGTAAATGTGCGTCGGCCCCGGCTCCGGCACCGGTGGCAAGGCTACCGTGGGCGCGGGCCCCTCGGCCCGCCAATCGTCGAACGTCGCCTCGGCCAGCCTCTGGGCCCGTTCGCGGGTGATGTCGCCCGCGAAGATCAGGGCCGCCATATCCGGCCGGGCGAAACGCTGCCACCACTGCCGGGCATCCGCTACCTGGAGCGCGTCCACATCCTCGATCTCGCCGGTGGCCGTGCGCGCGTAAGGATGCCGCCCGTAAAGCCGTCGGCGCAACTCCCGGCTGGCGATGTACGATGGTTCGGCCGTGGAGATAGCCAGGTCGGTACGCACCTGCCGGCGAAGTTTGCGGAATTCGTTCTCCGGAAACGTCGGCGTGCGAACCACCTCGGCCAGCAGTTGAACCGCCCGGTCGAGGTGCTCGGTCAGGCAGCTCGCCGTAACCGTGCTATCGTCCATGTTCGTCTGGCCGGTCAGGGAAATGGCGTGGATTTCAAGTTCGTCGGCCAGTTCCCGCTCGCTGTGCTGTGCGGTGCCCCTGGTGAGCATCTGCAGGGCCATCGAGGCCGCCCCTGGCTTCTCCTCGCACCAAGCCCCGCTGCGCAGGCCGAGCTGCACGGTCACCAGCGGGGCCTTGTGATTCTCGATCACCAAAACCTTCAGGCCATTTGCCAGCGTGAACGACTCGTACCTGGGCGTGGGGTCATATGTGATTGGCTCCGCCACCGGGGCGGTGGTAGGGAAGCCCGCGGGTCGCTGCAGGCCGGGCCGGCCGGGCGGCGGCGGATCCGTTTCCGGCTTGGCGGTGATGGGCGGGTTTTCTTCGCGCTTCTTGAAGCCCAGCAGTCCGCCCAGTGTACCCATGAGGTTGCGCTCCACCGTGACTTTCAGCAGCCGCTGGGGTGCAAGGTATTCCTGCGCGACGCGCAGCAGGTCGTCGGCCGTCGTCCGGCGAACCGCTTCCAGCCGGGCATTGACCTTGGCCACGTCGCCTTCCAGGACCGCCGCGCGCCCCAGGGCGCTGGCCCGGCCCTGGGCGGTCAGGCTCTCCTCCACGATTTCCTTGAGCATCCGGTTGCGGGCCTTCTCCAGCTCCCGTTCGCTGACCGGTTCGGTTCGCGCTTTTTCCAGGATCGCCTCCAGGGCGGCCAGCGTCTTGGCCGGATCGCCGCCGGTAGGTGACAAGGCCGCTCCGATGCCGATAAACCCGTCGTGTTCGAGCGATTCGGCCCCGCCCATGGCCATCACCGCCAGCTCCTTCTCGGCCACCAGTTCGCGATAGGCCCGGCTGCTTTTGCCCTCACCCAGTATGCTGCCCAGGAGCTGCAGGGGGATTTCATCCGGGTGGCCGGCCGGCACCGTGCGTGTGCCGATGCCCACCAGCGGGGCGGGGGCGTTGTCCTCCTTGATGACCATGGACTTTGGTTCGGTCGGCTGCGGCTCGCGAACGGTGATGCGCGGCGGGTCGGGGTAGCGGGGGATCCAGCCGAAGTATTTGTGGGCCAGTTCCTGCGCCCGCTGATGGGTGACGGCCCCGACAATGACCAGTGTCGCATTGTTGGGCACGTAGTAGCGCGTCCAGAACGCGCGCAGCTCCGGCACGGCCGTGGCCCGCAGGTGGGCGATGTTGCCGATGGGCGACCAGCGATAGGGGTGTACCTTGAACGCTTCCGCCAACAGCTTCTCCGGCAGAGTGCCGTAGGGACCGTTCACGCCCAGCCGCCGTTCCTCCTCGACTACCTGCCGCTCGGTGTCGAAGGATTGCTGGTCGATCTTGAGCCAGGCCATCCGCTCCGATTCGAGCCACAGGGCCAGTTCGAGTTGATTGGCCGGCAGGGTCTCGTGGTAGACGGTCTGGTCGAAGGACGTGTAGGCGTTGGTTGTGCCGCCGGTCCGGCGGATGAGGTCGAAATGGTCGGTCGGCCCCAGCCGGTCGGTGCCGCGGAACATCATGTGCTCGAACATGTGGGCAAAGCCCTGCCGCTCGGGGTCTTCGTCCTTGGACCCCACATGGTACCAGAGCTGCACGTTGACGATGGGGGTGGTGAAGTCCTCCAGCGTGATGACTTTCAGCCCGTTGTCGAGGGTGATGGTCTTGTAGTCGAGCCGCAGGCCGGAATCAGCAAGCGCGGGTCCGCAGAGCGGAACAAGCAAGGCGACAGTAACGGCCACAAGCCTGGAGGCGACGAATGCGTAGTTCATGGGGCTGGCTCCCGTTCTATGGCAGGTATCAACGACGGATAAGCTTAGCGTGACCAATGGGAATCACAAGCGTATGGGGCAGTTTAAGTTTTCCGTAGCGGCCGGGCTCTGTACCGGCCGTTTTCGCTGTAGCGGCTGGGTTGTGCACGGGCTGTTCTCGCTGATGACGTTTGATTCTCTAACCGGGCCATGGCAGGCTGGGTGGCCCACCTCTTCCACAACGTATTGCATCTACGCCACAAGTTGTTGTTTTCGTGCGGTTCGCGCGGCGTTGATGATGATCTTCATCTGTACCCAGGTGGCCACTCGGTGGGGTCGACGAACCCAGGCGGGCAAGGG
>JAAXZI010000208.1 GCA_012719955.1 Phycisphaerae bacterium | reverse complement strand
CCCCTGCCCCCGGAAAGGAGCCCGGAGGATATGAGCAAACCCCGAATCACCAGCGGTCGGATTCAGGTTGTTATCGGGCTCGTTCTTCTCGCGGCCTTGATCTTCCAATGCCATCGGGCCTTGACGGCAAAGGCTCGCCAACCCCAGACGCCCGTCGCCGTTCAGGAGCCAGTGCGTCACCGTCCCAGCGTGGCCTTTGCTGCCCCGGCCCCGCCAAGTCCGGTGAGCGAACCGCCGGAAGCATTAGCCGCCCGCGATCCAATGGGCTTTCTCCAGATGGCCATGGAGCGCTACGACCGCACCGTGCGGGATTACACCTGCACCTTCACCAAGAAGGAACTGATCGGAGGTAAGCTCACCGGCGAACAGGTCATAGACGTCTGGTTCCGCGAGAAACCCTTCAGCGTGCGGATGGAATGGAAGCGGAATGCGGACAAAATCTCGCGTGTGCTCTACGTGGCCGACCGGTGGATCGATGAGGGCCGGCAGATGGCGCTGGTCGAGCCGGCCGGCTCCATCGCCCGGCTGTTCGTCTCTTGCGTCATGCGGCCGATCAACGGCGAAGAGGCCAAACGAAGTTCCCGCCGGACGATTGACCAGTTCGGCATGCGCAACAGCCTGGCCCTGACGCTCAAGTACGCAAGACTCGCCCAGGAAAAGAACCTCCTGGATTTGTCCTACAAGGGTAAGGGCGAGGTTGACGGCCGGCCCACGTTCATTTTCGAGCGTCGCCTGCCCTACACCGACGAGCACGGCATCTGGCCCGATCGCGTGCTGGTGGTACACATGGACCAGGAGATGCTGCTGCCGGTCTTGTGTCTGGCTTACGCGGACGATGAGCGCAAAATCCTGCTAGGCCACTACGAGATCACCAACGTCAAGCTGAATCCCAACCTGCCCGATTCGGTGTTCACCAAGGAAGGCATGGGTTTTTAGAATCCCGCCGTCCCGCCGGACCAGGCAAAAGGTTGCCTGACGGGGATTGCGTCCGCAAGACAGGACACTCCGAAGAGCGCTTCTGCAGTAAGGACGGTCAGCTCCCCTGAATTGCTGCATCTATTTCTGTTGGCTCTGTCGCAGTGCTTCGAAGTTCTGCCGACCCATCAGTTCATCCAGCGTGTACTCCCGCCCGCACTCCGGGCAACGAGCATGCGTCAGGCCGACCATGCTGTATTGGCACTCCGGGCAGCGTACATCAGTCACCCCTGACTCGTCATGGAGAGGTCGTGCTCCCGTTCGCAGGTACAGCCGAATCCACATGAGCAGCGTGAGCCCGCCAGCCGCACAGACTGTGGCAAAGACGAGAATCTCACTCTCACCCGGGATCCCTGCAATCGATTCACAAATGGCGAGGACGAGCAATCCCACCGCGACGGTTGCACCCGCGCCAAATGTCCACACTCCCAACGGCATACGCCCCCTCAGGCAGACGGCCTGGAGGTCGCGCTTGCGGGTCCATATCCAGCAGACCAGGACAAGATAAATAAACAAGCCGGAGAAGAAAGCAACCACGCCTGCGACAGGCGAAATAAAGATCCCTCTCTGCCACCTCGTGTTGAGCCAATCCGGAGGAAAAAACGCGCCTAACGTAAAAGCCAGAGCCGATGTGAAGGCCAGCGTCATCAGAGCTCCGGCCACCGAGGCCAACAGTCGGATCCCAACCCCAGCCGACCCCACGCGGAGAGCGTGAATCAGCGATTCGTCCGGCCTGGCAACTGGCATCCGGGTTGTCATGGAAGCCTCCTTCTCGGTTGAGCAGTCTGGTTCGTCGGTTTTTCGCTCATCAACAAGGGAAGCATGTTTTGCTCCATAGTTGCTTCAGCGGGTACCATTATCCGCCGACCAGAGGTTTCTGGCTATTGTCGGAGGATATCATGATTGCAGCGCATCGACAGATCGCTTGTCTCAACAGAACCCCAAACACACGAAATCACGAACGAGGTAAGGAATGCCAACTGGGTCGCTCGTTTTCGCGTTTTCGTGTTTTCGTGATTAGTTCTTACTTGGCAGCAACGGCAATCCTGTCTCTTTCGGCGATAGCTTCTCAAGCACGCGCCGAGGAAATCGGCCGCTATCGCCTCGCCACCTTCTCCGCCGACGTGACCATCCCCATCGGCCACGCCTGCATGGGGGGCGGAGTCGCGCCGGCCAGGGAGATCGTCGATCCGCTGTTCGCACGGGGCGTAGTCCTGCTCGGCCCGGCCAGGCCGCTGGTCATCGTGGCCGTTGACTGGTGCGAGATCCGCAACGACGCCTACGACCGCTGGCGGCAAGTACTCGCCGAAGCCGCCAGCACCGTGCCCCCGCGCGTCATGCTGACCAGCGTTCACCAGCACGATGCACCGGTGGCTGATTTGACCGCTCAGAAGCTGCTCGATGAGCAGGGCCTCAAGAACTCGCTCTGCGATCCGAAGTTCCACGAGGAAGCCGTTCAGCGCGTGGCCAAGGCCCTGCGCGAATCACTGTCATCCGCCCGGCCGGTCACCCACATGGGCACCGGCCAGGCCAGGGTCGAAGGCGTAGCCTCCAACCGCCGCGTGGTCGGGGCCGACGGACGGCCAGGCTGGCCCCGCAACAGCGCCACCACCGACCCGGCCGTCCGCGCCGCGCCCGAAGGGACCATCGACCCTTACCTCAAGACGCTCAGCTTCTGGGACGGCGACCGCCCCGTGGCGGCGATCCATTGCTACGCCGTCCACCCCATGAGCTACTACGGCCGGGGCGGCGTCTCGGCCGACTTCGTGGGCATGGCCCGCACTAAGCGGCAAAAAGATGACCCGGCCATCTTCCAGATCTATATGAGCGGCTGCAGCGGCGACGTCGTCGCCGGTAAGTTCAACGACGGCGCGCCCGAGAACCGGCCAGTGCTCGCCGACAAGATCTATCGCGGGATGGTGGAGGCCTGGCGGGCCACCAAACGCCACCCGATCACAAGCGTCAACTTCGACGTGGTTCCGCTCAGTCTGCCGCCAAGGGCCACCGGCGAATTCACAGTGGAAAACCTCCGCAAGCGGCTGGCGGACCCCGCCGAACGCACCTTCGGCCGCAACCTCGCGGCCATGGGCCTGAGCTGGCACGCCCGCGTCGCGGCCGGCAAGCCGATCGACGTGCCGGTGCTCGACCTCGGTCCGGCCCAGTTGGTCCTGCTGCCGGCCGAATCGTTCGTCGAATATCAGCTCATCGCCCAACGGCTTCGCCCCGATTCGTTCGTCATGGTCGCCGGCTACTCGGAATGCGCCCCCGGCTACATCCCCACTGACGAATCGTATCGGGAGGGGTTTGCGAATGGACAGGAGTGGTGCTGGGTCTCCCAAGGCGCAGAAAAAGCCATGCGCGACGCCCTGGCCCGCGCCCTGTCGAGATCGGCCACCGAAAACTGAAAACCCTTCCCCGGAGCCTTGACCAGCCGCCCTGGCGGCCCTAACCTGCTCGTTGCCCCATCGGCTCTATCAAGGAGATCTGCAATGTCCAGCATCACGCGTCGCACTTTCATCAACACGTCGCTGGCCGCCGGTTCGGCGGTCATGACCGCCCGCGTCGCCCGCGGTGCCCCCGGGGCTAACGAACGCGTCCGTTTGGGCGTCATCGGCACCGGCGGCCAGGGTCGCCACGACATCATGACCTTCTACAAGCACGACGACACCATCGAGACGCCCATTATCTGCGACGTGGACGACGCCATGATCGCCGCCACGATGAAGTGGTTCGAAAGCAAGGGCAAACCCCGCCCGGAGGCAGTGAAGGACTTCCGCGGGGTGCTGGACCGCAAGGACGTCGATGTCGTCCTGATTGCCACCCCCGACCACTGGCACGCCCTGCAGACCATCATGGCCTGCCAGGCGGGCAAGGACATCTATTGCGAGAAGCCGCTGGCCAACAGCATCGGCGAGGGCCAGGCCATGGTCGACTGGATCAAGAAGACCGGCCGGATCCTCCAGATGGGCACCCAGTGGCGTTTGAGCAACCACTTCGGTGACGCGGTGAAGTACGTCCAGTCCGGCCAGCTCGGCAAGATCCGCCTGGTCCGCGCGTGGTGCGCGCTGGCCTGGTTCAGGAACGTGGGCAAGCCCCAGGACGAACCCGCCCCGCCGCCGGGCGTCGATTATGACATGTGGCTCGGGCCGGCCCCCAAGCGACCGTTCAACCGCGGGCGCTTCCACTTCAGCTTCCGCTGGTATTGGGACTACGCCGGCGGGCTCATGACCGACTGGGGCGTGCACCTGCTCAATATCGCCCTGTGGGCCATGAATGCCGACTTCCCCAAGCGGGTGGCTTCCACCGGGGGCAAGTATGCCTTCGACGACCACGCCGAGACCCCCGACACGCAGCAAACCCTCTATGACTTCGGCGACTACGGCCTCATCTGGGAGCACCAGGCCGGCACCGGCCACGGCGCCGAGGGCCGCGAGCACGGCGTGGCCTTCTACGGGCTCAACGGCACCCTGGTGGTGGACGCCGGCGGGTGGGAAATCTTCCCCGAGAAGGCCGACGGCAAGGACAAGATCGAGCGCGTCAACAAAAAGATCGCGGAAGATCCCGAGGCCTGCCGGGTCCGCCTGGTGGGCGATTTCCTGGAGTGCTGCCGGACCCGCAAGCAACCGGCCGAGGATGTAGCACTGGGCCACCGCGTGACCACCGTCGCGCACCTGGGCAATCTCGCCCTGCGCACCGGCCGTTCCATCGAGTACGACGCCGCCAATATGAAGGTCATCGGCAATGACGAGGCCAATGCGATGATTATGCCGGAGTATCGCAAGCCTTGGTCGCTGCCGAAGGCTTAATAGTGAAGGCTTAATAGTACTGAGTGGAAAGTACTGAGTACTGAGTGATGGTGGGCCACCCACCGCTTGAGAAGCGAGTCCACGCTTTCAATTGGTGGGTGGCCCACCTCTTCGGATCTGGGTTCGCGATTTCGATTGGTGGGTGGCCTGCCTCTTCAGAGGTAGGTTCACGATTTCAGTTGGTGGTAACCGGGCAGGCGCGTCGAACGGCACGAATGCCGCGGCAGTGTGGGCGATCGCCCTTGAGGGCGCCGGATGTGGCGACCAGGCCCCCCCGTGCAGCCCAATCGTGCCCGATCCGGCTATAATCACCGGCGATGGCAGAAGACCCGAAATTCACGGAAGATGCGTCTCGGGCTGATCCGTTGGCCGGCGCTGATCCCGCGCCTGCAGAGGCCCTGAAAGCCACCGACTCCGCCATCTCCCTGGCCGACAAGATCCGTCACCTGCCCAAAAACCCCGGCGTGTACCTCTTCAAGGCCGCCCAGGGCCGAGTGCTCTACGTCGGCAAAGCCAAGGACCTCCGCAGCCGGGTGGGGAGCTATTTCCAGGATTCGGCGGACCTGCTCAAGACCCGCGGCCCGGAAATCGCCCGCATGGTCGGGCTGGTCACGGATATCGAATTCCTCGAATGCGAGACTGAGGTGGATGCCCTCCTGAAAGAGAACCGCCTCATCAAGGATATCCAGCCGCCCTACAACGAACGGCTGCGCGACGACAAAACCTTCCCCTACCTGGAGATCACCACCAGCGAAGACTTCCCCGGCGTATACGTGACTCGCAAGCCGCGTCTCAAGGGCAGCAAGCTCTACGGGCCGTTCACCAGCGCCGCCGGCCTGCGCGACGCAGTCAACGCCATGCAAAAGGTGTTCAAGTTCCGCACCTGCGAACTGGATATCCGCGAGGGCGATGAGAGCCGCCGGCATTTCCGCCCCTGCCTGCTGCACGCCATCAATCAGTGTACGGCCCCCTGTGCCGACCTGATCTCGCGTGAGGCCTACCGGGAGGACATCGAACGGCTGCGAAAATTCCTGGCCAGCAAGCGCAGCGTGGTGCTGCGCGACCTTCAGAAAGAAATGGAAGTGGCCGCCGCTGAACGCCGGTACGAGGACGCCGCCAGGCTGCGCGACCGCATCAAGGCCCTCCAGGCCCTCTCGCTGTCCGGCGACCCGGAGGCCGACCGTCAGCACGAGGTCTTCTACATCGACCCCACCCAGGGACTGGAGCGGCTGCGCGAAGTGCTCGAACTGGACGCCGTCCCCCGCACCCTGGAGGGCATTGACATCGCCAACCTGCACGGCGAGGAGTCGTGCGGCTCACTGGTCTGCTTCATCGACGGCCGTCCCTTCAAGTCCGGCTACAAACGGTTCCGGATTAAGACGGTCGAAGGCATCGATGACTATGCGATGATTCGCGAGGTGGTCACTCGCCGCTATCGCCATGCCGCCGGCGGTGAAGAACTTTACCCAGACGTGATCCTGATCGACGGCGGACTGGGCCAGCTCCATGCCGCCCTGGGCGCCTTTGCGGACATGGATCTCCGCCCCCCCATGGTCATTTCTCTGGCCAAACGTGAGGAAGAAATCTACATCCAAGCCCGTACACGTCCGATAAGATTACCCAGGAACGATGCCGCCCTGCGACTTTTGCAGCAGGTTCGCGACGAAGCCCACCGCTTTGCCCAGCACTACCACCATCTCCTGCGCCGTAAGCGGCTCTTCGACGAAGACGTAGCCGCTGGCCAGCGACCTCCCCGGCGAAATAGCCCCCGTTCAAAAAACACTAATTAATTTCTGTAGCTGTGCACTTGAAGATCCCTTAATAGCGGAGTATAATGCTGAGTCAGAATACAATTCGCCGTCATAAGGGAGGAGAGTAACTGGTATGCGTATGCGCAAATCGCTCACCCGTCTTATTGTTGTTGCCTGGGTCTCGGTGTTACCCGTCACCTGGGGGTGCGTACCGGATATTTTGACCTGGGGCTGGCATAAGGCCGATTTTGTCACCCTCGGCGGATCCATCGCGGCCGCCCTGCTGGCCGGGCAACTGGCTGCCCAGAACGCGAACGGCAACCATGGTGGTGCGAACAACGGCGGTGATAATGGCGGTGACGATGGTGCCGGGCAGGAGATTCCGGTCATCGAAGGCCCCCAGGGGCCGCAAGGTGAGCCTGGTCCCGCCGGTCCTCAGGGCGAGCCTGGTCCCCAGGGTGTGCCTGGTCCTCAGGGCGAACCTGGCCCCACCGGTCCGCAGGGTCCCGCGGGTGCCGGCTTGTTCAACCTGTTTATCGATGATTTCTATGGGTATGACCAGACCCCGGACATTTCCCTGGATCTCACCTTTACCCAACATCCGGTTCGCCTGACTGAGCCGGCTCTGGGTGCGCCGGATCCGGATACCGGGGGGCAGCGGGCCCTGGCGTTTCGTTTTGCCATCCCCCAGAGCTACACCCCGGGCAACCCGGTCACCCTCCGGGTGTTCATGTATCGCATGGGATTGCGTCTGCCGCAATTCTGCTTCGCGTTCTCAATCGATGCTCGCCGCCTGCGGGACGGCGCGGCTATCGAGACCTACGGAAACTCGATGTACTTCGTGCCCGAGTTGAGCGAGATGGGCGAGATGAGCGGCACACACGAGGAGTTCATGGTCATCGATCTGCCGGTGAACGTTGCCTTCCCGAATGGGCTTGGCTATCCGGCCGACCTGGAGCCGGGGCAGTTCCTGGCATTTGAGTTCGACACCATCAGCGAACCGCGCGAAGGTGGCCTGTACGTAATCATGGGCGTCGAGGTCTTCGAAAGCGCCGCTGACGCCGCCCCCTCGGTGAGTGGCGGAGATTTGCTCCAAGATCCCAGCGAAAGTGCATGTTTCGCACGGTAGATAGTTGCTGTTACAGGCATCGTCAGTGAGCACACGCTCCAAAGCCGCGAACGGCTGGAGTGGAAAGAGAGCGATTCCGAAGCCGGTCGAAAAGACCGGCTCGGAATAAAAAAAAGGTAAGGGAGAGAGAGATGAGCCAACCACAGCTTTGGAGGTGGGCAAGATCCACCGTTTGCACCTGCAGTATCCTGTTATTTTTATCGACCGGCATCACACACGGTGCCGTCCTGCTTGGCGTGGAGGACTCGTCTGACGGCAAGTTGTATGAGATCGTAACCGGTGGCGGCACCGTCCAGATGAATCACATTGCCACGCTTGGCGTGCCGCTTGCCACGCTCGAATACAACCCGTCCGACGGGTACTACTACGGCTACACCCGTACTGACGCACAAGCCGGTGCTTGGTCCCGGCTGTACCGCATCGACCCCGGGGCCGGATATGCAGTCACGGAGATTGGGCAAATCAAGGAAGGCGGCATTCCCGCCTACCTTTTCGAAGGCGCCATGGCCTTCGCCTCTCTTGGGAACGGCGAGGTCCAGGCCTACGGGATCAATCTGGATGGCCAGGGCAACAATGGGGTGTTCACTTTGAACATCCAGGATGGAACCCTGCAGTCCATTGCGCGCCTCAATAACGGCACTACCAAAACGACCCACGACATCAACGGCGCCGCCTGGTGGAACGGGAAGCTCGTGGGTATTGATCAGGTGACGGAGACCATTGTCGCAATTGATGTAACCAATGGCCTCACGACTTCCCTTTTCTCGTTGGAGTCGCTGCGGGAGAACGGCGCCTCCGCTCTTGGCGGCATCGGCGGTATGACTCTGATCGGCGATACGGCGTACTTCACGGCCGCGTCCTCGAAAGCCAAGCCGGCAAGTTCAAACAAGCTCTACAGCATCAATTTGAACACCGGCGAGATCCAGACTCTTGGCGAGTTGTCAGCCACCGTGGATTCCAAGGGGATCGGCGCGCTGGCCGTGCCGGAGCCGGCCACGTTGGCTTTCCTGTGCCTCGGCTTCCTGGCGATGCGCTCTCGCCATTCGTAGCAGTGGCCGGGCTCTGTGCTGCCCGTTCTCCGCTCTCCCGTTGTCGTGTAACGGCCGGGCCCTGTGCCCTCGGCTCAGCCCCGGCTGACTTGTGATTCGATTTCACCACCTGTAGCGGCCGGTCCTCGTACCGGCCGCTCTGGTATAGGGACCAGGCTCCTACCGGCCATTCCAGCGTAGCGGCCGGGCTCTGCACCGGCCGTTCAAGGGGCAAAACGGCCGGTACGGAGCCCGGCCGCTTCAGAAAATGGCCCACTTTGCGCTGCAGGGTTAGAGCTCGATCCGCGTGCCCAGCACTTTCAGGAATTTCGCCAGCCAGTCGGGATGTGCCGGCCAGGCCGGGGCGGTCACCAGATTCCCGTCCACGTGGGCCTTGTCCAGCGGGATGTCCAGGTACTCGCCCCCGCAGCTACGAATCTCCGGACCGACCGCCGGGTAGCCCGAGCAGGCTTTTCCCTGTATCACTCCGGCGGCGGTGAGGATCTGCAAGCCATGGCAAACTGCCGCGATCGGCTTGCCGGCATTGGCGAAATGCCGCACGATCTTGAGCACCTGCTCGTTGAGCCGCAGGTATTCGGGGGCACGCCCGCCGGGGATGACCAGCGCGTCGTAGTCCTCCGGGCTGATGCCGGCGAAGGTGGCGTTGAGCGTAAAGTTGTGCCCGGGCTTTTCGCTGTATGTCTGAGCCCCATCGAAATCATGAACCGCGGTGCGGACGGAGTCGCCGGTTTTCTTCCCCGGGCACACCGCGTGGACGACGTGGCCCACCATGAGCAGGGCCTGGAACGGGACCATGACTTCGTAATCTTCCACGTAGTCCCCAACCAGCATCAGGATTTTCTTCGCGCCCATCTTGCCGCACCTCGTCACAATAATCTCGTTCTCATGCCCCGGCGCCTCACCAGGGAGCGGACAAAAGCTCCTCGCGCGGCCCTAAGGCCACGCAGCCCAAGCCTCCGGAAGCCATTTTACCCCCGGCACGCCCTGCGGGTCGAGCCTGCCGGCCGGGCTATTGCCGGACGCGTAGCGGGCCGTTATTATTTCCGGCCAGTAAAGAGGAAGGCTCTGGGGTTAGTAAGGAGTTATCGATGCCCTGCCACCTGGTCGTGTACGATCCGAACACAAAATCGAAGCAGACTTACATTTGCGACGAAGCCAACACCGAGCGGCTGGTCAGCGATGATCACGCGGCTAAGGGATCGGGCGAATATACCGACGTGAACGGCCAGAAATTCTCCGTGGACTGGACCAAGAGCAGACTGATCAGCTTCGCGCGCAAGGCATAACCGGCTAAAATCGGCACCGGTAGAGTGGGAAATGGGGGTATCCGCCTGCCGGGCGGGCTCCTGTGCCGCACGGAGGCAACGTTTCGGCCGGCCCAACCGCGGCGCGGCGGCCTGACTCCAGAGCCCTGTGCTGCGACAGGCCAACGGCTTGCCAACCACAGATGGATTCCGGCCAGCCGATTGCGATCTGAGCAGTAGTCCCCTATACTTGTGCACTCTGAACAAGACGTGGCCCCATCGTCTAGTGGCCTAGGACACCGGCTTTTCACGCCGGCAACACGGGTTCGAATCCCGTTGGGGTCAATAATCCATAAGTGCTTGCCTTAAGAACTCTTACCACGCCAAGGAGAGCCATTTCCCGCCCCCTGATGGCGCTCCATCGGCAATTGCCACCCCTGAAGTCTCCGTAATGCAGATTCCAAATGAATCTGGTGCGTTGGGTGCCCCACCTGTGTACCCACGTGCCTGGGATTTCGTGGCGTTGAGCAGAGTCCCCGCCGAGAAGAGGAACAAGCATGCGCCCATCCCCCCTGTGATTCCGTTTGCGTCACGCGCGGGTCTTCTCCGTCAGCACGATCCGAAAGTACCCGAAGAACCCGGCAGGCTCATCCCGCACCACCTCCAGGCCCGACCCCGCCAGGATCGGGCCGAGCTTCCGGCTGACGTTCGTTCCCAGAAAATCCAGCACCGGATTGAGCATCTGCGCGATCGCCGGCGTCCGCTTCTTATCCGGGATGAACTTGTCCATGATGACCGCCCGGCCACCCGGCCGTAGCACCCGGGCCACCTCGCGCACGCAGCGAACCGGGTCGGGGATAACCGCCAGGATCAGGTGGAGAATAGCCGCGTCAAAGGAATTATCCGGGAAGTCCAGCGTGTGGCCGTCCAGGATCCGCGCGTTGACCGCAAGGCCAAGGCGTTCGGCTCGACGACGAAGACGGGCCAGCATCGCGGGCGTCAAGTCAATGGCCGTAATGTCTGTGCCAGAAGGGAGATAGTCCAAATCCAGGCCGGTGCCGGCTCCGACGATCAGCACTTTCTCGCCCGGCCGCAGGTCCAGCCGCTGAATGGACGCTCGCCGCATCCGGCTGAGTGGCCATACCAGCAGGTTATATACGGGAGCGCACGCGGTATAGGTCACGCGCTTCCAACTGGTTCGCAGGCCTGTCATATCCTGGCACGACATCAGCACACCGGTTGCAGAATACCACCCGCCGGACCAGAATAGGCATCATTGAGAACCGCCGGCAACCGGGCACCAGAGGCCGGCCATCGGATTCGACCGGTCGCTGGGCTTCCCAAGAGTGTCAAGGACGGGTGCCGACAGATTCTCCGGTTGAGTATCTGCGAATCATATTCAAGAGGTCAGTCCTGATTTCCAGATGGCCAACTCGGAACACGCCTCGGGGGCGGCGTGACCCAAATCGAAGGTTGGAAAAATGGCTAGTTTTGACTGGGAAAATGGCGTGTGTGCCGTACCGGCCAAAGGGGAGCAGTGGCCGTTTGCCCTTTCCACATCCGCGCGGCCTGATTTACAGCGGTCTGATCCTGCTGGCCACGACACCGGCCGCTTACGGGAACGCGGGGCTGCCGCTCTTGCCTGTCGCCTGCTCAGGGATGCTCCTGGCCCTGGTGTCCATCGCTCTTATCGAGGCGTTCGTGATCTGCCGCAAGCTGTCCAGGCCATTCGGCCAAAGCCTCAAGACATCCTTCGCCGCAAACGGCTGCTCCACCGTCATTGGCATTCCCCTGACCTGGGCGGTCCTGCTCTTGTTGGAACTGATCTTTGGGTCCGGCATGTACGGTCTGGAGACCTGGCAGAAACGGGTCTATGCGGTCACGGCCCAAGCCGCCTGGCTGATTCCGTATGAAGAGAAGCTTCATTGGATGGTCCCGGCGGCGCTCGTGTTCATGCTCATTCCGTTCTCTTTCGTCTCGGTGATGATCGAGTATGGGGTCATTCGGCGGATGTGGAAAGACCTTCCGCGTCGGCCTGTTTTCTCTGCCGTCCTGATCGGCAACGCGATCACCTACGCCCTGATGGCCGGCTATCTTCTGAACAATTTGAGGTCTGCGCTGGCAACGCATGCATAGCGCGGACGCCACAACGGTTGGATTTCCACTTTGCTCGCAGCTATCCCCAGCATCCCTCTGCCGGTGTCCCCAGGGCGTTTCTAACGCCGTTCCCCCCGACCCGGGCCTTGGGGCCGGTTATTGCGCGGTTAGAGAATCAAGCCTCATGAGAGGCAGAGCACCCAACGCACAGGATTCATTTAGAATCCGTTTTCTGTTGCTGGGCCGCCAGCCAGACACCAAACCGGGGATGCTCCACCAACGCCGGGAGGAGATGCGCCGCACAATGCCGGGCCTCGCTATCGCTGCCGGGCTCGGGGTTGCTGAGTGTGTACTGCGGCATGGGCTTGCGACCCGCCAGGTAGCCCTCGACCCAATGATTGCTCTCGCGGGCCTTGGCCAGTGCAGTCGTCGCATTGGCCAAGTCACCCGCCAGGTACCGCTCCAGTACCCTCGACCAGGCCAGCACGGCGCTCTCATCCTTCGCGAACCGATCCAGTAAACGCTTCGCCGCTTCGTGGTATCCAAGGGCCAGGTAACAGCTCAGGAGAGGCTCGCGGTTTCGCTGGCTGTCGCCCGCGTCCAGCTCCAGGAGGGCCTCGTAATGCGCGATGGCCTGGTCCACGCGCCCCATGTCGCGGAGCACATCGGCAAGTTCCCGCCGTGCCCGCATGTACGGCCGGGCCTCCGGCACGCTCCAGAGCTTCCCCCGGTAATAGTCGATGTGCTCCTTCCCGAGCCCCTGCGCGGCCCAGGCAACGGCCCTCGCCAGCCCCTCGGCCAGCTCGTCCGGGGCGGTGGCCCGTGCATGGGCCAGCACGACCAGGGCGTCCGCGCAGGAACGGTCCAGTTCAAGAGCCTGTCTGGCCAGGCGAGTGGCCGTTTTCGGATCAGAGGCGTTCCCGGCCTGGGCGGCCAGTTCCTGGGCTTGGCGGCGTTTTTCTGCATCGCCTTTCAGCTTGGGCGGCGGAACGGGAACAGGCGGAGCCGGTGGCCGGGGGGAAGCTGAGGGCGCCGGCTTTTTACGAGCGGTGGTCGGTTCGTTTTGCAGTAACTCCTCGAGATCGTGGAGGATATCCTCGCCGAAGATATCAGCATCGGGGCGCGGTTTGGCATCCCCTCGTGCTCCCCGATCATTGCCTTTCATGCCCACTGCCAGTTCTCCTGATCGCCAATGCCAAAGTGTAGCTCTTTGAGGCATCTCAGTCGATCCTCGTGGCAGAGACGCAGCGGCCCCTCCTCGCCATCGTGAGCGTCGAATCCCCGGTTCCTAGCCGCTCACCGGCTTACGGCCAGGGTAGACCTATCGCGTCTGACTGGCGGCGAATGCCATTTCCGCAATGGCCGGGCTGATCGACGCCGATTCGGACGAGGAGCGCCTTCATTGCGATTCCTTCTTGTCGAGCAGTTCCGTAATGGCGTCATGCAGCGATTCCGGCACGACGATCCGCCAGCGCTGGACGGCTTGCCCGATAAGCTCCCGGCTCCAATCCCAGCTTGCCTTTGCCGCCTGCCGGACCTCCTCATCGCGCAGCCGAGCCGTGGTCGCCGCATACCGCAACCGATCCTCCAACGGCAGGTCAGCTTCCAGCGCGCGGCTGGGCGTAAGCCAGTGTGCGGTCGTGCCGCGCAACAGACGGCACAGTTGAAGTTGCTGAGGGGCAATCACCGTGTGCAGCAGCGCGTGACCGCGTGCGATCTCACCGCGGGCCAGGATTTGCCCGAGGGCCAGGGTCCAGTTGGTCAGCTCATTGCCGATCTGCTGTGCGGTCTGAACGGGTTCCGGTTGACAGGGTTGCGTCAGGCAGGCCGTGGCCTTGGCCAGTCGGCCGTGGCGATCCAACAGGATGGCCGCGCCGGGCTCCGGCAGGTGAACCAGCCCCCGCCAGGAAGCGATTTCGGGGATGCCCTTGCCGGCCGCCTCAACATGAAACTCGCCGCGCATCAGGTCGTCGAACACGACCGCCAGGAGGCCATACATGTTGATGTAGGCCAGCTTCACGGGCGCAAGTTGTTCAACAAAGGCGCGGCCGTCGAAGTCCGCTGCGTCATCGTCGTTGACGTACAGGTATGCTTCGATGTCGGAATACGCATCGGCCTCCCCCATGGTCCATGAGCCATAGAGCAAGACGCCCTCCAGGCGCGGCTCCGCCTGGGCGAGCATCCGAAGCCGGGCGATCCGGTCGTTGAGCCTTTCTGCCTGCGGATTGACGATCATGAAAACCAGTATACTTCTGCGCCCGCACCGATCACAGTTTCCCGTCCCTTATTGAGTGGAAGACGGGATGATCAGGGCATCCAAATGGGGCAGGGTGTGCCGCGCATCGAGGCTGAACCCGGCGGGGGTTGTCAGTATCGCGGTTTTACCTCCTGCATGGAGTAGAAAAGCCGCATTCTCAGCATCATCAGCCCGATAAAGAACAGGCCGCTCGCCAACACAACGGGCACGACCGTCCACTCAAAGCTGTACAGAACCAACCAACCCACCGCGAGTGCACCAGAAGCGAGAGGCAGGTTGTGCCGGCACGGTCAGGGAGATACGCAACCTCCTCAGCGGGCGCTGAACCGGCTGCGTTTCCTCCAGTAAACCATGGCCAACGGAAGCCAGAACCCCAGTAACCCCATGGCCATGATCCAGAGATGTTCTCGCAACTCACCCATGTCTGCCAGCAGCAGAGCGAATTCGAGCATGGCAACCGTCCCCCAGGCTGCGCTGAGCTCGGCCAGCTTCTCACCCGGGCCACGCACCTGTTTTTCGCCAAGCTGCCCCGCGGGGATGATGTTCGCCTGAACCAGCCGCTCACCACATTCGGGACATCTGGCTTCCCCTGACTCGAAACGTTCGACGTGTCCGGTCAGATCGTACCCGCATCGTCCACACCGGGGATACTCCGCGATCGTCTTCCGGCGGAGGCGAGCCTGAACAACAGGTCCGAGCACAATGAACGCGCCGATGAAGACGGCACCGACCAGCCAGGCGCCTCGAAAGACGTCGCGACCCACCACCAGGCCGCCAAAGCCAAAATAGGCCAGCAATCCTGCGAGCAAAACAGTGATGTACCTCAGAACGGACACGACGGCATATGGTATCCGCCCCGGACGCGGAAGCTGCAATCCCTGCGGGCCATATCCGAACACAAACCCTGAGCGCAAGTTCATTACCGATCAGGCCCGGTACGGGATCGAGCACAAGGGCCGGGTCTATCCGCTGAATGGGGATATGAAGTCGGAGAAACACCACATCGAGATCCACGGCTGATTGCCGCCCATGACCTGTACCGGGGCCACGGTGCTTGATTGAACGGACGTGCCGTAGACCAATGCACGGCTTCACCCTACTGCGTCCCGCCGCGCAGCGGAACCAAACTCGCCGCATCGACAACGAAGTACAGGCCAAGGCCGATCAGGGCCGCCGAGCAGACCCCCATGACGATCTTCTGAGCCCGCCCTCCAAACACCTTCGTCCCTTTGAAGCTGGAAAATGACAGCACCTCCAGCCAGAAGAGGTCGCACAGCCAGTGGACCACCATGAACAGCCCGAAGGCCAGCGTGCCGATCTGAAGGGCGCGGGTGGTCAGATTGAGCCCGACCGTAAGCCACCAGAGCAAGAAGTAGGGATTGGTGCCGGTCAGAATGACGCCGGCCAGGATCGGGCTCCTGGCGTTGCCGTTGCCGGCTGCGCCCGCGGGCCTGCCCAGGCTCCTGAGCATCGCGCCGCCCATCAGCACCAGTACCGTGCCCCCGACCAGGCCGATGCCGGTGGTGACCGTCTGGGAGGCCAGAAAGGTGCCCGCGCCGGCCCCGACCAGCAGCATTAACGGGAACTCCACGATCCCATGCCCGATGGCCATCCGACTGCCCGCGTGCCGCCAGCGGGTTCCTGCCGCCAGCGTGGCGGCCGTGATCGGGCCGGGGGCGATGACGCCCGAGAGCGAGATCAAGACCACCTGCAGAAGAAAGGCGATGAGAGTTGTGGCCATGCCCCCAGAGATAACCGAAGGGCCGCTTCCTGGCAAAAGCCCACTTACCTGGCCAGCGTGACCACCACCGGCCGGTGATCCGATCGCAGGGTCCACGGCAATTCGCACGACTTCAGCCCGACCTGCGGACTGGCCCACACCTGATCCAGCGACAGAACCGGGACAGGCACCGGCCAGGTCACGTTGTACCCGTTGCCGCCGGCGTCGAAGGCGTTGGTCAGCCGCTCGGCAAGGGGGGCCGCGAAGGCGGAATCCACGGGGGTATTGAAGTCGCCCATCACGATCACCGGCCGGTCCGCCAGCCGGTCGATCAGGTCGATCAGCCGGGCGAACGCCTCCCGCCGGGACCGGAAGGGGTCGCTTCTGAAGTCCACCAGCAGCACGTCCAGTGACCGGCCGGCCAGGTGGACCTCGTAATGGCCGTACTTGCCGCCCCCGCCCAGATCACCCATCTTCCGCTCGATGACCGTGCCCCTGGCCATCAGGACCATGCCCCGCTCGGGCCCACTGACCTGATAGGCCGGAAAGCGGTCGCGCCAGAACTGGGCCATTTCCCGGCTGCTCGGCCCAGCCTCGACCAGCCCGATCAGGTCGGCATCGAACCCCTGAAGCGTTCTCGTCACGCCCTCCCATCCCATGACGCCCCGACCGGCGTTCCAGAAGACGATCCGTTCCCCGGCGGGGCCAGGCGGGACGGAATGCCGGGCGCCGGCCGAGACGTGGAACCAGATCGCCGAGAGCAGCGCCAATCCGCCGGCCAGCCCGGCCAGCCGCCAGCAGCGCCGCCGCAGCCAGATCAGGGCCGCGGCGCCGGCCAGCCCGGCGGACACGGCGAGCGGGGTCATGTAGAACAGGACGGACAGGAGGGGTAAGCGGTCGCGAACGGTCAGCCGGATGAGCAGCGCTGCCAGCACCCACGTTAGCAGCGCCGAGGGGAGCCCGCGCCAGATGCTCCCGGCGATGCGGGGGATGCGCTCACGAGCGCCCAGTTTGGCCAGATTCAATAACACTGCCAGCTCATCCCCCATTTATCGCGGTGTTCTCCAGCCCCCCGGCTTGCGCAACGTCACCCGATCAAACCATGAGGTCACTGGATCGCCGGGCGGCCGTGAGCATCTTCGAATCAGGCGACTTGCCTTCCGGCCTGGTTTTTGCTTCCAAAGTTCAAGCGCTTCCATGATTGCGCCTCAGCGCTCGCACATCACGCGCCACCGTCGGCAGACGGTCCAGATTGCCGTTAAGCCCCCCTTCTCTTTCCGCATGTTGTCGTGCGCGCCCCCCAGCAGGCTGCCGAGTTGCTGAACAATGGTAGCTGGTTGGCCGTGTCCATTGTTCTTCGCTTTCTTCGCCATGCCTTCTTGCTGCTATCCCATCTGAGAACGTTGAGTCGTACCTGCTCAGGATCGTTTGGATGAGTCAGAACCGATGCCAATGGGGCAGCCACCATCCGTCACAGCGGTTGGTCGTGATCGGGACGATCGCTCGCCAGGCCCATTTTCGGAATGAAATCCGCCATGCTGTCGGCAATTTGCTCCGCGCTCTCTTCCCCGGCGATCGTGTCGATCATTATGATCGGATGCGGCGGCCCTACGCGCAAGTCGAATCCGAGCGTTTCAAGCCCGCCATTACCGCCGAAGAACCAGAAGTCCAGGTAGCGACCCTCGCTGTTCCAGACCTTGTTGTGTTCAAGCGCCTCGGCGATCGAGTCCATAAAGAAAAGCAATGGCGGCGCATCCACTTCGCCATGACCCCCATTGCAGAAGCGGAGCAGTTCGATGTATTCGGCGGGAAGCTGAAACCGCACGGCAGCGCGCAGCCGGGCAATCTCTTCTTCGGATGCCGGCGGGTTCGGCTTCCAATCCCGGTCGGGTTGCCGTAGAAGCCCGGCGATCGGTTGATCTGAGGGCATGACGCAAAAACCTCTCACCTCGGTGGCCAGAACCGGCGTTTCCTTTCAGTTTACCCCGTCGCCAGCCCCGGCGGAACCCTGCTCCGGCACCGGCGTGCCGCATTCAGGACATACGCCAGACACGTTGCCGGTGAGGTTGTAGCCACATCGCCGGCAGTGGCCGGCCGGGGGATATGCCGTTCGTGGTCGGAACCAGTGGTTGTAAAAGGCATAGACGGAAACCGCGAGCAGCAATGATGGAAAGCAAAACGAACCGATCGAACCGGCTCCCTCGCTAATGCAAATGTAACCGAAGAACGCGATCACTATGAGCATCCACGCCACAAGGGCGAGGCTAAAGGCCTTTCGTGAGCCTGGATGTGGGCAGGCGAAGCACGACGTAGGGCGCAACGATCGTCGTTACTATCAGAATGGCCGCTCCGATGACCTCCCAGCTCATATTCGCTCCCCGCACTCAGGGCACCTCGGCTCGCTGATGCCGCGGAGGATGTATTTGTGTGCCACGGCTCTTGAGCCGTGACGGGACGACTCGGATGTTCCGCACTGCTCAAGAGCAGTGGCACACACACACGGCATCAGGCCCGACGGTGTGCCACAGGATCGCGCACGGTCATAGGGTACATAGAGGGAGTATACCCCTCAGCAGCCCGGCACGAAAGCGGGTTCAGCCTGCCCCGCCGGCACGACGTTGGAAGGTCTCCATGCCCCCTGCGTGGCCGGCCGGGGCCGGGTTGGACATTCCATCCCGCCCCGATACGATGTGCTCACGTCATTCTGGTTCAGACGCCCTGCGTTCTGGAGCCAGACGTCCTGTATTCCGGACCCAAACGCCCTGGGCAATGAGGAATTTTCGGATGATGATGTTGCTGTCAACCCTGTTTCTGGTCTCGCAGACGCTGTCGAGCACGGCCGTTGCCGCTCCGGCTACGCAGCCGGCCCAGTGGGATACCCGGCCGGATACCTGGACGGCCACCGATGCGCTCGGCCGGACGCTGATCGACCATGAGCAGGCGGGTCCGCCGCGTCCCGACAAGTTCGTCGGCATCTTCTACTTTCTCTGGCTGGGCCAGCACGGCACGGACGGCCCTTATGACATCACCAAAATTCTGGCCCAGGAGCCCGACGCGTTACGCAATCCCTCCAGCCCCCTGTGGGGCCCGCAGCATAAGTACCACTTCTGGGCCGAGCCCCTGTTCGGGTACTACTTAAGCGACGACGCCTGGGTGCTCCAGAAACATGCCCAGATGCTCGCCGACGCGGGGATTGACGTGATCATCTTCGACGTAACCAACCAGGTCACCTACCAGAAGGTCTACATGCGGCTCTGCGAGGTCTTCTCCGACCTGCGCCGCCAGGGCCGTCGGACGCCGCAAATCGCCTTCCTGACGCCCTTCTGGGACCCGGCCAAGGTGACCTCCGAGCTCTACGAAAACCTCTACAAACCCGGGCGCTATCGCGAGCTGTGGTTCCACTGGAAGGGCAAGCCGCTCATCCTGGCCGACCCGGCCAAAGTCACCCCCGAGCAGCGCGACTTCTTCACCTTCCGCAAGCCGCAGCCGGACTACTTCCAGGGACCGACCGGCCCGGACCAGTGGGGCTGGCTCGAAATCCACCCCCAGCACGCCTTCTACAACCAGGAGGGCAAGCCGGAGCAGGTCACCGTCGGCGTGGGCCAGAACGCCACCGGCAAGCGGCTGTGCGCCTTTAGCGAGAAGAACACCTACGGCCGGAGCTGGCATAACGGGAAGAAGGACGAGCGGCCGGACGCCGTGCTGCACGGCCTGAACTTCGCCGAGCAATGGGAACACGCCCTCAAGATCGACCCGGAGTTCATCTTCATCACCGGCTGGAACGAATGGATCGCCATGCGGCTGCCGGAATTCAACCGCGTGCGCGAACCGGTCATGTTCGTGGACCAGTTCACCCAGGAATACAGCCGGGACGCCGAACCCATGCGCGGCGGGCACGGCGACAACTACTACTTCCAGATGATCAACAACATCCGGCGATTCAAGGGCGTCCGCCCGGCGTCGGAGGCCGGGCCGGCCAGGACCATCCGGATCGACGGAGATTTCGCCGACTGGCGGGACGTCCGGCCGGAGTTCCGGGACGACCCCGGCGACACCGTGCATCGCGACCACCCCGGCTACGACAAGGCGGGACACTACACAAATAAGACCGGCCGGAACGATTTCGTGCTGCTGAAGGTGGCCTACGACCGGGACTGGATCTACTTCTACGCCCGTACCGCCCGGCCCATTACTCCGTCGAGCGATCGGCATTGGATGATGCTGTTCATCGACGCCGACGCCAACCCCAAGACCGGCTGGGAAGGGTACGATTTCCTCGTCAATCGCATCGTCAAGGACGACCGGAATACCACCCTGGAGGCAACGAAACACGGCTGGAACTGGCAGGCTCAAGCCGAGGTGCCCTACCGGGTCAGCGGGAACGAACTGGAGCTGGCCATTCCGCGCAACGTGCTGGCCCCCGCCGGCTCTGCGGAGCGCCCCCGCCTGAACTTCAAGTGGGCAGACAACATGCAGACCGAAGGCGATATCATGGAGTTCACGGTCAACGGCGATGCGGCGCCCAACAGCCGGTTTTGCTACGTGGTGCGCTGATCTGCCACGAAAGGCGTTGATCGATTAAACTGGTGATATGAAAACGCGCATCGATCATGCCACTGTCGTGACACCGCGCGGCGACCAGGTCGCCGTGCTCGAGAATACCTCCGTCACTTTCGAGGATGGCCGCATCACCCATGTCGGCCCATCGGCCAGCTACGACGCCCGGGCCGCCGACGAACTGCTGGTGTCTCTGGGCGAATATCGCGGCCGCCCGCTGGGCAGCATTCTGATCCGCCTCGGCAAGGTCACCCGCGAGCAGGTGGTCGCCGCCCTCGACCGCCAGAAGGCCGGCCACGGCGTCATCGGTCAGATTCTCCTCGATATGGGGCTGGTCAGCGAAGCCGATATCGAGCACGCCCTCGAGATCCAGGCCGGCCGGGAGCCTGCCGAGATCATCGACGGGCGGAACTGCCTGCTCATCCCCGGCCTGGTCAACACGCACCATCATTTGTTCCAATCGCTGACCCGCTGCATGCCCGCGGTCCAGAACGCAACGCTCTTTGAATGGCTGACCACCCTCTATCCCGTCTGGCGAGAGCTTGGCTACGATGCCCTCCGCCAGGCGGCCACGGTCAGTATCGCCGAGCTGCTCATGGGCGGCTGCACCACCACCAGCGATCATCAGTACCTCTTCCCGCTCGGTCGCGACGCGAGCATCGAGGCCGTGCTCGAAGCCGCCGACGCCCTCGGCATCCGCATCCACGCCTGCCGGGGGAGCATGACCGTGGGCGCCTCCGGGGGTGGGCTGCCTCCTGACGAATGCACCGAGGCCGAGTCCAGCGTGCTCGCTGATTGCGCCCGCGTCATTGAGCGCTATCACGACCCCAAGCCCATGGCCATGCGACGAATCGACCTCGCCCCTTGCGCACCCTTCTCCATCTCCGCCGACTTGCTGGAGCAGACCCGGGCCATGGCCGTCGAACGCAACGTCCTGCTGCACACGCACGCGGCCGAGACCCTCGATGAAGAGCGCTATTGCCTGGAGACGTTCGGCGTCCGCCCCATCGAGTTCCTCCACCGTCACGGCTGGTTGGGGCCCAACGTCTACCTGGCCCACTGCGTGCATCTCAACGAAGAGGAAATCGCCCTGCTGGCCGCCACGCAAACCGGTGTTGCCCACTGCCCCAGCTCCAACATGCGCCTGGGCTCCGGCATGGCCCCCATCCGCCGCCTGCTGGACGCCGGCGCGCGCGTCGGCCTGGGCGTCGATGGCAGCAGCAGCAACGACTGCGGTAACCTCCTGCTGGAGGCCCGCCAGGCCCTGCTCGTGCAGCGAATCCGCGAGCATGTCCGGGCCCTGTCCCCCGCCGACGCCTTTCGCCTGGCCACTGTGGGCGGCGCGGCCGTCCTGAACCGCCCCGAACTCGGCCGCATCGAGGTCGGCCAGGCCGCCGACCTGGTTCTCTACCGGGCCGACGACATCGCCCTGGCCGGCGCTGTGGCCCAGGATCCGCTCGGGACGCTGATCCTCTGCCAGCCGCCACGCCCCGAACGGGTGGTCATCAACGGCAAAACAGTGCTGAAATCAGGGCTGCCGCTGGGGATCGATATCGCCAGGACGGTGGCGGACTTCAATCAACTGGTCCGGGAGATATTCCGGTCGGCGAAGAGCAGTTGAGCCGGCCCAGATCCTGATCCTAATCTTGCTCTTCTCTCAACAGCGAAACGAGAAAGAGTAGGATTAGCCCTATGCCCACGCCTAGTCTCATTGCGTCAACCCCATCAGGGACTCGTGAAGGTCAGGCCCGCCCGTGTCCTGAAGTGGGTAATCAACCCTGAAGCCCGCCCGTTCCGTGTCAACCAGAACTGGCTCGGCAGCGGAAAGCGAGCCTCATCAATGGTGCCATCCGGCCAGCGGGGAAAGGGGGCCGAATCCATGTTCGGCCCCATGCTCCACACTGCATACGTGACCGGGCTCTTCGGCTCGTGGGCGTAATTGGCGTAGTACCGCCCGGTTTCGCTACGGCATTGGGGCACGTCGTCGGGCACCCAGAGATTGGCCCGCGGCCGCCAGGACACATCTGGAAAATCCATTAATATCCCGTTCTGCCACACCGGCCCCGGGGCCCGATAGCGGTACGATTGCCCCGGGCAGAAGGGATCTTCCATGAAGGCCCGCTTGAGCAGGTCCGGGCTGCGTGGCAGGTACCGGCCGGTCGCCAACTCCACCGGCAACTGGTAGAGAATGTTGGTCCCGCAGGACTGCCGGGTGGCTGGAAGTTTATCCTTGTGCTCCATCGCGTACGCATCCAGGGCCAACGTGATCTGCCGGAGATCCGAATGCACGGCCACCACCCGCGACCGCAGCCGGGCCTTCGACAAGGCCGGCAGGAGAATCGCGACCAGCAGGGCCAGGACGGCCACCACCACGAGCACTTCGATCAACGCGAAACCGCGTGCACTCCGGCAGCGCATCTTCTGATCCCTCATCGATCGCAAAGCGGATCAACCAACCCGTCCGTCCCGACGAAGCAGCGCTGGAAGATGCCGAAATCATCCTGATCGACGTCCCCGTCCCCGTCGAAGTCGGCGCTCCGGCAAGCCGGATCGTCCTGCGGAACGGCCGGCCCGGTCTCGCAGTCCAGAAAGAGTTCCAGATCAAGCCCATCCACGTCCGTATCGCGATCCAGGTCCGGCTTGACGTAGCGTTCCAGGAAGAACTGCTCGCCGTCGTAATTCATTGCCCACAGGCGATAGCCGTCCTTGTAACCGTCCCCTTCGATCTCGTCCTCCTGGTCCACGATTCCGATGATGTCGAATGGAGCCGCCGGTGGCGGGAACCGGGTGAAGCCCTGACCTCGCCCCAGCAGAACAGGAAAGGTGCGTCCCGTCCCGTCGTGGATCACCAACTTCCCTTCCGGTTGCCAGCCGGTGGCGTCCACGAAACTGACGTTTTCGATCTTTATGACCGTGCCCTGGTAGCGCTCGGGGCCGGTCGCGCGGCTTTGGTCGAAAATGAATTTGTCGGAAGCATCCTTCAGATCGGCCAGCGTCACCACCTGCGGCGCCGGCAGGCCGGCATTGGCCTCCAGCAGAATCACGTCAAAATTGGCCTGCGGGTCGATGCTGTGTTGTTCGTTGATATTGGTCTTGCCGATGCGGAACAGTCCTGGGGCCCGCGCGCGGATCTCCACCCGGTCGCCCGGACGAAACGCCCGCCCCGTGGCCGGATCGCGGCTCACCCGCGCAACCTCCGCCAACCACGCTTCGTCCGAGTAACTGTCCCGGGGGTGTTCATGGCCGGGGGTCTTCCCGACGTTCTGCCCCAGCCACATTGCGGTGCCGCCGAAATCAGCAGGGTCATCGGTTTGCACGAAGACCTGCCACTGTCCGCCCATGCCCGGATTCGCCCCCGGACGGGTGTCCAGCATGTCCTCGGCGCGGTTGAGAATAACGCCACGCATCTTCACCGGGACAAAAGTCCGGAACGTCCCCATGCCGTTGGTATCCACGGCCTGATAGACCGAATGAGGCGTATACCCCATGCTCTCCCAGTCCGGTTCCGCCCATTCCGCCCATACCGAACCCGCCCCCTGCGCCAGCACTATCGCAGCCGCAGCAGCCCAAACCGGTAATCCGCTCCCGCGCATATCCGTCCCTTCCTCTCATCTGGTGCACAGCCGGCCGGTCTTGAGGTATCCGCTACCTTTCGGCCGGACGGCATGGCGTCAGTGTTACGTATTACGAAATCGTAATACTGAGGATATGCTACGGGAAAGTTACCGTCGCCGCAAGTGCCAATCTCAGGGGAGCATAGATGGGTAGGTGTGGCCCGAGGGTCCTCACCCGAGCACAAACCGGGCGGAGCTGCCGGTCTGGGTGGCGGTCACTTCCAGCTTGGCGTCGATCCACTGGCGCAGCTCCGGCACGTGCGAAATGATGCCTACCAGCCGGCCTTCGCGGCGAAGGTCCAGCAGCGTGTTCATCGCCAGTTCCAGCGCCTCCGGATCCAGGCTGCCGAAGCCCTCGTCCACGAAAACCGCGTCCAGCCGCGTTCCACCCTCGCGGGCCTGCACCACGTCGGCCAGCCCCAGTGCCAAGGCCAGGGCCGCCTGGAAGCTCTCCCCGCCGGAAAGGGTCGCCACGCCGCGTGCCGTGCCGGTGTAGGCGTCCTCCACCTCCAGGTCCAGCCCGGCGCCGCGATTGCCGTGGGTCACGTCTTCTGTCCGCCGCAACAGGAACCGGCCTTTGCTCATGCGTGTCAGCCGGACCGAGGCCGCCGCAAGCACCTCGTCGAGCAAGGCCCCCAGGACGAATCGCTGCAGCGTGAGCTTCTGCGCATTATCGCCGTTGGCCACATTGGCGATATGACCATAGACGGCATATTTCTGTGCCAGGGCGTCGCGCTGGCGATCCTTATCCGCCAGCAGCTTCAACGCCTCGGTCAACTCGCGCAGCCGTTCAGACAATCGGGCCTCGTCTTCAATCGCCTGCTGGTGCAGGGTGTCGGCTTCGTCCACGCGAGCTCGTAACCCCTTCAAATCGGGTGGTGCAAGGCCGCGAGCTTTTTGCTCGGCGGTTTGTATTCTGCCCCGGGCCGCGGCCAGCGCATCCTGGAACGCCTGGATCTCCCCATCCAGGAGGTCGATCTGCGGCCGGTCTCGCTCGGCGTTGAGGTAGTCCGCCTCGTCACGAAAGCCCTCGGCGGTCAGCTTCGCTTCGAATTCGTCGCGCGCCTGAGCAACCTGCCGCCGGGCGGTTTCGGCATTCGCCTTCGCAGCCTCCAGGGCCGCCCGGCATCCGGCCAGCCGTTCCGCCGCGGATCGAGCCACGTCCTCGGCCGACTTGAGCACAGCCTCCAATTGACGCCGTCGATCCGATGCCTTCGCTTGAGCGGCTGCCAGCGCCGCCTGGCTGCGCAAGCCTTCCGGAATCTCCCGCTCGTACACCTGCGCTTCGGCCTTCAACGCCTGCAGGGCTTCGTTGGCTTTGCCGGCCACCTCTTCGGCCTCGGCCAATTCGCGGTTGAAACGCTCTTCCTGGCCGGCCAGTTGGTCGATCTCGTTCCGCAGAGCCGCGATCCGCCCGGAGGCCCCCTCCGCGGCCTTCACCTGTGCCACGGCCGCCTGAAACTGCGTTTCAAGCTCCGCCACCGGGACGGCGCCCCACTCGCCCAGCCGGCCCTGAAGATCTCGAATCGTGCGCTCGCGGCTTTCGACCGCCAGCTCGTGTTGATCCAGCTTCCGCCGGGCGGCCTCTACCTTCTCTTGGGAAGCCTTCGCGCTTTCGCGCGCCGCTTTGACCGCTTCCTGTGTCACCAGCGGTTCGTCCGAACGCGCGGGATGCGGATGCTCCGTCGAACCGCAGACCGGACACGGCCGGCCCGCTTCAAGGCTCCGCGCCAGCAGCGCCGCCTGACCGGCCGTCCATGCCTCCTCAAACGCTTTGAGCTTGTGCTGGGCCTGTACAAGCGCCGATTCCGCGTCCTTCAACGCCTGGGCAAGCCGCGTCGTTGTGGCTCGATCTTGTGCAAGCCGGCCGGCTTCCTGGTCAAGCTGCCTGCGATCCTTGAGTGCCTGCTCGGCTTGCCGGGCGCGCGCCTGGTGCCCGGCCAAGGCCCCCGCCAGCCCCTCCAGTCGAATCAGCTCTTCCCTGCCGTGCCTCAGCCGCTGCGCGGTGGTCTCCAACTTGCGCTGGATCTCCTCGCACCGCCGCCGGCAGGTCTCCAGCGTTGTCTCGGCCATGCGGACTTTCGCGGCCAGCTCCTCAAACGACCGCACCTTCGCGCCCAGATCGGCAAGCCGGAGTTCCTCGGCCTGGGCATCCTTGCGTTCCTGCTCGCGGCCCTGCTCGCGGGCCAGCGCCGACTGGGCTTCACGGCTGGCCGTCTCCGCCTCTTTGAGCCCACGCTCAGCTCCGGCCCGGGCCGACTCGGCCTGCCGTGCCGCCTCCTGCAGCTTGCGCAAGGCCGATTCCGCCTCCGACAAAGCCAGGGCCTTCCGCGCCCGGTTCAGCTCCTCTCGTTTGCGGTCAAATTCGCCGCACCGGGTCTCAAGAGCCTGCAGCCCCGAGCGGGCAGAGGCCAGCTCATCGAGCCTGGCCTGGGCCTCCTGCGCCCGCTTGAGCTCTTCCCGTACCTTTTCCAGGTCCTCGGCCAACTGCTTGCGTTTCTTGCCCTGCGCGGCCAGATCCGCCTGATACTGGGCCTTGAGCTCCTCGAGCTCCTGAACACTCTCCACCTTGTATTGACCGAGCAGCGCGCCGCACTCGGCCTCGATGAACTCCAACTGCTCGTGAAGTTTCTTCGCCGCCGCCTTCAGCAACTCCTGGATGGCCGTGTAGCGCTCCGTCCGAAACAGCCTCTTGAGGATCTCCTCGCGATCCGCGGACTTGGCCACCAGGAATTCGCGGAAGCGTCCCTGCGGCAGCACCACCACCTGCCGGAACTGTTCCCCTCGAAATCCCAGTAACTCCTCGATTTGCCTGGTCACCTTGACCCAGCCGGAAGCCAGCACCTTTTCCCCCTCGTCCGAGAGGGCATACAGCTCCGCCGCCGCCGGCTCGGTGGTCAGCCCCTCGCCCTTCTGCTTGGGCCGCTCCTGCTCCGGGCGCCTCTCCACGCGGTACCGCCGCTGGCCCAGAGCAAATTCAAATACCACCTCCGTCAGGATCGCGTTGCGCACGTGGTGGCTGCGCATCTGCCGCCCCGGGCGCTCCTGCCCGGAGGAGGTTTCGCCATAGAGGGCAAAACACATCGCATCGAGAATCGTCGTCTTGCCCGACCCGGTCGGCCCGTAGATCAGAAACAACGGCAGGTCGCCCAATAACGAAAAATCCAGCTCCTGCCGGCCGGCGTAAGGCCCAAACGCCTGCATCACCAGCTTGAGCGGCTTCATTGGTGCCCCTCCACCACCGACGCAAACGCCTCCGTCTCCTCCTCCGACGGGGGTTTGTCAGTCACATACTTGAAAAACGCCGCGAACGTCTCCTCGATGGTCTCGCGTGCCCGGGCCTCACCCGCCACGGCCGGCCCATCGCCCCCGGTCATCGCCCGCCGGACGTGCAGCACGTTCGGATACACCTTCCGAAGCTGCCCCATCGCGTCGTAAACCATCCCCCGGTCTTCCAGCGTCACCTCGAGGTAATCCTCGCGATTCTCCCCATCCCCCGACCCGGCCAGCAGTTGCTCCAGCGTTCCCGAAAGCCGCCGTACGTCCCGCCGCGGCTTCAACTCGACAGCCTCCACCCGGCAGGCCCCCTTCGCGTCCATCTCAACCACGTTCACGCACTTCCTGTGCCCGGATTCGCCGAATGAGTATTTCATCAGCGATCCGCTGTAGCGCAGCTCCTCGCGACCCACGGCATGGGGGAAGTGCAGGTGCCCCAGCGCCGCGTAGCTGAAACCGTCAAAGCAGGCCCCATCCACGCACCCCGAGCCCCCTACCGACAACGGCCGTTCCGAGTCCGAGCTGGTTCCCCCGGCCACAAAGGCGTGGGCGACCAGAATGCTGCGCCCCCCCGCCGGAGCCGTTCCCTCTGGCCCCGTGCCGTTACAGATCTGCCCGACCAGCTCGCGCATGGCCGCATCGTGCGTGCGAATGTCTTCGTTCCCCAGGCATTGCCGGACATACGCGGGCTCCGCGTAAGGCAGTACATACACCCGCACCGGCCCGTCGTTATCCTTGAACTCCACGCAGCCCACCCGATCCGACAACGTGCCGTACAGATGCAACCCGTGCCGGCGCAACAGCCGCGAGCCGAATTCGAGCCGCTGGGGGCTGTCATGGTTTCCGGCAATCGCCACCACCGGCACCTTCAGATCGAGCACCAGCCGGCAGAAGACCTCGTCCAGCAGCTCAACCGCCTCCGGCGGCGGAACCGCCCGGTCGTACAGATCGCCGGCAATCACCATGAAATCGGGACGAACGTCGCGCACCAGGTCGAGCAGTTGCTCCAGAACGATACTCTGGTCTTCGGTGAGGTGGACTCCATGAAAGAGGCGGCCTAAATGCCAGTCCGAGGTGTGAATGAAGCGCATGCCCCTTCGCTCTCCTTTGGTCCCCCCGCCCATTGCCTGGCGCCTTGGGCGTCAATCTACCCCCGCCAGGAACCTCCCGCAACACCGGCCCAAGCCCCCGGCCGCCATCGCCGTGACGGGTCCGGCAGATCAGGCGGGCAAGATGCCCGCCCCCCGAAGCGCGGGCGAGACGCCCCTCCTGAACCCTG